>DATJNS010000088.1:0-4093 GCA_035507915.1 Candidatus Sulfotelmatobacter sp.
GTCGGCCGGGCTCGCCAAGGAGCTCGACGGCACCGGCATCACGGTCAACGTCGTGGTGCCGGGCGGTCCCGCCGACACGCCGATGGTGCCGTCGTCGAGCTTCCCCGACCGCACGGTGCTGATCCGGCCGCAGCGCATGGCCGCGCCGATGCTGTACCTGATCGGCGACGCCGGCGCCGAGATCACCGGCATGCGCTTCGTCGCCGCGCACTGGGACGCCGCCCTGCCGTCGGCCGAGGCCGCGCACCGCGCCGGCGCGCCGATCGGCTGGCCCGACCTCGCGCAGAGCCCCGTGTGGCCCGGCGGCAAGCCGCAAGCGTGAGATCGCCGCCTCAATCCGCGAGCGGATTGGGGCGCAGCTGGAAATGCACGACCTTGCTGGTCGTGCCCTTGCCGCCTTCCATGTGGAACGGCGTGCGCGTCGCGTAGGTCGACCACAGGCCGCGCCCCTTCCAGCCGGCGTTCGGGTCGTCGATGCGGCCGTCGAGCCCCTTGGCGTAGAAGCCCATCGGATAGGGCACGCGCAGGATCACCCACTTGCCGCCGACCAGCGCGAGCAGCGCGTCGTTGGCGTTGCCGGTCGCGATCGGCACGTCGCGGCCGAGCCCGAACGTGTCGTGCTGGTCGACCCAGGTGTAGTAGCTCGCCTCGGCGCTGCCCGGCTCGTGGACGTCGCGGAACTGCGGGCCCGGGAACGGGTACAGCGTCCAGCCTTCCGGGCATTGCTTGCCGGTGGCGCGCGGGCCGTTGAGCGGGCCCTCGCACTTGCGCCGGTCGAAGCTCGCGAGCTGGCCGCTGGCGAGCGAGGTCCACACCACGCCCTTGCCGTCGATGTCCATGCCGCGCGGCGAGTAGCCGTGGATCGGCGCCTTGGGATCGTCGAGCGGCGGCTCGTAGAGCTCGGCGAGCGCGGTCGCCGGAGGATCGTCGCCCGGGGTCAGCCGCACCACCGCGCCCGGGAAGCCGATCGAGGAGCCCCACACCGAGCCGTCGACCGGGCTCGGCGCGACGCCGTAGAACGCCGCGGCGACCCGCTTGTCCTTGGTCGGATCGACCGGCGCGTCGGGCTCGACGTAGTCGTCGCGCCGACCGTTGCCGTTGGTGTCGAGGATCAGCGCGGTCCAGCCCTGGGCCTTCTCGGCGTCGCCGGTCTCGTCGAACAGGCGCGTGTTGAACCAGCCCACGGCGCCGCTGCCCGGGCCGCCCGCGCTGGTCCACAAGGTGTCGTTGGCGTCGTAACCGAACTGCAGATGATGGGTCGTGAAGCAGGTGTCGATCAGGGTGACGCGGTTGTTCTTGGGTTCGAACAGCGCGAGCTGCCGGCCCGATCGATCGAGCGGGAACAGCTTGGCCGACTCCAGGTTCGAGTCCGACCGGCAGAACGCCGGGTTGGTCGCCGGGCGGATGCGCGTGGTGAACCATAGCCGCCCGCGCTCGTCGAACATCGCGTTGTGCACGCTGGTGCGCGCGTCCCAGATCGCCTCCTCGCCCCAATAGGGCGAGGCGGCGAGCTGCGGCAGGTCCCGGCTCGACGGCGTGTGGGGATCGCGCACCGGCATGGTGAGCTGGCGCTTGGTGTTGTGCAGCGGATCGAGCACCGGCAGGTATTCGGTGCTCTCCTCGGTGGTGCCGTAGATCGGTCCGTACGCGTTGACCGTCGGGTTGCGCCGGTCGGTCGAGATCTCGTCGTGCAGATAGTCGTGCGCGTTCGCCCAGTCCCACAGCGTGATGACGACGTTGCGCTCGACGCCCTCGGGCCGCGGCGGCCGGGCGAACGGCAGCTCGCCGGCGGCGATGCGGTCGGTCCAGTCGCCGAACAGCTCGAGCGCGCGGTGCGTGTCGATGCGGCCGATCGCATTGACCATCTGGGTGCCGGCCTGGCCGGATTGGATGCGCCGCTCCCACGCATCGGCCGACGATGCGAAGTGGCCGAGGCTCTTGGGCACGGTGCGCGTCGCGAGATCGCCGAGCTGGTGGCAGGTGTAGCAACCGTCGGTCTTGACGACGTCGAGCCAGCGCTCCTGGCTGCCGGCGAGGCCGCCGGGGCCGAACGCGCTCGGCGGCGGGATCTTGAGCATGGCGTACCAGTAGATCGCCGGATAGTAGGCGGCCGCCGCGGCCGGGTTGGGCGCGGGGACCGCCGCGAAGTCGAGCCGCTTGCCGATCTCGGTGTGCACCTTCGGCGAATCGACCAGCCCGTAGCCGCGCACCCACACCGTGTAGCTGGCGCGCGGCAGGGCCGGCACGAGGTAGCGGCCTTGCGCGTCGGTGACCACGATGCGGGCGAATTTCGTCTGGAACGCGATGGTCTCGGCGATCACCCAGACGCCGGCTTCGGGTCCGTCGGGTCCCGTCACCGTGCCGGCGATCGCGTCGGGCGGCGGCGCCGGGCCGGCGCCGGCGCGCGGCTGGGCGAGGGCATCGCCGCCGGCGAGCACCGCCCCGGCGACGGCGCACCCCACGAGTCCCGCGCGCAGCAGCGACCTCCCCATCCTCCGGTCAGCCTAGCGGAATTCAGCGGCGCTGCCCATCGGAGCGGCTATCATGGATCGCGGGGCGCGCGGGTAGAGCCGGGGGTTGAGTCGGATGAACATCGAGATCATCTGCACGGGCGACGAGGTCCTGACCGGCAAGATCGTCAACAGCAACTTCAGCTACATCAGCCAGAAACTGGAGGACGTCGGCCTGTCGGTGCGCTGGGGCACCACGGTGGGCGACGACCGCGAGACGCTGCTCGCGGCGTTCAAGCAGGCCGGCCAGCGCGCCGACGCCGTGATCGTCAACGGCGGGCTCGGGCCCACGGTCGACGATCTGTCGCAGGAGATCGCGGCGCGCGCCGCCGGCGTCCAGCTGGTGCTGCACGAGACCTGGCTCGCGCGCATGGAGGAGTTTTTCACCCGCCGCAGCCGCATCATGCCGCCCAACAATCGCAAGCAGGCGATGCTGCCGGCGACCGCCGAGATGCTCGACAACCCGATCGGCACCGCGTGCGGCTTCGCGGTCGACATCGGCAAGGCGCGCTTCTTCTTCACGCCCGGCGTGCCGCGCGAGCTCCACCGCATGCTGGTCGAGCAGATCATCCCGCGCCTGCTCGAGCGCACCGGCGCGCCGACCGTGATCCACCTGAAGCGCTTCCATTCGTACGGGCTCGGCGAGAGCCACGTCGATTCGCTGCTCGAGGGCGTCGAGGCGCTGGCGCCCGACGGCTCGGTCAAGCTCGGTTTCCGCGCGCACTATCCGCAGCTCGAGACCAAGCTGGTGGCGCGCGGCGCCGACATGGAGGACGCGCTCGTCAAGCTCGCGCCGGTGCAGCACGAGGTGCGCAAGCGGCTCGGCAACTTCATTCTCGCCGAGGACGACCAGACGCTCGAGGGGGTCATTCTCGGCGCGCTCGAGGCGCGTGCCGGAACCCTCGCGGTGATCGAGACCTTCACGAGCGGCATGATCGCGTCGCGGCTGGCGCACTGGCCGGGCGCCGAGAAGATCTTCGTGCGCGGCGCGGTCGCGCGCTCGCGTCCGCAGGTCTGGGCGGCCGCCGGGATCGCCGGCGCGCCGCCCGACGGCGAGCTGACGCCGGAGATGGCCGGCGCGGTCGCCGCGGCCGCGCGCCGCCAGTCGAATACGACGCATGCGCTGGCCGTGCTGATCGCGGTCGACCAGGGTGCCGACCGCATCGACCTCGGCGGCTCGATCAACGTCGGCATCGCGACCGAGGCCGAGGTGGTGACGCGGCGCGCCCGCATCGTCGGCGGCCGCGACTGGGTGCGCCTCGGCGCGGTCGAGCTCGGCATGGATTGCCTGCGCCGCTATCTCAACGGTCTGCCGGTCTCCGAGCGCATCGACTTCGAGAAGGTGTGAGCGGCAGCGCGCGAGGCGCGCGCGAGCGACCCAAAGCGGCAGCGCGCGAGGCGCGCGCGAGCGACCCAAAGGAGACGTGGATGGCTCTGAAACGCATGGTGCTCGAGATCGGCATGGGCACCGACATTCGCGGCGCCGACTACACCAAGGCGGCGGTGCGCGCGCTCGAGGACGCGCTGTGGCACAACTCGCTCACGGTCGGCGCAGCGCTCGGGCAGTCGGCCGACGCGATGCA
>DATJNS010000089.1:0-9890 GCA_035507915.1 Candidatus Sulfotelmatobacter sp.
GGCGCTGCGCATCGTCGCGCCGCCGCTGGTCAACGAAGCGGTCGCGATCGTCAAGAACACCTCGCTCGCCATGGCGATCGGCGTCGCCGAGCTGACCTACCAGTACAAGTCGATCGACATCTTCGCGTTCCGCGGCACCGAGGCCTTGACCGCCGTGACGGTGATCTACCTGGCGCTCTGCCTGGCGATCGCCGGCGGCGGGCACCTGGTGTCGCGGCAGCTGTCGCGCCACGTGACCGCCGCGCGCGGCCTCGCCGCGCTGCCGACCAGCGAGTGACGCCGATGGAGCTCGCGCGCGTCTGGACCGTGCCGAACTGGGAACGCCTCCTGGTCGGCGACCTGTTCAACACCGGCGCGATCGGCGGGCTGCTCGTCACCCTGCTGCTCGGCCTCGGCACCATCGTGCTGTCGACCCTGCTGGGCACGCTGATCGGCCTCGTGCGCGCCGGAGCGTCGCGCGCGCTGCGCTTGGCCGCCGGCGTCTACGTGCAGAGCTTCCGCAACGTGCCGGCCCTGATCCTGATCTTCTGGGTCTTCTTCTTTCCGCCTTTGCTCGGCATCGAGCTCTCGCGGTTCGCCAGCGTGCTGGTCGCGCTGACCTTGTTCACCGCCGCCTACATCGCCGAGATCGTCGACGGCGGCATCCGCTCGGTCGCGCCGGGCCATGTCGAGGCGGCGCGCGCGCTCGGCATGAGCGCGCTCGAGATCCGGCTATGGATCGTGCTGCCGCAGGCCTTCTTCAACATGCTGCCGGCGCTCGCCGGCCGCTACGTCGTGGCGATCAAGAACACCTCGCTCGCCTTCCTGATCGGGCTCGCCGACCTGACCGAGATCGGCAAGGAGATCGGCGCCCGCCTGATGACCGCGCCGATCGAGGTCTACATCACCCTCATGCTGCTGTATTTTGTCGTCAATCGCGGCCTCTCGGCGCTGATGCGGCGGCTCGAGGACCGCACCCGCTTCAACCGCATCTTCCTGCATATCTGATATCGCCTTCCAGGAGACCCCCATGGACCGCACCAAGGCACGCGAGATCATCGACCGCTGGATGTTCCCGGTCGAGAAGAAGAGCTACATGGGCGGCCTCGAGAACAAGCCGATCCTGGCGAGCTCGAAGGGCTCGACCGTCGTCGACACCGACGGCAAGGAGTACCTGGATTTCCAGTCGGGCCAGATGGGCGCGGCGCTCGGCCACCAGCATCCGCGCATCGTCAAGGTCATCACCGAGACGATGAAGACCCTGATGCACGCGACCAAGACGATGCTGACCGTGCCGCGCCTGAGGCTCCACGAGCGGCTCGGCAAGCTGCTGCCCAAGCCACTGCAGAAGTCGCTGTTCCTGGTCAGCGGCAGCGACGCCATCGAGGCGGCGGTCGACCTGGCGCGCAAGGCGACCGGCGGGCTCGACGTGATCGGGCTGCATACCGGCCTGCACGGCTCGACGTCGTATCTCACGCGCTCGCTGTCGTTCGCCTGGAGCCGCAGCAAGCACGCCATCGTCGCGCCCGCGACCTCGTCGATCCTGACGCCGCACTGCTACCGCTGCCCGCTCGGGCTCACCTATCCGAAGTGCGAGATCCAGTGCCTGAAGACCAGCCTGGAGCTGGCCGACGCCAACTTCACCTCGAAGCCGGCGGCGTTCATCGGCGAACCGGTCCTGAGCGCCGGCGGCATCATCGTGCCGCCTGTCGGCTACTTCACCGCGCTCAAGCGCGAGCTCGAGCGCCGCGACATGCTGATGATCCTCGACGAGTCGCAGACCGGCCTCGGCAAGACCGGCAAGCTGTTCGGTTTCCAGCACGAGCCCGGCCTGGTGCCCGACATCATCACGATCTCGAAGCACTTCGGCGGCGGCCTGCCGATCAGCGCGGTGTGCACGACCGCCGAGATCGCCGACCGGGCGGTCGCCAACGGCTATTTCGCCACGCGCTCGCACGCCGCCGACCCGATCCTGTGCGCGGCCGGCGAGGAGAGCCTCGACATCGTGGTCGACGAGGACATGCCCGGCAATGCCCAGCGCATCGAGAAGCGCATCAAGGCCGCGTTCACCGAGATGGCCAAGGAGTTCGAGCTGATCGGCGACGTGCGCGGCCGCGGCGTGCTGATCGGCATCGAGTTCGTCACCGACCGCGTCGCCAAGACGCCGGCCAACGACGCGGTGCGCGAGATGACGGCCTACTGCCTCGACAAGGGCCTGATCTTCCAGCTGCGCGGCACGCGCGGCGACCTCAACGTGATCCGCCTGATCCCGCCGATGGTGACGACCGACGCCGAAGTCGACCGCGCCATGTCGATCCTGCGCGACGCGCTCGTCCTGGTCTCGCGCAAGGCCTCGCGCGCGGCCGAGTAGCCGCGCCCCGGCCGGCCGCGCCGCACGCAAGGCAGGTATACCGCAGCCGACGTTTGCCCGCCGCCACCGACGCGGGCATGCTGGTGGCGACGTTCTCAGGGCGGGGTGGAAGTCCCCACCGGCGGTGAGCGCGAGCGATCGCGCAAGCCCGCGAGCGCTTCCCGGCCTGCCGGGAAGGTCAGCAGATTCGGTGCGATTCCGAAGCCGACGGTCACAGTCCGGATGGAAGAGAACGCGACGCGCCGGATGACGGCGGCCCGCCTCGGGCCGCCGCACGTCCGGCGGTCCGTCGTGCCCTGAGCCCGTCTCGAACGACCGAGGAGGGGCACATGGACCGACACGACACCGACACCAAGACCGATGAGACGGCGGGCGACGCGCGGCCGATCGACCGCGTGGCGTTCGTGCAGGCGTGCTGGCACAAGGACATCGTCGACCGCTGCCGCGACTCCTTCGTCGCCGAGATGGCGCGGCTCGGCCATCCGGCGGGCGGTGTCGAAATCTTCGAGGTGCCGGGCTCGTTCGAGATTCCGCTCGAAGCGCAGATCCTGGCCAAGAGCGGCCGCTACGCCGCCGTGGTCGCCGCCGGCTTCGTGGTCGACGGCGGCATCTATCGCCACGATTTCGTCGCCGCGGCGGTGATCGACGCGCTGATGCGCATCCAGCTCGACACCGGCGTGCCGATGATCTCGGCGGTGCTCACGCCGCAACGCTTCCACGAGCACGACGACCATCGACGCTTCTTCCTCGAGCATTTCGTGATCAAGGGCGCCGAGGCCGCCGCGGCCTGCCTCAAGACGATCGCCAACCTCAGGCAGGCGGGCCTGCTGCGCGCCGAGCCGCCGCGCCGGCTGGCCAAGGGCCGCGAGACCGCGCGGACCGCGCGCGCCTAGCTAACCGGTCGTGAAGGTGATCGCGAGGTCGGTGGCGCCGCGCGGCGGGTCGCTGAGCTCGGCCTTGAACTTGGCGGTCTCGCCGGGCAGCAGCACGAGCACACCGGGCGTGAAGGTCCAGTTCTTGAGGTCCTGGTGGGCGGCGCTGCGCACCACGGCCTTGAGCCGCGGCACCTCGCGCGGCCGGTTCGACACGTTGACCACCGTGCCCTCGACGACGATCGCGGGCGGGCCGTCCTCGCGCCGCGTCGAGCTGACGTCGCGCAGCTCGAGGCCGGCGCCGACCGTCTCGACCGGCAGCCCGACGATGTCGTAGAGGCGCGCCGCCGGGGGCCACGCCGCGACCACCTGATCGCGCCCGAGGACCATGCCGCCGGCGCCGCCGACCAGCACGAACAGGAAGACCAGCCAGCCGATCGCCTGGCCCGAGCGCGCGCGGGGCTGCGGAAAGGCCGGCAGGTTGGAGCCCGGCGGGATCGGGCGAATCGCATCGGGCGCCGGCTCGACGTCGGCGGGCTTCGGCAGGTCCGGCGACGGCGCCTGCATCCAGGTGTGCTTGCAGTTCGCGCACCGCACCATCCGGCCAGTCGGCCCCAGGGCCTTGGGATCGACGATGTAGCGGCTCGAGCAGGACGGACAGGTGACGATCATGCAGCCCGGTAGTCGTTTTATCGTTGTTGCGGGCTTTTATAGGTGTTGGCGCCAATTCGGGCAAGGAAAGCCTAGTACTGGCGCGCCTGATCTCGACCCCGACAGGAATAACTGCCCGTGCGCGACGATCGCACCCTCGCCGCAGCGACGCGCGCCATGATAGGGTCCGGCTCCGGCCATGGTTCGCTTCGACAATGTGGGGATGCGCTACGGCAGCGGCCCCGAGGTGCTGCGCGACATCTCGTTTGCGCTTGCCCCCGGCTCGTTCCATTTCCTGACCGGGGCAAGCGGCGCCGGCAAGTCGACCCTGCTGCGGCTCCTCTACCTGGCGCAGCGCCCGACCCGCGGCCTGATCACGATGTTCGACAAGGACCTCGCCACCCTGCCGCGCGACGAGCTGCCGGCGCTCCGGCGTCGCATCGGCGTGGTGTTCCAGGACTTCCGGCTGATCGGCCACCTGAGCGCGCTCGACAACGTGGCGCTGCCCCTCAAGATCGCGGGCGCGCGCGACGACCAGATCCGCGACCACGTGCGCGAGCTGCTCACCTGGGTCGGGCTGGGCGACCACGTCGATGCCAAGCCCGCGACCCTGTCGGGCGGCCAGCAGCAGCGCGTCGCGCTGGCGCGCGCCGTGATCGGCCGGCCGGCGCTGCTGCTCGCCGACGAGCCGACCGGCAACGTCGACGACCGCATCGCGCTGCGCCTGCTTCATCTGTTCGACGAGCTCAACAAGATGGGCACCACCGTGGTGGTCGCCACGCACAACGAATCGCTGATCGCGCGCATGCGCCACCCCGTCCTGCATCTCGACAAGGGCGAGTTGGCGCAGCGCGCCGCCGCGCGCGCGGCCACGCCATGACCGCATCCGCCGTGATCGCGTGACCCCGGCGCGGCTCGCCGACTGGTGGCTTCGGCTCATCGCGCGCAACGACCTGCCGTTGCGCGGCGACGACACCGGCCGTTTCCTGCCCTGGGTGGTCGCCGTGATGGTGTTCCTCGCCACCCTGTCGTTCGCCGCCGCGCTGGCGGTCGGCGCGGCGGCCAACCGCTGGCAGCACGACCTCAGCGGCAGCGCGACCGTGCAGATCGCCGACACCGGCACCGGCAGCCTCGACGCGCGCGTCGCCGCCGCGCTCGACCTCTTGCGCCGCACGCCCGGCATCCGGCGCGCCGATCCGATCTCGCCCCAAGCGGCGGCCGAGCTGCTCAAGCCCTGGCTCGGCAACGCCGCGGCGCTCGCCGACCTGCCGATGCCGCGCCTGATCGACGTCGCCTTCGACACCTATCAGGTCGACACGGTCACGCTCGGCCGGCAGCTCGCCGCCGCGGTGCCGGGCGCCAGCTTCGACGACCATCGCCGCTGGGTCGAGGGCCTGGCCCTGATCGCGCGCTCGATCATGCTGGTCGCCACCGTCGTCGTCGTGCTGGTCGCCGGCGTCGCCGCGCTGTCGGTCATCTTCGCGGTGCGCAGCGGGCTCGCCGTGCATCGCGACGTCATCGAGGTCCTGCACCTGATCGGCGCGCACGACGACTACATCGCCAACAGCTTCGCGCGCCACACGTTGTGGACCGGTCTGCGCGGCGGCGCGATCGGCTCGCTGCTGGCGATCGGCAGCCTGATCGCGCTGTCCCATGTCGGGCGCGACGCGGCGCCCGGCATGCTGCCGGGCCTCCAGCTCGAGACGCTCGACTGGGTGATGCTCGTGCTGATCGTGCCGCTCACCGCGCTGCTGGCGGCGGCGACCGCGCGCGCGACCGTGTTGCGCGCGCTGGCGCGGCTGATCTGAGGCGCCGCGCCGTGACGCGTCTGCGCCCGATGCCGCGCCTGGTGCTGCTCGACCGCGACGGCGTGCTCAACGAGGACCGCGACGACTACGTGAAGTCGCCCGACGAGCTGGTCGTCTATCCGGGCGCGCCCGCCGCGGTGGCACGCCTCAACCGCGCCGGCGTCAAGGTCGCGGTGGTGAGCAACCAGTCGGTGGTCGGCCGCGGCATCATCGCGCCCGAGCGGCTCGACGAGATCCACGCCCGCCTGACGGCGCGGCTGGCAGCCGGCGGCGCCGCGCTCGACGCGCTGCTGTTCGCGCCCGACCACCCGGAACGCGCGACCGAGCGTCGCAAGCCCGGCGCCGGCATGCTGCGCGAGGCGATGGCGCGCTTCCACGCCGCGCCCGCCGACACCGTAATGATCGGCGACCAGCCGACCGACGTCGAGGCGGCGCGGCGCGCCGGCGTCGACTTCATCCTGGTGCGCACCGGCAAGGGAAGCGGCGTCGAAGCCGGGCTCGCGCCGGGCCGCGCGCTCGCCGTGTTCGACGATCTCGCGGCCGCGGTCGCGGCGCTGCTCGCGGCGGGCGGGGCGTGAACGCGACCTGGGTACGCCGCCACGACCCGCGCCCGCTCGGCGACCGCCAGAAGCGCGCCGTGCTCGCGATCGCGTTTGTGATTCTGGTGGCGGCCTACGGCGTCGGCCTGGTGCGCTTCGCCGACAGCCTGCCGCGTCGCGTCGCCGACCCGACGACCGAGACCGATGCGATCGTCGCGCTGACCGGCGGCAGCCAGCGGCTCGCCGCCGCGTTCGAGCTCCTGGCCGAGCACCGCGCCCATTGGCTGTTCGTCTCGGGCGTCAACCGCGAGTCCGGGCTCGCGCACCTGGCGGGCGCCTCCGCGGTCGACGCGCAGGAGCTGGCCTGCTGCGTCGTGGTCGGACGCGAGGCCGACGACACGATCGGCAACGCCGCCGAGACCGCGCAGTTCGTGCGCAGCCACGACATCAAATCGCTGCGCCTGGTGACCGCGAGCTACCACATGCCGCGCAGCCTGCTCGAGCTGAGGCGCGTGGTGCCCGACGTGCGCATCATCGAGCATCCGGTGTTCCCGCCCGGCTTCCACCAGGACGACTGGTGGCGCTGGCCGGGCACCGCCAGCCTGATCGTGCTCGAGTACGACAAGTACCTGGTCGCGCGCGTGCGCCACGCGCTGGTCGATTTCGTCATGGGCCGCGGCCAGGCCGGCGACTGATCGATGCAGGCACTGCGTTCGCTGGTCTTCAACCTGCTGTTCTTCGGCTGGATCGCCGGGCTCGGCGTGCCGGCGCTGCCGCTGCTCGCGCTGCCGCGCCGGGTCGCCCGGGCGGTCGTGCGGCTGTGGGCGCGCGGCGTGCTGTGGCTGCTCGCGCACGTCGTCGGGCTCGACCACGTGGTCCGCGGCATCGAGCATCTGCCGGCCGGCGCCGCGATCGTCGCCGCCAAGCACCAGTCGGCGTGGGACACCATCATCTTCCTGGCGCTGCTCGACGACCCCGCCTACGTGCTGAAGCGCGAGCTGTTCAAGATCCCGATCTACGGCTGGTTCACCTGGAAGCTGCGCATGATCGGCATCGACCGCGCGGCCGGCCCGAGCGCGCTCAAGCGGCTGGCGGCGCGCGCCAAGCCCGAGGTCGCAGCCGGGCGCCCGATCGTGATCTTTCCCCAGGGCACGCGCACCGCGCCGGGCGCGCGCCGGCCCTATCTGCCGGGGGTCTACGCGCTCTACGCCGCGACCGGCGTGCCGGTCGTGCCGGTCGCGCTCAACTCGGGACTGTTCTGGGGGCGTCGCCGCTTCCTCAAGCGGCCGGGCCGCATCGTGCTCGAGTACCTGCCGGCGCTGCCGCCCGGGCTCGATCGTCGCCGCTTCATGGCCGAGCTCGAGCAGCGCATCGAGACGGCGACTGCCGCGCTCGAAGCGTCCGCGGCAAGCTGTGGATAAGCCCGCACGCAATTGCGGGGATCATGGGGATAACCGCGGGACCGCCCGGACCGGCGCCACGCCGGTCCTAAGGCCACCGTGTGGATAGCGTCCTGTGGACGAAACAGATCGCGAACATCAAGTTGACGGGGCACCCCCCGTGGCCTAGATTCCGATCGAGACGGATCGTCCAACGATCTGCGCCAAACTGCTGAAACAAAAGGAGAATTCGTGGTCACCACGACCCCGATCGCCCAACAGATCTGGGACATGAAGTACCGGCTGAAGGCCGCCGACGGCACGCCGGTCGACCGCACCGTCGAGGACAGCTGGCGGCGCGTCGCCGAGGCATTGGCCGCGGCCGAGCGCGACCCGGCGGCGCACGTCGCGGCGTTCTACCAGGCGCTCGAGGGGTTCCAGTTCCTGCCCGCCGGCCGCATCCTCGCGGGCGCCGGCGCCGGCCGCACCGTCACGTTGTTCAACTGCTTCGTGATGGGCCGCATCCCCGACGACATGTCGGGGATCTTCGAGCATCTGCGCGAGGCCGCGCTGACGATGCAGCAGGGCGGCGGCATCGGCTACGACTTCTCGACCCTGAGGCCCAAGGGCGCGCCGGTGAAGGGCGTCGGCGCCGACGCCTCGGGTCCGCTCAGCTTCATGGACGTGTGGGACGCCATGTGCCGCACCATCATGAGCGCGGGCCACCGCCGCGGCGCCATGATGGCGACCCTGCGCTGCGACCATCCCGACATCGAGGCCTTCATCGAGGCCAAGCGCGAGCCGGGCCGGCTGCGCATGTTCAACCTCTCGGTGCTGGCGACCGACGCCTTCATGGCCGCGGTCAAGGAGGATGCCGCCTGGGAGCTCGCGTTCGGCGGCACGACCTGGCGCGTCGTGCGCGCGCGCGAGCTGTGGGACAAGATCATGCGGGCGACCTACGCCTACGCCGAGCCCGGCGTGATCTTCATCGACCGCATCAACCGCCGCAACAACCTGCACTATTGCGAGGAGATCTTCGCGACCAACCCGTGCGGCGAGCAGGCGCTGCCGCCCTACGGCGCGTGCCTGCTCGGCTCGATCAACCTGGCGCGCCTGGTCGACGCGCCGTTCACCGCCGAGGCAACGCTCGACCTCGCACGCCTCGAGGCGCTGACGCGCAGCGCGGTCCGCATGATGGACAACGCGATCGACGTCTCGCGCTTCCCGCTCGACGCGCAGCAGCACGAGGCGCAGGCCAAGCGGCGCATCGGGCTCGGCGTCACCGGCCTCGCCGACGCGCTGATCGAATGCCGCGTGCGCTACGGATCGCCGGAGGCGCTGGCGCTGACCGAGCGCTGGCTGGCGGCGCTGCGCCGCGCCGCCTATCTCGCCTCGACCGAGCTCGCCGCCGAGAAGGGCGCCTTCCCGCTCTACGACCGCGACGCCTATCTCGCCGGCGAGACCGTGCGCGAGCTCGACGCCGACGTGCAGGAAGCCATCGCGCGCCACGGCATCCGCAACGCGCTGCTGACCTCGATCGCGCCGACCGGCACGATCTCGCTGCTCGCCGACAACGTGTCCTCGGGCATCGAGCCGGTGTTCAGCTTCACGTACACGCGCAACGTCCTGATGCCCGACGGCAGCCGCCGCAGCGAGGAGGTCAGCGACTACGCCTACCGCCTGTTCCACCGGCTGCATGGCGAGACCGCCCCGCTGCCCGACTATTTCGTCGACGCCCAGGCGCTGACGCCCAACGAGCACGTCGTGATGCAGGCAGCGGCGCAGCGCTATGTCGACAGCGCGATCTCGAAGACGATCAACTGCCCGGCCGATCTGTCGTTCGACGCCTTCAAGGACGTCTACGCCAAGGCCTACGCGCTCGGCTGCAAGGGCTGCACGACCTACCGGCCCAACGAGGTGACCGGCGCCGTGCTCGAGGTCAAACGCGAGACGGCCGCGCCCGAGCGCGACGACGAGCCGGAGCTCGCCTTGCCGGCGCCGCCGGCGCGCCCGGCCGATCCCTACGAGGCCGGCGGCGTCGTCTACATGACCCAGCCGCTGTCGCGGCCCGAGGCGCTGCCCGGCCGCACCTACAAGGTTCGCTGGCCCGACAGCGACCACGCCATGTACATCACGCTCAACGATATCGTGCAGGACGGCAGGCGCCGGCCGTTCGAGGTGTTCATCAACTCCAAGAACATGGACCACTACGCCTGGACGGTGGCGCTGACCCGCATGATCAGCGCGGTGTTCCGGCGCGGCGGCGACGTCTCGTTCGTCTCCGAGGAGCT
>DATJNS010000090.1:0-2436 GCA_035507915.1 Candidatus Sulfotelmatobacter sp.
CGGTATTTCGACGCGATCGCGCCCTGCACCGCGGCGTCGAGGTCGGCGTCGTCGAACACGATGAAGGGCGCGTTGCCGCCGAGCTCGAGGCTGAGCTTCTTGATCGTGCCGGCGCACTGCGCCATCAGGACCTTGCCGATCTCGGTCGAGCCCGTGAAGCTGAGCTTGCGCACGATCGGGTTCGACGTCATCTCGCCGCCGATGGCGGCCGCGCTGCCGGTCACCACGCTGAACACGCCCTTCGGAATGCCGGCGCGCTCGCCGAGCTCGGCCAGCGCCAGCGCCGAGAACGGCGTCTGCGAGGCCGGCTTCAGCACCATGGTGCAGCCGGCGGCGAGCGCCGGTCCGGCCTTGCGCGTGATCATGGCCGACGGGAAGTTCCACGGCGTGATGGCGGCGCACACGCCGATCGGCTGCTTGAGCACGATGATGCGATTGCCCGCCTTGGGCTGCGGGATGGTGTCGCCGTAGATGCGCTTGCCTTCCTCGGCGAACCACTCGATGAACGACGCCGCGTAGGCGATCTCGCCGCGCGACTCGGCGAGCGGCTTGCCCTGCTCGGCGGTCATCAGCTGCGCCAGGTCCTCGGTGTTGGCGATCAGGAGGTCGAACCACTTGCGCAGGATGGTGGCGCGCTCCTTGGCGGTCTTGGCGCTCCACGCGGGCAGCGCCCGCTCGGCCGCCTCGATGGCGCGCCGCGTCTCGTCGGCGCCCATGCGCGGCACGGTGCCGAGGATGGACTTGTCGGCCGGGTTGTCGACCTCGAGCTTGGCGCGGCTGTCGGCATCGCACCATGCGCCGTCGACATAGGCCTGCTGGCGGAACAGGGCTGGGTCCTTGAGCTGCATGACGTCACCTCCTCCAAGGGCGCCGCCGCGGCCGACCGCGCGGCCGGTCGAGGGCGCCGGTTCAGCGATCCGCGATCACAGCGACGTGCCCCGATCAGGATTGCGGTCGGGGTTGCGGTCCGGTTTGGCGTCCGGCGGTGTCGAGCGCGGGGGCCCGTCGCCCGGCGACGCCCCGCCACGCCCACGGAAGCCCTCTAGGAAGTGCTGCCAACGGCTGGCCTGGTCGGCGAGCCACGGCTTGACGTCGCGGTCGAGCGTCGCGCTGGTGTCGTCGAGCGCCTCGCGCGCCGCGCACGCCGTGGCATCCCAGCTGCACCGCGCCAGACAGCCGGTGTGCCCCATGTCGTCGCGGCTCGGCGGGAAGCTGCGATCGCAGGCCGTGGCGCAGGCGCGCTGCCCCACGGTGCACGCGTCGAGCGGCGTGCCCCGCGCCGTCGCGGGCGCGGCGGCGGCAACCACAATGCCCAGAAAAACCCCGAGAAAACCTGGGGCGAGACCGGTCCGCATGGGCTAGAACGTAGGCACTGGCCGGCGCGCCCGCAACGCTTGAGTTGAACCCCCGCGATGACGATCCGCTTCGTCGTGTTTGACCTCGACGGCACTCTGATCGACAGCGCGCCGGATCTGCGGGCGGCCGCCAACACGGTGCTGGCCGAGGCGGGCCGCCCCCCGCTCGACCTTCCGACCATCCGGCGCTTCGTCGGCGACGGCGTGCGCAAGCTGATCGAGCGCGCCTTCGCGGCCACCGGCCCGGCGCTGGGCACGGCCGAGCTCGATCGCGCGACGGCGCGCTACACGGCGCTCTACGAGGCCGCGGCAACCGTCCTGACCCGGCCCTACGAGGGCGTGGTCGAGACCTTGCAGCGCTTGCGCGCCGACGGCCTCAAGCTCGCGGTATGCACCAACAAGCCGGCACAGGCCGCCGGCATCGTGCTGGCGGAGCTCGGCCTGGCGCCGCTGTTCGATGCCGTCAGCGGCGGCGACTCGGTGGCGCGCCGCAAGCCCGATCCGGCGCACGTGCTCGACGCGCTCGAGCGCCTGGGCGGGAGCCCTCGCGCCGCCGCCATGGTCGGCGACAACGAGCACGACATCGCCGCCGGCAAGGCCGCCGGCCTGTTCACCATCGCGGTCACCTACGGCTACGCGCGCGTGCCCTACCCCGAGCTCGGCGCCGATCGCCTGATCGACCGGTTCGACGCGCTCGCGGCCATCCTCGGCACCCGCAGCGGCTGATACCGCGCAGGGGCGCGGCGCCCCGTGTGCGGCCACCGATCCTGCTATATGTGGCCAAATGCAGGCTCCGCCATTCATGACCGACGTTGCGTCGAGGTCACGGTGCCGTTCGGACATCATGGTGCTGGGGTCGCACGTCTTTCATGACATGAGCAGGGGCTGCTCGTGTCGCTGGACCAAGCCCAGCCCCTCCCGCGCCCCGCCTCAATTCGGTCGTCTCGCGGCGGGTTGCTTGACAGGCCGCGCGCCCCGCGGCTACATCCGGCGCCGAGGCGGGTCAGGGCGCTTAGCTCAGCGGGAGAGCGTTCCGTTCACACCGGAAAGGTCAGTGGTTCAATCCCACTAGCGCCCACCA
>DATJNS010000091.1:0-4209 GCA_035507915.1 Candidatus Sulfotelmatobacter sp.
CAGGTAGCCGATGTTGTTCTGGTTGAGCGACAGCGCGAGCTTCTGGTCCAGCGGGATGGCGTGGAAGCGCTTGGCGGCGGCGAACGTGCGATCGACCAGCGCCTGGGGCACGCCGTGGCCCTTGATGTAGAAGAAGCCGACGTTCTCGCAGGCGTGACGCAGCTCGGCGCCCAGGCGCTCGAGCGCGCCCGGCTCGCCGGCGAAATAGGGTCCGTAATCGATCACCGGGATGGCGGCCGCGGTCGCCGCCTCGTCCTTGACCGCCAGTTGCTGGAACAGGTGCATCGCACGATCCTCGACTTCGGGCGACGCCAGTCTAGCCGGGTTGGGGGCGACGGGACCAGCCCGTCACGGCTTGGCAAACCAGCTCTTCAGGACCGGTTGGTGCTGCACGGGATTGAACTCCGTGATCCGGCTGAAGCGCATCTTCTTGGCCTTCGTGAACGGCTCCTCCGCGAGGATCTCGTGCAGCGCCTCCAGCGACTCCGCACGCGCGACCAGGAAGCCGCCGCGCGCCGGGACCTGCGGGCCGGACAGCAGAAAGTGTCCGGCGTCGTAGCCTTTCTGTAGGAACGCCCGATGCGTGGGCACCAGATCGGCGAACGTCTCGAACGGCTCGAGATATTCTCCCTCGAGCAGAAAATGCTTCATGCCGCTCACTCCTGGGGGCCGTGGGGTATGTAACCGACCGGTTCGTTCCGTCGCGTGACAATGACGAACCGATCGGTTACATGTCAAGATGAAAGGAGGGCGGCCGCGATGGCGAAACCGGCAGTTCGACGACGCAAGGCCGCGGCGGGCCGCAAGCCGGCGCGCGACAAGATCTTCGAGGTCGCCGCCGACCTGTTCTACCGCAAAGGCGTCCGCGCGGTCGGGGTCGAGGAGATCGTCACACGGGCCGGCGTATCCAAGATCAGCCTGTACCGCAGCTTCGCGTCGAAGGACGACCTCGTCGTCGCCTATCTCGAGAATCGCAACGCCGAGTTCTGGCGCCAATGGGATGCGGCGTTCGCCGGCCATGACGGCGATCCGCCCGCGCAGTTGCGCGCCATCACGGCATATCTGGCGCATCGGACGACCCAGCCGGGCTATCGCGGTTGCCCTTTCATCAACTATTGCGCCGAATTTCCCGACACGACGCATCCCGGGCATCGCGTCGCCGAAGCCAACAAGCGCGAGATGCGCCGGCGCTTCATTCGGATTGCCGAACGGCTCGGCGCGCCGCGGCCCAAGCAGCTCGCGGACGGTCTCCTGCTGCTGGTCGAGGGGACTTATGCGATCAGCCAGACCTTGGGCGGTGCGAAGGGGCCGGGCGCCGTGGTCGCGGCGGCCGCCGACGCGCTGGTGGCGGCGCATGTGGGACCGCGCGACGCCGCGCCCGCGTGACCCGCCTCAGCCCCTGGGCAGCAGGCCGCGCAGCCGGTAGAGCGCCTCGAGCGCCTCGCGCGGGCTCAGGGCGTCGGGCTCGAGCGCGCGCAGCGCGTCCTCGACCGGCGAGGGCGCCGGCGCGGCGGCCGCGGGCGCCGGCGGCCGCACCGCGGCGAACAGCGGCAGGTCGTCGGCGAGCCGGGCGAGCGCGCCCGACTGCTCGCCGGTCTCCAAGGTCGCGAGCACGGCCTCGGCGCGCACCAGCACGGCCTCGGGCAGGCCGGCCAGCTTGGCGACGTGGATGCCGTACGAGCGGTCGGCGGCGCCCGCCGCGACCTCGTGCAGGAACACGACGTCGCCCTGCCATTCCTTGACCCGCATGGTGCGGCAGGACAGCGCGTCGAGCCGGCCGGCCAGCCCGGTCAGCTCGTGATAGTGCGTGGCGAACAAGGTGCGGCAGCGGTTGACCTCGTGCAGATGCTCGAGCGTCGCCCAGGCGATCGACAGGCCGTCGAAGGTCGCGGTGCCGCGGCCGATCTCGTCGAGGATCACGAGGCTGCGTGCGGTCGCGCGGTTGAGGATCGCGGCGGTCTCGACCATCTCGACCATGAAGGTCGAGCGCCCGCGCGCCAGATCGTCGGCGGCGCCGACCCGGCTGAACAGCCGATCGATCACGCCGAGGCGCGCCGCCGCCGCCGGCACGAACGCGCCCATCTGCGCCAGGATCGCGATCAGGGCGTTCTGGCGCAGGAAGGTCGACTTGCCCGCCATGTTGGGCCCGGTGACCAGCCACACGCGCTGCGCCGCGCCGAGGTCGCAGTCGTTGGCGACGAACGAGCCGCCGCCCGCCGACAGCGCCGCCTCGACCACCGGATGGCGTCCGCCCGTGATCGCGAAATCCTGGCTGGCGTCGACATGGGGTCGCGTGCAGCGCGTCTCGACGGCGAGCTCGGCCAGGCCGGCGACGGTGTCGATGATGCCCAGCGCGCGCGCCGCGCGGTCGATCAGCTCGCCGCGCGCCAGCACCTCGCCCGTCAGGTCGTCGAACAGCTTGAGCTCGAGCGCGAGCGCGCTGTCGCCGGCCTTGGCGAGCTTGGCCTCGAGCTCGCCGAGCTCGACGGTGGCGAAGCGCGCGGCACCCGCCATGGTCTGACGGTGGATGAACAGCGCGCCGCCCTCGGACGTGGTCGCCGCGCGCAGCTTGTCGGTGTGCGCCGCCGGCACCTCGATGTAGTAGCCGAGGATGTTGTTGTGGCGGATCTTGAGCGCCGCGACGCCGGTGTCGGCGACGTAGCGCGCCTGCAGATTGGCGATGTGGCGCCGGCTCTCGTCGCGCAGGCCGCGCAGCTCGTCGAGCTCGGGGCTGTAGCCGGCCGCGACGAAGCCGCCGTCGCGCGCCATCACGGGCAGCTCCGGCGCCAGCGCACGGCCGAGCCGCTCGGTCAGGCCGGTGTCGCTGTCGAGGCCGGCGAGCGCGCTCGCGAGCGCGGCCGGCAGCGCGGCGTCGGCTGCGCTCAGGCGCGCACGCAGCGCCTGCGCCGCCGCGACGCCGTCGCGGATCGCCGCGAGATCGCGCGGCCCGCCGCGGCCGAGGCTGAGGCGCGCCAGCGGTCGTTCCAGATCCGGCGCCGCGCGCAGCGCCGCGCGCGTCTCCTCGCGCAGCGCGCCGTCGTCGACGAACCACGCGACCATGTCCTGGCGCGCGATGATCGCCGCCGGATCGGTCAGCGGCGCGACCAGCCAACCCGTCAGGGTGCGCGCGCCGGTGCCGGTCAGCGTGCGGTCGATCACGGCGAGCAGGCTGCCGCGCCGCTCGCCGCCGAGCGTGCGCGTGAGCTCCAGGTTGCGCGCGGTCGCGGCGTCGATCTCCATCACGGCGCCGGCGCGCCGCTGGCCGAGCCGCGACAGCCGCGGCAAGCGGCCCTTCTGCGTCAGGTCGACGTAGTCGACCAGCGCGCCGGCGGCGGCCAGCTCGGCGCGGCTGAAGCTGCCCAGCCCGTCGAGCGTGCTGACGCCGTGCAGCCGTTCGAGCCGCAGCCGCGCGTTCTCGGAATCGAAACGGCTGCCCGGCAGCGGCGTCAGGCGCGGCTTCCATTCGGCCATCAGCTCGAACAGGGATTGGACCTGCAGGAGGCGGTCGGGCACCAGGAGCTCGCTCGGGTCGATGCGCGCCAGCGCCGCGGCGAGGCTGGCCTGCGCCGGCGCCTCGACCGCGAACTCGCCGGTCGACACGTCGACCGTCGCCAAGCCGTAGCCGCCGCCGACCTCGACCAACGCCGCCAGATAATTGTGACGCCGCGCGTCGAGCAGCCCGTCCTCCGTGATCGTGCCGGGCGTGACGACGCGCACGATGTCGCGCTTGACCGGGCCGCGGTTGCCGCGCTTGCGCGCCTCGACGGGGTCCTCGACCTGCTCGCACACGGCGACGCGCACGCCCTGGCGGATCAGCCGCGCGAGATAGGCTTCGGCGGCGTGCACCGGCACGCCGGCCATCGGGATGTCCTCGCCGTTGTGGCGGCCGCGCTTGGTCAGCGTGATGTCGAGCGCCGCGGCGGCGCGTTTCGCGTCGTCGAAGAACATCTCGTAGAAGTCGCCCATCCGGTAGAACAGCAGGCAGTCCGGATGGACGCGCTTCAGCTCGAGATATTGCGCCATCATGGGCGACGTCGCGTCGTCGCCGCTCCCCGGGCCCGAAGGGATCGCGTCCGCCCGCCGGTTCTCGTCGCCCCGCGCCATCGCGGGCCTGTGTATCACGGACTGCGGCGGTCGGGCAGGCTCGAACGCCGCCTCATGCTGCACCGCAAGAACGACGCTCGCGGGTGCGCGCTTTGACACGGCGCC
>DATJNS010000092.1:0-10310 GCA_035507915.1 Candidatus Sulfotelmatobacter sp.
GATCACGCGCGCGTCGAGCTTGAGCTGCTTGACGATGTCGGTCACCCAGTCCTTGCCGAAGCTTTCCCAGGCCAGCACATCGACCGGGCGCGCGCCGAGCAGCGACCAGATCGCGAGCTCGATCGCGCCGGTGTCGGAGGCCGCGACGATCGCGATGCGGTAGTCGGCCGGCACGCCGAGAACGCGCCGGGTGACCTCGATCACGTCGACCAGGCGCTGCTTGCCGGGCTTCGAGCGGTGGGAGCGGCCGACCAGCGCGCCGTCGAGCGCGGCGGTCGACCAGCCGGGCCGCTTGGCGCACGGGCCGCTCGAGAACATCGCCACACGAGGTCGTACCTGGGGCCGCACTGGGGGCCGCACCGTCGGGCTCATCCGCCACTCCCGCAAGACGCCAACGGACCGGGCGAGCCGGTCCGTTGTGCAGTGCGGCATTACTTAGGAGAGGCGCCGGCGCCAGTCAATCCGATGCCGACGCGGGCGCGACCGAAAGCGGCTCAGCGCGTCTTCGCGAGGCTCTCCGCCAGCTGGTCGACCATCGTGGCCCAGGTCGCATTCTTGTCACGCGTCTCGGGCGTCTCCTTGCCGAGCGGCGTGCGCGCGATCCAGTCATAGAGCCGCGCCGCACCCTGCATCATCTGCGGCGGCAGGCCGACGGTCTCCTGCGTCGCCGCGCCCTCCTCCATCTCGGCGACCCAGCGATAGGCCTTGGGCGGCATGCGGGTCAGCGAGCGGTCGAGCCAGCCGAGCAGCGCCGCCTGGCTGTCGGCGAGCTCGGCGGCGAGCGCCTGGTCGACGCCGTGGCACTTGGCCGAGATCAGGAGGCCGGTGGCGAGCGCCTGCAGGCCTTTGGTCAGGCCGCCGTAGCACATCTTCAGGGTCGAGGCGTCGCCGATCTTGTCGCTGACCCAGCGCACGTCGAGGCCGCACGCCTTGAGGCCGTCGAACGCCGGCGCCTGGGGGCCCGAGGCGTAGAACTTGGTCTTGCTGCCCTTGGCGGGCGGCGGACCGATGATGCCGACGTCGACCAAGGTGGCGCCGGTCGGCCCGATGATCTCGGCGACCCGCCCCATGGTCGCGGGCGACACCGCGTTGCACTCGACGAACACCGGCTTGGCGCCGGTGCGCTTGATCGCCTTGGCGATGCGCTCGGCGAGCGGCACCGACTGGCCGGGCGGAATGATCGAGAGGAACACGTCGGCCCCGGCGACCAGCTTGTCGTCGTCCGCGACCGCCGTGATGCCGGCCTGCTCGGCGAGCTTCTGGGTGCGCGCGCTGCGCCCGGCAACGCTGGTCGTCACCGTGGCGCCGCCCTCGCGCAGCAGCCTGCCCACGCCGTTGCCCATCTCGCCGGTGGCGATGATCGCTACTCGCGCTGCGCACATCTCAGGCCTCCCGTCGCTTCATGAAGCTCAGCGAGAGCGCGGTCATCACGATCTCGCCGTGCTGATTCAGGGTCTCGAAACGCCATTTGATGATACCGCGATCGGGCTTCGATCTCGACGGCCGCGCTTCGGCGACCGTGACGCGAACGCGGATCGTGTCGCCCGGCCGCACCGGCACGTGCCAGCGCACGTCGTCGAGCCCGGGCCCGCCCATGTTGTTGACCAGCACGGCCGTCTGGGTGAACAGCCGGAAGCTGACGCACAGCGTGTGGAAGCCGCTCGCCACCAGGCCCTCGAACATCGAGCGCTCGGCGGCCTCGCGGTCGATGTGGAACGGCTGCGGATCGAAGCGCGAGGCGAACTCGACGATCGACGCCTCGGTCATGGTGAAGCCGGGCGTGTCGATCACGCGGCCTTCGGCGAAATCCTCGAGGAAAAGCCCATCCGTCACGCGCCAACCTCCCGCCGCAATGCGCGACGGAGGTTAGCTGTGCGGGCGACCGAGGGCCAGTCGGTCGGCCTTTCGCTAGGCGGCGAGCGCGCCTTCGACGCCGATCATCAGACGCTTGCGCGCGCTGCCCCAGCGATAATTGCCGAGCGCGCCCGAGTGCTGGATCACGCGATGGCACGGGATCAGGTAGGCGATCAGGTTGGCGCCGATGGCGCCGCCGACCGCGCGCGCCGCGGTCGGGCGGCGGATGCGCTTGGCGATGTCGTCGTAGGCGACCAGCGCGCCGGGCGGCACGCGCAACAGCGCCTCCCACACCTTGAGCTGGAACGGCGTGCCGGACAGGAACAGGCGCAGCGGCCCCGCCTCGCCGACGGACGCACCGGTGATCGGCGCGAAGATGCGCGTCGCCAGCGCCTCGGCCTGGCCCGCGTCCTCGACGAAGCGTGCCACCGCGTAGGGCGCCGAGAGCTCGTCGAGCGCTTCGGCCTCCTCGGCGGGCTCGACGAAGGCCAGCCCCGTGATGCCGCGCTCGGAGGACAGGATCAGGCATGGCCCGAACGGGCTATCTGCGACGCCGTGGCGAATCGTCATGCTCTCGCCGCGCGCCTTGAACTCGCCCGGGGTCGCCGCCTCGACCGACACGAACAGGTCGTGGAGCCGGCCCGGTCCCGACAGCCCGGCGTCGTACGAGGCGTCGAGCACGCTCGCGGTCTCGAGGGCCGCCTTGGCGCGCTGGAGGGTCAAATACTGTAGGAATTTCTTCGGGCTGACCCCGACCATGCGCGAGAACAGGCGCTGGCACTGGAACGGGCTCATGCCGACCGCCTGGGCGACCTCGGCCAGGCCGGGCTGGTCCTCGACCCGGGTCTCGATGAACTCGAGCGCCCGGCCGACGGTGTCATACTGGTGCTGGTCCATGGATTTCTTGCTCATCTGCCTGGTTTCCATGGTCCGGAAGGTGGCATCGGCGGGTCGTCCTCTCCACCCGGTTCTTGCCTAATTTAGGTGGCGTTCGCCGTGTGCGCGACCACGTGGCCGTCGCGCGGTTCCCAGCCGACCGTGACCGTGGCACCTTCCCGGAGCGCGGCGGGCGGCGTGCCGGCGATGCGCACGCGCAGCGGTTGCCCGGCGGTGGTGCCGATCGCCAGTACGCTGTCGCCGTAGTTGACGATCGTGCCGACCCTCATCTCGAGCGTGTTGAGCGCCGCGCCGCCGCCGGTCTCGACCAGCCTCAGGCGCTCGGGGCGCACCAGAAGATCGACCGCCCCGCGCGACGCGACGTCCACGCCGTCGAGGCGCGCCGGGCCGATGCCGTCGATCTCGAGCCAACCGGGCCGCGCGGGGTCGACGCGCGCGGGGAAGAAATTGCTGTCGCCGATGAACTCGCCGACGAAACGGGTGGCCGGGCGGTGGTAGATGTCGAGCGGCCGGCCGACCTGCTCGAGCTTGCCGGCGTTGAACACCGCGATGCGGTCCGACATCGTCATCGCCTCGGTCTGGTCGTGCGTGACGTAGATCATCGTGATGCCGACCTCGCGATGGATGCGCTTGATCTCGACTTGCATCTGCTCGCGCAAATTCTTGTCGAGCGCCCCCAAGGGCTCGTCGAGCAGCAGCACGTCGGGATCGAACACCAGTCCGCGGGCCAGCGCGACGCGCTGCTGCTGACCGCCCGACAGCTCGCGCGGGTGCTTGTCGGCGAAGCGGTCGAGCCCGACCAGCGCCAAGGCCGCCGCGACCCGGCGCGTCACCTCGGCGGCCGCGACGTGCCGCATCCGCAGCGGGAAGGCGATGTTGCGCGCCGCGGTCATGTGCGGGAACAGCGCGTAGTTCTGGAACACCACGCCGATGTTGCGCTGGTAGGGCTTGCTGTGCGCGAGGTCGTGGCCGTCGAGCTCGATGGCGCCGCCGGTCGGCTGCTCGAATCCGGCGATCATCATCAAGGTCGTGGTCTTGCCCGAGCCGCTCGGGCCCAGCATGGTGACGAACTCGCCGCGCGCGATGTCGAGATCGATGCCGTCGACCGCGTTGGAGCGGCCGTCGTACGACTTCACCAGGTTGCTGAGGCGCAGATAGCCGGCGGACGGCACGATCCCGCTATTCCTCGAACTGCGCACGGCGCCATTTCAACGCCGCGCCCAGGCCCTCGCGCTCCGTGATGTCGTGGAACTTCATGCCGGCCTCGGTCTTGGCGGCGTAGAGCGGCGCCACGACGTCGAGCCCGGCCTGCATGGCGTTGCGGAAGCCGGCGGCGTCGGCGCCGCGGTTGATCGACAGCTTGGTGGCGACCAGGGCCTCGGGTGACACGTTGGCGAGCCGCCGCGCGAATTTCATGGTCGCGGTCTCGAGCTCGGCGAGCGGCACCACGCGGTTCACCATGCCGAGCTCGCGCGCCGTCTCGGCATCGATGGTGTCGCCGAAATACAAGAGCTCGCGCGCCTTCTTGTAGCCGATCAGCCACGGCATCACGATCGCCGGGCCGGTGTTGGAAAAGCGAACCTCGGGCTCGCCGAAGATCGCGTTGTCGGCCGCGATCGTCATGTCGCAAAACATCGTGATCTCGCAACCGCCGCCCAGCGCATGCCCCTGCACCGAGGCGATCACCGGCTTGCGCATGTACCAGGGCGTCATCTCGATCGCGAGGCCATTGCCGAGATGCTGGTGCCAGCGCAGCGCGTCGTGACGCCAGGCCTCGCGCGCCGGGTCCTGCACGCCGATGTCGTAGCCGACGCAGAAGCTGCGCCCCTCGGCGCGCAGCACCACGACGCTGGTCTCGGGGTCGGCGTCGGCGCGCTGGAACGCCGCCAGCAGCTGCTCGCGCAGCGGCATGTTGATGGCGTTCAGCTTGGCGGGGCGGTTGAGCGTGATGATGCCGATCTTGCCGTCGGTCCGGTAGAGGACGACCTGTTCGTCTGCCACTGCCTTACTCCTTCTGCGTTGGCCGCGTGACGATGAGGGCGTCGAGGATGACGCACCCCTGGCCCGCCGGCCGCACCTTGATGGGGTTGAGATCGATCTCCGCGATGTGGTCGCGGTTGACGTACGCGAAATCGGCGAGCGCCTCGATGCAGGCAGTCAGGCTCTCGACGTCGGAAGCCGGCTTGCCGCGCACCGCGCCGAGCAGCGCCGCGCCGCGCGTCTCGGCGATCATGCGCGCGGCGTCGCCCTCGCGCAGCGGCAGGGTCCGCATGGCGAAGTCGCGCAGGATCTCGATCGCGACGCCGCCCATGCCGAAGGCGATCGACAGGCCGAAGTCCGGATCGCGCGCGATGCCGGCAAATACCTCGACCCCGTCGGCGACCATCTCCTGGACCAGGAAGCCGGCCACGCGCACCGGCCGGCCGATATGCTCGATGCGCGCCTCGAGCACGTCCCAGGCGCGCGCGAGCGCGGTTTCGTCGGCGAGCCCGACGGCGACCAGGCCGTGCTCGGACTTGTGCGGCACGTCGTCGGAAACGACCTTGAGGACGACCGGGTAGCCGAGCTCGCGCGCCGCCGGCCGCGCCTCGGCGAGCGAGCGCACCAGGCGCTCGCGCGTCACCGGCAGGCCGCGCGCCGCGAGCAGGCGCTTGGCGTCGGCCTCGTTGATCGTGCGCGGCGCGCCGGCCGCGAGCTCCGGCGCCGGCGTCTGGTTCGACAAGCGTGGGCGCGGCGGCGGCGCCGCCCAGCGTGCCATGCGATCGATCGCAGCCAAGCCCTGGCGCGTGCCGCCGATCGTCGCCACGCCGCTTTGCGCCAACAGCTCGATCTGGTCGCGCCGCATCACGCCCGCGCGCGTCATCATCAAGTAGTGCGGCTTGGCGCTCTTGGCCGCCGCCGCGGCCAGCAGCTTGGCGTTGTCGAGCGCACGCTCGGCGCGTCCCAACGGCGCGTTGTCGAAACTGTCGGTGCAGTAGGCGATCGCGTCGGTCTCGGGGTTGTCGTTCAGCACGGCGAAGGCGTGCGGCATGTTGGTGTTGAAGTCGCCGTTGCCCCAGGCATCGAGCGGGTTGCCGTCGCCCGTGACGGTGCCGACCACGCGCTCGACCTCGGCACGCGACGCCGCCGGGAGCGGCGGCAACTCGAGCCCGACCGTGCTGGCGAGATCGAGAATGAGCTCGGCCTGGCCGCCCGACGCCGTGACGACGGCGAGCCGGCGGCCGGTCGGCCAGCGCCGGCCCTGGCACACGGCGACGACCTCGGTCAGCTCGTCGAGATCATCGACCTCGATCGCTCGATGGGCGCGCAGCACCTCCGAGAACACCCGCGATTCGCCGGCGAGGCCGCCCGTGTGGGTCGTGATCGCGCGGCGCGTCCGCTCGCTGCGGCCGACCTTGAGGACGATCACGGGCTTGCCCTGGTCGGCGGCGCGGTCGAGCGCCGCAACGTAGCGCTCGGGCTCCCGCACCGTCTCGGTGAAGGTCGCGATCACCTTGGTGTTCGGGTCGTCGATCATCTGCTCGAGGAAGGCGGCCGTGTTCACGATGGCCTCGTTGCCCGACGACACGACCAGGCTGAACCCGAAGCGCCGGAGGTCGGCGAGCATGCCGATGCAGATCGAGCCGCTCTGCGAGATCAGCCCGACATTGCCGGCGAGCGGCGCGGCGTCGCGCACTTCCTGCATGTAGGTCGAGCTGCGCGCGGGCGGGTTGAGCACGCCCATGCAGTTGGGGCCGCACAGCGCGATCCCGGCCTCCTTGCACAGGCCGACGATCGCGGCCTGCAGCTTGCGGCCGTCCTCGCCGCGCTCTGCGAAACCGCCGTCATAGATCACCGCCGCGCGCCCGCCGCGCGCCGCCAGCTGCTCGAAGCTCTCGAGGATGCGCGCATAGCCGATGCAGAAGGCAACGACGTCGGGCGGCTCCGGGAGTTCCTGGAAACCGGCGTAGCAGCGGCGACCCAGCAGCTCCTGGTATCGCGGGTTGATCGGATAGACGGCGCCGTCGAAACCCAGGCGGTCGAGCGATTCGACCATGGCGCGGCCGATCGACGGACGCTCCGACGCGCCGAGGACGGCAACCGAGCGCGGACGAAGCAAGGCGTCAAGACGCATGAACGGGTTTCCTGCGGAAGAACAGCGGAATCAGCACGCCGATCAGAACGGCGCCGGTCAACAGGGTCGACACTACCGCGATGACCGGATCGGACTCGAGACGGATGCTCTCGAACATCTTCTTCGGCAGAGTGGCGGCGTCGCGGCCGGCGATGAAGATCGCCACCACGGCCTCGTTGAACGAGTGGAGGAAGGCGAACAGCGCACCGACGGCGAGGCCGGGACGCAGCACGGGCAAGGTCACCCACATGAAAGTGCGCAAAGGTCCGGCGCCCGCGCTCATCGCCGCCCGCTCGAGATTGCGATCGAAGCCCTTGAGGGCCGCGCATACGACCAGGAAGGCGACCGGCACCGCCAGCACGGTGTGCGCGAGCATGACGCCGAGATACGTGCCGTTGAGGCGGATCGCGCTCAGAAAGCCGTAGTAGCCGAGCGCCGTCACCACCGGCGGGACGATCAGCGGCAGCATCATGAGCTGGTTCGTCAGCGTCTTGCCGGCGAAGCGGTAGCGCACGAACCCGAACGACGCCGGAATCACGAGCAGCATGGTGAGCACCATCGTGCCGAACGCGATCACGAAGCTGTTGGCGGTCGGCACGAGCCAGTCGGCGTTGGTGACGTAGGCGCGATAGTAGCCGAGCCAGTAGCCCGGCGGCGGGAACTCGAACGAGATCGCCGTGCTGAACGACATCGGCACGATGATGAGGAGCGGCGTGACCAGGAACGCGGCGGCGAGGATCGCGAGCGCGAGCGGTATCATCGCAGCGTCAGCCCCAGAGACGATCGAGGCCGGCGAACCGGTTGTAGATCGCAAGCAGCACGCCGGTGACGACGAGCAGCACGACCGCGATCGCCGACGCGAAACCCCACGCGAGCAGCTCTTCGATCTGCTGGCTGATCAGCTGCGAGATCATCATGTCCTTGGGCGTGCCGAGAATGATCGGCGTGACGTAGAAGCCGAGGCAGATGGTGAACACCAGCACGCTGCCGTTGACGACGCCGGGCAGGCTGAGCGGCAGGAACACGGTGCGGAACGCTGCGAACGGCCGCGCCCCCAGGCTGGCCGCCGCGCGCATGTGCGAGGCGTCGATCTTGCGCATCACACCGTAGAGCGCCAGCACCATGTAGGGCATGAGGATGTGCGTCATGCCCAGGGTCGAGCTGAACGACGTGAACAGAAGCTGCGGCTTGCCGAAGCCGAGCGCCTGGGACAGCGCGACCACCGGCCCGCGATTGCCGAGGATCACCAGCCAGGCGTAGGTGCGCACCAGGAACCCGGTCCAGAAGCTCATGCCGACGATGATGAGAAGCGCGGTCGCGACGGCGTCGTCGCGCCGCGCCATCACGTAGGCGAGCGGATAGCCGAGCGCGAGGCAGGCGAGCGTGACGATCAACGAGGTCCGAAACGTGTTGAGCATCACGTCGGTATAGAGCGGGACCGTGAAGATGCGCCGGTAATGCTCGAGCGAGACCGCCGGGTCGGTCACGCTGAGGACGAGCACGTACCCGATCGGCACCACGAACATCAGGACGAGAAACAGGCCGGCCGGCGCGATCAGGAGCCAGGCGGTCGCCCGCTCGCCGAGCGGCCGGCGCGCCGGCGCACGCCGGGCGGGCGGCGCCTCTACGAGGCTAGCCACTGCGCGAAGCGCTCCGACAGCTGGGCGCCGTGCTCGCCCTCGTACTCGACGTCCGGCCTGAAGGCGAGCTTGGCGTTGCCCTCGTAGGTCGGCAGCTGGCGCGCCACGTCGTCCGGAATCAACGCGAACGCTTTCGGATTGGACGGGCCGTAGAACAGCCGCTTGGCGAACTCGGCCTGCGGTTTCGGTTGGACCGCGGACTGGATGAACTCGAAGGCGAGCTTGCGGTTGGGCGCGCCCTTCGCGACGCCCCACACCGTCATCGTGATCGAGGCGCCATGCCACACCAGCTCCACGGGGGAGCCCTGCTGCTTGAGCTCGCTCGCGCGCGCGTTCCAGATCGCCATCATGTCGACCTCGCCGTCGCGGATCAGCTGCTGCGACTGGTTGCCCTGGGTCCACCAGACTTTGATGTGCGGCTTGATCTGGTCGAGCTTCTTGAAGGCGCGCTCGACGTCGAGCGGGTAGAGCTTGTCCATCGGCACGCCGTCGGCGATCAGCGCCATCGGCAACGTGCGCGACCAGTTGTTGTACAGGCTGCGCTGGCCCGGGAATTTCTTGACATCCCAGAAATCCGCCCAGGATTGCGGGCCGCCGTTCGGGAACTTGTCGCTGCGGTAGCACAGATTGGTGCCGAGCGCGCAATACGCGATGCTGTCCTCGAACACCGAGTCGGGCGGCAGCATGTCCTTCTTCACCACCGTCCAGTCGATCGGCTCGACCAGCCCCTCGCGCTTGGCGCGCAGCCAGTCGCCGGCGTTGATCGCAGTGACGTCCCACTCGTAGCTGCCCGACTGCACCTCGGCCTTGAGCTTGGCATAGGACACCGGCGCCACCGTCTTGATCTCGATGCCGGTCTCGGCGGTGAACGGCTTGAAGAACGCGGCTTCCTCGGCCGCCGTCCAGCTGCCGCCCCAGGTGTTGACGTAGACCGTCCCGCCCGCCGCCCGGGCGCGGCGCGGGAGGCCCAGCGGCGCCAGCGCCGCGCTCGCCGCGGCGGCGCCCGCGCCGGCCAACAGGCGGCGGCGGCTGCGATTGATCGGCGGCTTGGTTCCCATGACTTCCTCCCCGTCTCGCGCTCTTTGCCTCGTCGAGCCCGGCGTGCGCTTGGCGGACGCGCGGTCGCGTGGCGTCGTGCGAGTATCGGCGAAAGCGCGCGGGCGGGCAACGAACCGCACCGCCACGGCGACGGTCTACGGCGCGCGGCCAAGGCTGCAACCTCCAGCACTGCTCGCCCTGCCGATTGCCCGTCACGCCCGCGCGATCCCCGAGATCGCGGCGCGAAGGGTCGACGATCGATGCGACCGGTCGCGTCATCAAATCGTCCGGGTCCCGTCCGCATAGTCGGCTGCGTCGGTTGCGACGCAATCATGTCGACGGCGTCGATGACGATTTCGTGACATCGAGACCGCGCTTGATGCAGGTCAAACGCGGACCGCGGTCGCGACCATTAGCGTGGCGCCGTCCACTCCCCCCTTGCCAGCAGGACCCGCATGAAGACCGCCATCAGCGCTCTTGTGAACGGCGACAAGCTTGTGCTCCCCGAGCTGCTCAAGCGCGCGCTCGGGGCGAACGACCGGATCAAGTACCTGTTCGCGCTGCTGCAGGCGGCGTCCCTGCATGCCGAAGATCCGACGGCCGCCGTCTCCGACCTGCGCGACGAACGACGCGCCTGCGACATCGAGGACGAGGAGCTCGATGGCGTCGTGCAGGGAGCGCATCGCGCCGAGGACGGCGGCTACGTGATCCCGCGCGTGGGCGAGCTGATGGCACGCCTGCGCGCCGAGCTTGCGCACATGTTGGCG
>DATJNS010000093.1:0-8537 GCA_035507915.1 Candidatus Sulfotelmatobacter sp.
CTCTTGATCTGCGACCCAGCGGCAACGAGGTCGGCGCGGAGATCTACGGCCTCGATCTCGGGCAGCCGCTCGCCGACATGCAGTTCGCCGCGATCATGGCCGCATTCGATCGTCACGCCGTGCTGGCGTTTCGCGATCAGGACCTGACGCCGGCGCAGCGTGTTGCGTTCTCGCGGCGCTTCGGCGCGCTGCAGATCAATCCGCGCAGCGAGTTCAACAATCCCGACCATCCGGAGATCTACACCGTCTCCAACATCCAGAAGGACGGCAAGCCGATCGGCTCGGCGGACGCCGGACGCTACTGGCATTCCGACATGTGCTACGTGGCGGTCCCGACCCGCGCGTCGCTGCTCTACGCCATCGAGGTGCCCGAGCGCGGCGGCGTCACGCTCGGCAACACGCTGTTCGCCAGCACCTGTGCGAGCTACGACGATCTGCCCGAGGCCGTCAAGCGGCGCTGCGCCGGGCTGCGCGCGGTCAACAGCTACAACGCCATGTTCGACCGCAAGGCCGTCGAGTTCGGCGTTCGACCGCGGCTCACCGAAGCCGACAAGGCGAAATACCCGAAGGACGCCGTCCATCCCGTCATCCGCACGCATCCGACGACCGGACGGAAGTGCATCTATGTGTGCGAAGGCTACACGACACGCATCCTCGATATTCCCGAGTCGGAGAGCCGCGAGCTGCTCGATCTCCTGTTCGCCCAGGTCATCAAACCGCAGTACATCTATCGCCATAGCTGGCGCGTCGGCGACTTGGTGATGTGGGACAACTGTGCGGTCCAGCACCTGGCGTCGTTCGACTACGCGCCGCTGCACCGGCACATGGAGCGCACGACCGTCGAAGGCACCGTTCCGTATTGATGGCGCGCAGCATCGTCATGGCCGGATACGACAATCCCGCGCTGCCGTACGGATTCCCGGTAAGCTAGGCGCCGCCGGCGCTGCGGCGCGCCGGTCCCCGGTCTCGGATGATGAGGGCCCGACGATGACGCATACCCCCACGCCCAACACGATCAGCGGGCGTAGCGCCTTCATCGAGCTGCTGAAGTCCGAGGGCATCGACCACATCTTCGGCAACCCGGGCACCACCGAGCTGCCGATCATGCACGCGCTCACCGACCACCCGGACATGCGCTACGTGCTGGGCCTGCAGGAGGCGATCGTCGTGGCGATGGCCGACGGCTTCGCGCGCGCCTCGGGCAAGCTGGTCGCCTGCAACGTGCACGTCGCCCCGGGGCTCGGCAATGCGATGGGCTCGCTGTTCACCGCGTTCAACTCCGGAACCCCGCTGATCCTGACCGCCGGCCAGCAGGAGCAGGGGCACGGCCTCACCGAGCCGCTGCTCTACGCCCCCTTGGTGCCGATCGCGACGCCGGTGGTGAAATGGGCGACCGAGGTGACGCGCATCGAGGACCTGCCGCGGATCGTGCATCGCGCCGCCAAGGTCGCGACCACGCCGCCGACCGGGCCGGTCTTCATCTCGCTGCCGGGCGACATCCTGAACGCCTTCGCGGCGATCGACCTCGGCGAGGCGACGCGGGTCGACACCCGCACACGGCCTTCCGACGAGAGCCTGCGTGCGCTCGCCGAGCGCCTGCTAGCGGCAAAGCGGCCGGTCATCATCGCGGGTCACGAGGTGGTGACGAGCGACGCCTTCGCGGAAGCGGCGCGCTTCGCCGAGGTGATGGGCTGTCCGGTCTACGACCAGACCGTTTTGCAGGGCGCGCACTTTCCGAGCGAGCACCCGGCTTTCGTCGGCGTGCTGACGCGCGACCAGAAGCGCGTGCGCGAGCGGCTGGAGCCGTACGACACGTTGATCAGCCTCGGCTCGGATCTGCTGCGCATGTCGGTCTACAGCGAGGTCGAGCCGCTGCCGCCGCATGTCGCGGTGGTGCAGATCGGGCTGCGCGACTGGGAGATGGGCAAGACCTATCCGGCGGAGCTCGCGGTGCGGGCCGACCTGAAGGAGACGCTGCGCGTGCTCACGCCGCTCGTCGCCGAGCTGGGCGGCGCGGCGCAACGCCGGCGCGCCGCCGACGGCCTCGCCGCGCTCGCGGGGCGCAACTGGACGGCGGTGCGCAAGGCGCGCGCCGAGGCGGCGCTCGCCAAGGCGACCGCGCATCCGATCGATCCGTCGTGGCTGATGATGACGATCGCCGACCTGCTGCCGCGCGACGCCATCGTCGTCGACGAGGGCCTGACGACCGCGGCGAGCCTGTCGACCTTCCTGCCCGTGCGCGACCGTCACGCCTATTTCGGCAACGTCAGCGGCGGCATCGGCTGGGGGATCGCCGCCGCCGTCGGCGTCCAGCTCGCCCAGCCGGCGCGCAAGGTGGTCGCCCTGATCGGCGACGGCAGCGCGATGTATTCGATCCAGGCGCTGTGGACGGCGGCGAACCAGAAGCTCCCGATGGTGTTCGTCATCTTCAACAACGGCGGCTACCGGATCATCAAGCAGCGCCTGAAGCTGTTCCACGGCAACGACAAGTTCATCGGCATGGATTTCGTCGACCCGACGATCGACATCAGCGGTCTCGCCCGGTCCTTCGGCATGCAGAGCCACCGCGTCGATACGGCGGCCGACTTCAAGGCCGCCTACGCCGATGCCGTGAAGGCGGCCGAACCGGTGCTCCTGGAGGTCGTCGTCGACGGCAGCGTTTGACGGTCGGGCGCCCGGGCCGCTCGCGCCGTCACCTGGCCGATGGCGCGCTAACCGGCGAACAGCGCCTCGGGCAGGCCCCGCACGCCGACGTCGAGCGCGAGCAGGCCGCCCGCCAGCGGCTGCGCGGCGCGCTCGGCGTCGCTCAGGCGGAAGCGCGCGGTGGTGACGTACAGCGTGCCGAGATCCTCGCCGCCGAAGGTGCACGACGTCGGGCGCGTGACCGGCAGGGCGATCGTGCGGTCGATCCGGCCGTCGGGCGTGTAGCGCACGATCTGGCCGGCGTCGAACTGGGCGTTCCACAGGCAGCCGTCGGCGTCGACGCAGCTGCCGTCGGGAATGCCGCGGTCGACGGTCACGAACGGCCGGCGGTTCGCGATCGTCCCGGCGGCGAGATCGAAGTCGTAGCGGAAGATCGTCTTCACGTGGCTGTCGCCGACATACAGCGTGCGGTCGTCGGGGCTGAAGGCGACCGTGTTGGTGAGCCAGATGCCGTCGGCCATGAGGTGGCACGAGCGGTCGGGATCGAAGCGATGCAGCCGCGCACGCGGCGCTTCGATCATCTTGTCCATGCTGCCCACCCAGAACCGCCCACGGCGGTCGCAGCTTCCGTCATTGAGCCAGTTGGTGGGCCGGTCGGCTTCGGGGTTGTGCACGAGCTCGAAGCTGCCCGTGGCCGGATCGTAGAGGCCGAGCCCGCTGCGCGTCGCCAGGAGCACGCCCCCTGCGGCGCGCAGCGCGAACGAGCCCAGCTTGAGGGGCGGGGTCCAGCTCGTGACCGCGCCGGTCGCCGGCACGAGGCGGCGCAGCGCCGGACGGAAGGCGTCGATCCAGTAGAGCGCGCGCTCCTGGACGCTCCAGATCGGAACTTCGCCGAGCACGTCCTCGGTCTGGGCGGCGCAGACGATGTCAGCCATGCGCACCGATCCTAGCACCCCCGTCGCGACGACCGCAGCGTTGACAGGATACCGTCCCGGCTCCTTAAGGTAGGCGCCCGGCGGTAGCCCGATAAAAAAGTCTCGTCCGGGGAGGAGATGAGGCGCGCGTGAGCCCCGGCGAGATCCTGCTCGAGAATTTTCTTCAGGCGCTGACCGCGGGGCTGCTGGTCGGCACGATCTACGGCGTCATGTGCGTCGGGCTTGGCCTGATCTTCGGCGTCATGCGCGTGATCAACTTCGCCCAGGGCGACTTCCTGATGCTGGGCATGTACTGCTCGCTCTACCTGATCGGCGGGCTCGGATTGACGGCTCTGTTCGGGCCCTACGTCGCGCCGTATGTCGGCGCGCTGCTCGCCGGACCGGTGCTGTTCGTCGGCGGTTATCTGCTGCACCGCCATCTGATCTCGCGGGTCACCGGCATCCGCGCGCTGGGTGCCGAGAACGAAGGCCACTACACCCAGCTGATCCTGACCCTCGGCGTCGCGCTGGTGCTCGAGAACGGCGGCCTGATCCTGTTCGGCTCGGAGCCGCAGTCGGTCCGCACGCCCCTGTCCTCGCGCGCCTGGGAGCTCGGGATCGGCGACGACGTCTCGGTGTTCCTCAACCAGGCACGCGGCTACGCCAGCCTGCTCGCGATCGTGATCGGCGCGGCGCTCTATCTGTTCATCCAGCGTACCCGGCTGGGCAAGTCGCTGCGCGCGGCGGCCGACAACCCGACCGCCGCGATCTACATGGGCATCGACGTCGACCGCGCGCACCGCGTCGCGTTCGCGCTCGGCACCGCGATCACGGCGGTCGCCGGCGGGCTGGTCGCGACGTCCTACTCGTTCCAGCCCTATGTCGGCTTCGATTTCGTGATCATCATGTACGCCGGCGTGGTGCTCGGCGGCATGGGCAGCATCCTGGGCGCGTTCTGGGGCGGCCTGACGATCGGCATGGTGCAACAGATGTCGACGCTCGTGCTGTCGCCGCAGCTGCAGAATGCCGCGATCTTCGTCATCTTCCTCCTGGTCGTGCTGGTGCGACCGCAGGGCCTGTTCGGCCGCAGCGTGGAGCGCACCTGAGATGCCGGCCGTGCTGCGCGACCGCTCGCTGATCCCGATCGCCCTGTTCGCGGCGGCCTATCTCGCGATCGTGCTGCTCGTGCACAACTCGTACTACCAGCTGATCATGACCCTGGTGCCGATCTGGGCGGTCATGGGGCTGTCCTGGAACGTGCTCTCCGGCTACAGCGGCCTGATCTCGTTCGGCCACGCGGCGTTCTTCGGCATCGGCGCCTACACGGTCACGATCGCGCTCGTCGAGTTCGACCTCACGCCGTGGTTGGGCATTCCGCTCGGCATGGTGGTCGGCGGCATCGCGGCGGCGATCATCGGCTTCCCGACCTTCCGGTTGCGCGGTCATTATTTCGCGCTGTCGATGCTCGCCTACCCGTTGGCGCTGCTCTACATCTTCGAGTGGCTCGGCTACCAGGAGGTGCCGCTGCCGATGAAGCGCGACGCGCCGGTCGCGTTCATGCAGTTCGACGATCACCGGATCTACGCCATGCTGGCGCTCGGCCTGATGATCGGCGCCATCGTGATATCGCTCATGGTCGAACGCTCGCGCTTCGGCATGTCGCTGCTGGCGATCAAGCAGAACGAAGCCGCCGCCGAGGCCGCCGGTATCGACACGTGGAAGTGGAAGATGCGCGCCATCATGCTGAGCGGCGCGATCGCCGCCGCCGGCGGCGGGCTCTATGCGGTCGTGCTGCTGGTCGTCACGCCCGACAGCGTGTTCGGCATGCTGACCTCGGCGCAGGCCTTGATCGTCACCCTGTTCGGGGGCGTCGGCACGGTGTGGGGCCCGGTGATCGGCGCCTCGTTCCTGATTCCGTTGTCGGAAGGCCTGCAGGCCGAGCTCGGCGACAAGCTGCCCGGCATCCAGGGCGTGGTCTACGGCGTCGCCCTCATCCTCATCATCCTGTTGGCGCCCGACGGCGTGTTCTGGCGCGTGCGCGATCACCTGGTGCGACGCCGCGGCGGGCGTCCGGCGGCGCCCGGCGTCGGGTTCGCGGCAACCGCAGCCGCGCCGGCCGGCGCGGCGGCGCGGCGCGTCCTGCCGGCGCCGGTCGGCGGCGGCATCATCCTCGAGCTCGAGGGCGTCTCGAAGGCGTTCGGCGGCCTCAAGGCCGTGCAGGAGGTCAGCTTCGCGGTCGAGCAAGGCATGATCCTCGGCATCATCGGCCCCAACGGCGCCGGCAAGACCACGCTCTTCAACCTGCTCAACGGCTTTCTCAAGATCGACACCGGTCGCGTGCGCTTCGAGGGCCGCGATCTGGTTCGCCTCAAGCCGAACCGCGTATGCCGCCAGGGGATCGGCCGGACCTTTCAGGTCGTGCGCGTCTTCCAGCGCATGAGCGTGCTGCAGAACGTGATCGTCGGCGCCTACGTCGCCGAGCCGGACGATGGGCGCGCCCGCGTGCTCGCGCTCGACGCGCTGGCGCGTGTCGGTCTCGCCGACCTCGCCGACGCGCTCGCCGGCGGCCTGACGAACAAGCAGCTGCGGCTGCTCGAGCTCGCCCGCGCGCTCGCCGGCCAACCGAAGCTGCTGCTGCTCGACGAGACCTTGGCCGGGCTCGGCCACGGCGAGATCGACGATCTGCTCGAGGTGATCCGCGGCCTGCGCCAGGACGGCGTCACGGTGGTGATCATCGAGCACACGATGCACGCCATGGTGCGGCTGGCGGATCGCTTCCTCGTGCTCGACCACGGACGCGTGCTGGCGTCCGGCCTGCCTGGCGACGTCGTGCAGGACCCCGCCGTGATCGAGGCCTATCTCGGCAAGAAATGGCTCGCCCGTGCTGGTCATTGACGCACTCACCGTCGCCTATGGCGGCTTGGTCGCGCTGAGCGAGGTGTCGCTCACGGTCGAGGCCGGGCAGTTCGTCGCCATCGTCGGCCCCAACGGCGCCGGCAAGACGACCTTGTTCAAGACGATCTCCGGCACGGTCCCGCCGGTGTCCGGGCGCATCACTTACGAGGGTCACGACCTGCTCGCGGTGCCGCCGGCGCGCCGCGCCCATCTCGGCATCGCCCACGTGCCCGAGGGCCGCCAGGTGTTCGCCTCGCTGACCGTGCTCGAGAATCTCGAGATGGGCGCCCAGCCGCGGGCCGGCCGCGCCAACTGGGCGCGCAACATCGAGCGCATCTTCGCGCTGTTCCCGGTGCTCGCCGAGCGCCGCGCACAGCTCGCCGGGACATTGTCGGGCGGCGAGCAGCAGATGCTCGCGATCGGCCGCGGCCTCGCCTCGTCGCCACGTCTTTTGCTCCTGGACGAACCGTCGATGGGCCTGGCGCCGGCGGTCGCCGATACGATCTTCGAGCGCATCGAGGAGATCCATCGCGACGACGGCGTCACGATCCTGCTGGTCGAGCAGCGCGTCGCCGAGGCTCTCGAGTCGTGCGATCATGGCTACGTGCTGGAGACCGGCCGCGTCGTGCTCGAAGGACCGCACGCCAGCCTGGTCGCCGACGAGCGCGTCAAGCGCGCCTATCTTGGAATTTGACATCATCGTGAGCGAGGGAGGGAGATCATGACGTACGGACGCAGGCTGACGCGGCGCGCGACGATTGCCACGGGCTTGACCGCGGCGGCGGGAACCCTGATCGGCGGCCGCGCGCGCGCGCAGGCCAAGGACGTCAAGGTGGCGCTGATCGTGCCGCTGTCGGGCCCGTGGGCGCGCCAGGGCGAGCTCGAACAGAAGGGCGCCCAGATGGCGATCGACGAGATCAACGGGTCGGGCGGCATCAAGGCGCTCGGCGGCGCCAAGATGCAGCTCATCGTGGCGGACGCCGGCGACACGCCGGAGAAGGCCAAGAACGCCGCCCAGCGCCTGGTCGCCGAGCATAGCGATCTGGTGGGCGGCGTCGGCTCGTGGTTGAGCTCGTTCACGCTCGCGGTCACCGAAGTCACCGAGCGCGCCGAGATCCCGTGGTTCACGCTGTCCTACGCGGATTCGATCACCACCCGCGGCTTCAAGTACGTGTTCCAGACCTCGATGACCGGCGAGACGCAGGCGCGGGAGGCGCTGCCGACCGTGCTCGAGCTCGCCAAGGCGGCGACCGGCAAGGCGCCGCAGACCGCCGGCATCATCTGCGACAACACCGCGGCGCCCATGAGCTTCGCCAAGCCGATGCGCGAAGGCGGGCTCGAGAAGGCCGGCGTCAAGCTGGTGATGGACGAGACCTATACGCCGCCGCTGTCGGACGCCACGCCGCTGATCCAGAAGGTGCGCGCGACGCGTCCGGGCGTGCTCTTCATGCTGTCGACCAACGTGCCCGACGACAAGCTGCTGGTCGAGAAGCTGAACGAGTTCGGCTTGGGCAAGGGCAAGATCCCCGTGATCGCCAACGGCGCGCATTTCGGCGCGCCGGAGCTCCTCAAGCTCGCCGGCAAGGACATTCTCGAAGGCGTCATGGTCACGCTCGCCAACTGGAGCGGCAAGGACCAGGCCGATCTGGTGAAGCGCTTCAAGACCAGGACGGGCGAGCCGTGGATGGGCCAGGATTCGATCTGTCCCTACGGCGAGTATCGGATCCTCAAGGAGGCGCTCGAGAAAGTCGGGGCCGCCGACAAGCGCAAGGTCGCGGAGTACGTGCACGCGATGAGCCTCGACTCCGGTCCGGCCAACGACTTTCCGGGCAAGCCGCTGAAGTTCGACGCGGCCGGCCGCCGGGTCGGGGCCAAGCTCGTGATCGTGCAGTGGCAGAACGGCGAGCCGGTCTGGGTGTATCCGAAGGAGAACGCGGTCGCCGAACCGATCTGGCCGAAGGCGTAGGTTTCTCCGCGGGAGATGCGCTCCGAGACGTCATTGCGAGGGCGATTGTGCACGAGTTGACGGATTGTCCGTCCCGTGCAAGGGTAACCCTCCAGGGGGAGTTCTGGGGGACAGAAAGC
>DATJNS010000094.1:0-26417 GCA_035507915.1 Candidatus Sulfotelmatobacter sp.
GTGATGCCGACCGTCCAGCCGAGACGCGACGCCATGCTGACCACCTGGTCGGTCGTATGGGTCGTCTTCGGCCGGCGGATGCGCGGGATCGCCTCCATGTCCTCGACGCGCTCGAACAGCTTCATGCCGATGATCGTGGTCTTGAGACGCAACAGGCCGTTGAGCTGATCGACCAGCTTGGCCCAATCGGTTCGTGCGGGTTCGCTCATGGCGTCCCTCCCGTGGCGGGGCCGCGCGGTGGTTGACGGCCGCGGCGGCGGCGCCCCAGGATAGTACGCCCCCAGATTCGGAGAGTCGCCATGCCGTCGGTCGCCAAGATGAAGCCCCGCAAGAAGATTCCGGCCGCCGAGTGGGAGGTCCGCGTCGACCTCGCCGCCTGCTATCGGTTGACTGCGCATTACGGCATGACAGACCTCGCGCTCACGCATATCTCGGCGCGCGTTCCCGACCATCCCGACCACTTCCTGCTCAATCCTTACGGGCTGCTGTTCGACGAGATCACGGCGTCGAGCCTGGTCAAGATCGACATGGACGGCAACGTCGTCGAGGACAGCGACTACGAGGTCAACCGCGCCGGCTACGTGATCCACAGCGCGATCCTGGCGGCGCGCCCCGAGATCAATTGCGTGCTGCACACCCATACGGTCCCCGGCATGGCGGTGTCGGCTCAGGCCGAGGGGCTGCTGCCGCTCGCGCAGTGCTCGATGCGCTTCTTCAAGCGCCTCGCCTATCACGATTTCGAGGGCATCTCGCTCGACACCGACGAGCGCTCGCGCCTGCAGACCTCGCTCGGCGACAAGTACGCCATGATGCTGCGCAACCACGGCCTGCTGACCGCCGGCCGCACGGTCGCCGAGGCCTGGAGCCTGAACTGGAGCCTCGAGCGCGCGTGCCAGGTGCAGGTCGCCGCGCAGGGCGGCAACGCGACGCTGAGTCCGGCGCCGGACGCGGTCGCCGAGCACACCGCGCAGCAGATGTGGCGCGGCAACGAGCCCTCGGGCAAGCGCGAGTGGCCGTCGCTGCTGCGTCAGCTCGACCGGATCGATCCGAGCTATCGGCAGTAGCGGGCAGAGGCCAGGCGACAGAGGCCGGGCGACAGAGGACGGTCCCAACCCCTCTGTCACTCGTCCTCTGTTCTCGGCCATGTGGGACGCGCTCTGGATCAACACGCGGCTCGCCACCATGGCGGGTGCCGGCTACGGCTTGATCGAGGACGGCGCCATCGCGGCGGAAGGTGGTCGGATCGCCTGGGTCGGCGAGCGCGCCGCGCTGCCCGCACCGGCGCGCGAGCTCGCGCGCATCGTGCATGACGAGGCGGGCCGCCTGCTGACACCGGGGCTGGTCGACAGCCACACCCACATCGTCCACGCCGGCGAGCGCTGCAGCGACTACGTGATGCGCAACGGCGGCGCCGGGCGCGACGAGATCGCCGCCGCCGGCGGCGGCGTGCGCGGCACGGTCTACCAGACGCGCGCGGCCTCCGACGAGGCGCTCTGGGATCAGAGCGTGCGCCGCGTCCGCGAGCTGATCGCCAACGGCGTGACGACCTTCGAGAGCAAGTCGGGTTACGGCCTCGATCTCGAGACCGAGCTCCGCATCATGCGGATCTCGCGCGCGCTCGGTCGGCGGCTGCCCGTTACGGTCAAGTCGACCTTCCTCGGCGCGCACGGGCTCGCGCCGGAGTATGACGGACGGCCGGACGACTACGTGCTGTTCCTCGCCCGCACCGTGCTTCCGGCCGCGGTGCAGCAGGATCTGGTCGACGCGGTCGACGGGTTCTGCGACCTGCTCGGCTTCACGCACGCCCAGATCGGCGTGCTGTTCGACGCCGCGAGCGCGCACGGCCTGCCCGTCAAGCTGCACGCCGACCAGTACAACGATTTCGGCGCCGGCGCGGTGGTCGCCAAGTATCGCGGCCTGTCGGCCGATCATCTCGAATACGCGTCGGAGGCCACGGTGCGCGCGATGGCCGATGCCGGCACGATCGCCGGCCTGATCCCGGGCGCCAACTGGACCTTGCTCGAGACGGCGCGCCCGCCGGTCGCGCTGTTCCGCAAATATGGTCTCGCCATGATGGTCGCGACCAACAACAATCCGAGCTCGTCGCCGACCTGCTCGCCGACCATGATGATGAACATGGCGACGCACCTGTTCCGCATCACGCCCGAGGAGGCGCTCGCCGGTTTCACGCGCGTCGGCGCCCGCGCGCTCGGCCTCGGCGCCAGCCATGGCACGCTCGAACGCGGCAAGCAGGCGGATTTCGCGATCTGGGACGTCGATCATCCGGCCGAGCTGTCCTATCGCATTGCCGTCAATCCGTGCCGGCGCGTCGTCAAGGAGGGGATGGTGATCCATCAGGCCGTGCCGCCGCAGATCGCCGAGCGCGCGTGACCGCCGGCCGCGCCGACCTCGTCGGCCTGATCGATGCGGAGCGTTCGCGGCTGATCGAGTTCCTGCAGGGTTTCGTGCGCATCGATACCTCGAACCCGCCGGGCGACACGCGCGCCGGCGCCGACTACATCATGCGCTTCCTCGATGCGGCGGGCGTGCCGTACCGCGTCGTCGCTCCGCAGATCGACAAGCCCAACCTGCTCGGCGGCTTCGACGGCGCGGCGGCCGGCCGGCACCTCGTGCTCAACGGCCATATCGACGTGTTCCCTGCCGGCGACCGGACGCGCTGGACGCGCGATCCGTGGAGCGGCGAGATCGTCGACGGCGCGGTGTGGGGGCGCGGCACGGTCGACATGAAGTGCGGCACCACGGCCTCGATCTTCACTTACGTCTGGCTCCACCAACTGCGCGATCGCCTGCGCGGCCGCCTCACCTTGACCGTGGTGTCCGACGAGGAGACCGGTGGGCGATGGGGCACCGGTTACCTGCTGGAGCACCATGCCGACGAGGTGCTGGGCGATTGCGTGCTCAATGGCGAGCCGAGCAGCCCCTACACGGTGCGCTTCGGCGAGAAGGCGATGCTATGGCTGATCTTTCGCGTCCGCACGCCGGGCGCGCACGGCGCCTATCCGCATCTCAGCCGCAGCGCGACCAAGATCGCGGCGCATCTGGTCGCCGATCTGGAGACGCTGGAGGCCCTGACGCCGCGCGTGCCCGACGCGGTCGCGCGTGCGATGGGCGAGCCCGCGGTGCGGGCGGCGATCGAGCGCGGCCTGGGCGCTGGCGCAACCGACGTGGTGTCGCGCCTGACGGTCAACATCGGCGTGCTGCAGGGCGGCGTGAAGGTCAACATGCTGCCGGGCGAGGCGGTCGTCGAGGCCGATGTGCGCCTGCCCGTGGGCCTGCCGCGCGCCGACGTGATGGCGGCGGTCGAGCGCATTCTCGCGCGCTACCCCGAGGTGACGGTGGAGCAGGGCAAGAGCCAGAACTTCGACGCCACCTGGTCTGACCCGACCCACGACATGGTCGCCATTCTGCAGGCCAACGCCGAATCGGCGCTCGGCTTTCGACCCTCCGCCATCGTCACCTTGGGCGGCACCGATTGCCGATTCTGGCGTGCGCGCGGCGTGCCGGCCTACGTCTACGGCTGCTCGCCCGACCGCATGGGGGCGCCCGACGAGCGCGTGCCGATCGATGAGGTGCTGCACGTCGCCCGAGTCCACGCGCTGTCGGCGTTCGACTACCTCGCGTGACGAAGATTTATCGTGGCGACTCAAACGCTTCGCGCGAGCTAAGCGTGGCTTAAGCCAACCCCCGTGCAATGCGCTCGGGGGGACCAAGCGATTCTGTTGCGCCGAATCGGCGCCGGCCGCTAGCGTCCCGGCGGGAGGACGATGTGAAAGCTGCCAGGATGACCGTGACGGGTCAGCGATTCATGCCGACCGATCTGCGTGTCGGCAGCCAGGCGAGCGTCGGCGCGTGGGAAGTCACGCAGCGGTTCGAGGGCGGCGACGGGTTCGCCTACGTGCGACTCGCCAACACGCTCGATCGCAGCCGCGTCAAGACCGTGGCCGAGACCGCGCTGCTCGACCGTCACCTGTTCCATCGCATCGCGTAGGCCGCTGTCAGGCTCCGTGTGCCGCCGCCGCGGCCGCGTGCTGCTCTGCGGCGGCCGGGTGGGGCGGCGGCACGAGCTGCACGGTGAGCAGGCGGTTGCGGGCGACTTGGCCGTTCTGCTGCTTGAAGACCGTCGTCAGCGTCTGCTTGTCGTCGGCCGGACCGACCGCCGCCACCAGATGGCCGCCCGGCTTGAGCTGGTCGATCAGCGCCGGCGGGATCTCCGGGGTCGGCGTCGTCATCACGATGGCGTCGTAGGGCCCGTGCTCGGGCCAGCCCGCGGCGCCGTCGCCGGTGCGCATCTCGACGTTCGCATAGCCGAGGTGCTGCAGTGTCGCCTGCGCCTGCCCGGCAAGCTGGGGCACCAGCTCGATGCTGTAGACCTTGTGGGTCAGCTTGGCGAGGATCGCGGTCTGATAGCCCGACCCGGTGCCGATCTCGAGCACGATGTCCTGCGGCTCGAGATCGAGCAGCTCGGTCATCAGCGCGATGAGGAAGGGCTCCGGCATGGTCTGCCGATGGCCGATCGGCAGCGCGTGGCTGATGTAGGCGAACTGCCGGATTTCGGGGGGCACGAAGGCCTCGCGCAGCACCGAGTGCAGGGCATCGTGGACGCGGTGCGACAGTGCCAGACAGCCGGTGCGGTGGCCCGTGTTCGCGATCTGGTGCTCGATCGACATCACCATGGTGTCGAGCGTCGCGTGGGGCCGCACGATGTGGTGCTCGGCGTGCTTGGCCGGGTCGTTAGCGTGAGGGTGGGAATCGGTCATCGGCGCACTCCGCGCGCAGGAGGGGGGCTTAGGCAAGAGTTTGGTAAAATCGGCCTTGCCGCCTTGATCTGCATCAAACGCGCTATTGGCGACGGGCCGGCACCGGCTGCCGACGCTAGAGCAGGCCCAGGCTCTTGAAGCTGGCGTGGCCGGCGCGGCCGATCACCAAGTGATCGTGGAGCGTGATGCCGATCGCGTTCGTCGCGCGCTGGATCTCGCGCGTCATCGCGATGTCGGCCTGTGACGGCGTCGGGTCGCCGGACGGATGGTTGTGGACGACGATCAGTGCCGAGGCGTTGAGCTCGAGCGCACGTTTGACGATCTCGCGCGGATAGACCGGCGTGTGGTCGACGGTGCCGCGGTTCTGCTCCTCGTCGGCGATCAGCACGTTCTTGCGGTCGAGGAACAGTACGCGGAAGCGCTCGACCGGCTCGCGCGCGAGCTGAACCTGACAGTAGTCGATCAGCTGGCTCCACGAGCCGATCACCGGCCTGTCGCCGAGGCGCGTGCGCGCGAGGTGCGCGGCGGCGGCATGGATCGCCTTGAGCATCGCGATGCTCGCATCACCGGTGCCCTTGATGCGCCGCAGGGTGGCGGGATCGGCGGCGATCAGCTCGGCGAAGTCGCCCTTGAAACGCGCGAGCAGGCGCTTGGCGAGCGGCTTGGTGTCGCCGCGCGGATGCGCGCCGAACAGGATCAGCTCGAGGAGTTCGTAGTCGGCGAGGGCGTCCGGCCCGCCCGCGAGGAAGCGCTCGCGCAGACGCTCGCGGTGGCCGAGATGGTGCGCCGGCTCAGAGGCCGGCTCGGGCTCCGGTTCGGGCGCCGTCTGGGGCGTCGGAGAGGGGTCGCTCGGATCGCCCATGCGCGGCGCTGCCTCAGAACTCGTCGAAATTGCCTTCGTAGCGATTGTGGAAGAACTGCGGGCCGCCGTGGTCGATCGCGGTGAGGCGCCCGAGCTGGACGACCGGCTGCTGCGGGTGGCGCGGGGTGGTGCGGCTGCCCGAGAAGAACTCCGTCGGTCCCATGATGACCGCGTCGACCGGCTTGTAGTGGAACACGATGCTGGCGCGCGACCTCGTCTCGTCGCGCCGGGGCGCGCCGCCGTGGGGCAACTGGGGGTGCCAGATCACGACGTCGCCCTGGCGCGCGAGCAGCTCCGTCTGGACGAGCCCGGCCGCCCTGCAGGCCGCCACGATCGCCGGGAAGTAATCCTCGCTGCGCGTCTCGGCATCGAGCAAGCCGCGGTCGGGCACCAGCGTGTGGCCGCCCTTGAAATAGGTGAGCGGCCCGGCATCCGCCGTGACGTCCTCGAGCGCGGTCCAGACGCCGAAGAAATGGTTGAGCGGGTTGGTGAAGAAGCACGGCGTGTCGCGGTGGATCGACTGGGTCGAGCCCTTCTCGAAATAGAGCGAGCCGACCACGGCGGGCTCGGCCTCGAACAGTAGCTCCAGGAGCCGCACGACGCGGTCGTCCTCGGCGAACGCCTGGGCGTGCCGCGACACCAGATGGAAATTGGCCAGGCGCTCGTGCAGCCCGTGCGCGTCGCGATAGGGCGCCGCGTCGGGCGACCGGGCGGCGTAGTCCTTGAACGCGGCGGCGAGCGCGACGCATGCGGCCGGCGCATGATGGCCGCGCAGCACCGCCAGCCCGTCCGTGCGCAGCTCGGCGGCGGCCGCGCGCATCCACGCCTCGGGCAGCGCGGCGATGCGCGCCGGCGCCGCGTCTGTGTCGAGCCACAGGGGCTCGAACCGCAGCCTCTGGCGCAGGCGGCTCTTGACCCGGGTCATCAGGCTCATCGGGAGGCCGTCAGTAGGGCGGGCAGTGCAGCCCGGTGGGCGACAGGGTGAAGATCTCGTAGCCGGTCGCGGTGACGCCGATCGAATGCTCGAACTGGGCCGACAGCGAGCGGTCCTTGGTCACGGCGGTCCAGCCGTCGCCCAGCACCTTCACGTCGTAGCGTCCGGCGTTCACCATCGGCTCGATCGTGAAGAACATGCCCTCGCGCAGCAGCGGGCCCTCGCCGGGGCGGCCGAAATGCAGGATCGACGGCGCGTCGTGGAAGATCCGGCCCAGGCCGTGACCGCAGAAATCGCGCACCACCGAGAAGCGCTGACCCTCCGCGAACGTCTGGATCGCGTGGCCGATGTCGCCCACCGTGGCGCCGGGCTTGACGACCGCGATGCCGCGCATCATCGCCTCGTAGGTGACCTCGATCAGCTTCTTCGCCTTGACCGAGGTCTTGCCGCCGACCACGAACATCCGGCTGGTGTCGCCGTGCCAGCCGTCGACGATCACGGTGACGTCGATGTTCAGGATGTCGCCGTCCTCGAGCCGCTTGTCGCCCGGGATGCCGTGGCACACGACATGGTTGACCGAGGTGCAGATCGATTTCGGAAAGCCGCGATAGCCGAGCGGCGCCGGCACGGCGTCGTGCCCGACGATGAACTCGTGGCACAGCCGGTCGAGCTCGCCCGTGGTCACCCCGGGCAGCACGTGCGGGGTGATGAAATCGAGGGTCTCGGCGGCCAGCCGGCCGGCCTGGCGCATGCCCTCGAACGCGTCCGGGCCGTGGAGCTTGATGACCCCGGCTTCGGTCCACTGGTCGGTGCGTTCGAGCATGTTCATGACGGCATCCGGATCGGCAGGGGGCCGGCCACCGCGATCCCCTCGCGGCTGACGGCGCAACTATAGCACACGGCCTCGACCCCGGCGGTCCGGGCCTGGGCGAACGCCCGCGCATAGCCCGGATCGAGGTCTGCCGCCAGGGAGAAATGGCCGCAATCGGCCCGTTGCACAAGATAGACCATGACGGCTCGGGCGCCTGCCGCGACCATGGCGGCGAGCTCGCCCAGGTGCTTGGCGCCGCGGGCGGTCACGCAGTCCGGGAACTCGGCGGCGTCGGGGCCGCGCTTCAGGTGGACGTTCTTGACCTCGACGTAGCAGGGCGGCCGGCCGGGCGCCTCGAGCAGCAGGTCGATGCGGGAGTTGACGCCATAGCGCACTTCGCGGCGCGTGGTCGCGTAGCCGGCCAGCTCCGGAATGCCGTCGGCGGCCAGCGCCTCGGCGACCAGCGCGTTGGGGTGGCCGGTGTTGATGCCGACCAGGTGGCCGTCGGCGCGCACGAGCTCCCAGCGGTAGGGCAGCTTGGTGCGCGTCGGCGACAGCCAGATCTCCGAGCCCGGCGCGCTGAGGCCCATCATCGAGCCCGGGTTCGGGCAATGCACGGTGACGGGCTCGGGCGCCCCGCCGGCGATCTCGACGTCGGCGAGGAACCGTTTGTAGCGCCGGATCAGCCGGGCGGGGACGAGGGGGGCGGGGAACTTCATCGGCCGACCGCGACGCCCTCGCGGCGCGGGTCGGCGCCGCCGAGCCAGGCGTCGGCGCGCCGCTCGATGACGTGCAACCCGCTGTTGAGCTCGACGATGCGCACGGCGTCTCCCAGACGCGCGAGCCCGGGCTCGAGCGCGGCCGCCGCGGTGCCGGCCTCGAGCTCGGTCGGGCCGTTGCGGTTGACCACGTGACCCAGCGACACCGCGGCCTGCGGGTCGAGGCCGCCGTCGATCATGGCGATCAGGGCCTGGGCGACGTGGTCGATGATCGTGCTGCCGACGGACGAGCCGACCAGGATCGCCGGCCGGCCGCCGCGGTCCAGCACGATGGTCGGCGCCATCGAGCTGCGCGGCCGTTTGCCGGGCTCGACCCGGTTGGCGACCGGCCTGCCGTCGCGCTCGGGCAGGAAGGAGAAATCGGTCAGCTCGTTGTTGAGCAGGAAGCCGCGCACCATGCGGCGCGCCCCGAACGCGCTCTCGATCGAGCTCGTCATCGCGACGGCGTTGCCGGCGCGGTCGACGATCGAGACGTGGGTGGTCGACGGCAGCTCGGGGCTGGCGTCGGCGGCGCAGCACGGCTCGAGCATCCCGGCGCGCACCGGCAGCGCGCCGGGCGGCGCCGCGCCGAGGCTGCGGCGCGGGTCGATCAGCGCCGAACGCTGCGTCAGATAGGTCGGATCGAGCAGCGCGGCGATCGGCTGGGGCACGAAGGCGGGGTCGGCCAGATACTGGTCGCGGTCGGCGAACGCCAGGCGCGACGCCTCGGCGAACAGATGCGCGCCGGCGACCGAGGCGACGCCGTCGGCCGCGAGGTCGAAGCGGGCGAGCAGCGCGAGGATCTGCAGCACCGCGACGCCGCCCGACGACGGCGGGCCCATGCCGCACACGCGCAGGCCGCGATACGCGCCGCACACCGGCGCACGCTCGATCGCGTGGTAGCCGGCGAGGTCGGCGAGGCTCAGGCTGCCGGGATGCGGCGCGGCTGCGACCGCGCGGACCACATCAGCGGCGATCGGCCCGGCATAGAACGCAGACACGCCGTGCGCCGCGAGTATGCGCAAGGTTGCGGCGTAGTCGGGGTTCCTGAGCAGCACGCCGGCGCGCTTGGGCGTACCGTCCGGCTGGTAGAAATACGCGCGTGCCGTCGGATCGGCCGCCAGATATTTGTCCGCCGTGATCAGTGCGGCCAGCCGCGGCGAGATCGCGAAGCCGGCGTCGGCGAGCCGGATCGCCGGCTCGAACAGGCGCGCCCACGGCAGGCGGCCGAAGCGCGCATGGAGCGTTGCGAGCAGGCGCGGCACCCCGGGCACACCGACCGACCGGCCACCGATCACGGCGTCGTAGAACGCCGCGGGCTTGCCGCCGGGCCCGAGGAACAGCGCCGATGTCGCGCCGCCCGGCGCGGTCTCGCGGCCGTCGAAGCTGGTGAGGCGGCGGTGCCGGCTGTCCCATACCAGCGCGAAGGCGCCACCGCCGAGGCCCGAGGATTGCGGCTCGACCAGGCCGAGCACGAGCTGGGTCGCGATCGCGGCGTCGACGGCGCTGCCGCCGGCCGCCAGCACGTCGGCGCCCGCGCGCGCTGCCAACGGATGGGCGGCGACCACCATCTCGTGCGGCGCGCGTACCAGCGGCTTGTCGGTCCAGCCGCTGGCGATCTCGGGCGCCGGAGGCGCCGGGCTTGGGCCTGCGGTCTGGGCACGCGCGCCGGGCGCGAGAACCAAGACGGCGAGCGCGAGCATGCCAAGCGCCCGGGCGGCGTGGCGCACGGTGCGCCGGGCGCGCTTCGCATTTGCGGAGGCGTTGTCTATGCTCGGGCTCACGACAGGCGCGATCTTCGAGGCCCGATGAGCGAACCGCAAGTCACTGCCGCCGTCATGATCATCGGCAACGAGATCCTGTCCGGGCGCACCACCGACGCCAATCTGCCCTTCATCGCCGGCGAGCTGACCAAGCTCGGCATCCGCCTGATGGAGGTGCGCGTGGTGGCCGACATCGAGGCCGAGATCGTCGCCGCGGTCAACGCGCTGCGCGCCCGCTACACCTATCTGTTCACCACCGGCGGCATCGGCCCGACCCACGACGACATCACGGCGGCATCGGTCGCCGCGGCGTTCGGCGTCGAGGTCCACCGCCATCCCGACGCCGTCGCGATCCTGCAGCGGCGCTACGCCAACCCGTCCGATCTGACGCCCGGCCGCCTCAAGATGACGGAGGTGCCGGTCGGCGCGACCCTGGTCGACAATCCGGTGTCGGGCGCGCCTGGATTCAAGATCGAGAACGTCTACGTGATGGCCGGCATCCCGGCGGTGGCGCGCGCCATGTTCGACGGCCTCAAGCACGGCCTCAAGGGCGGCACGCCGCTCTTGTCGCGGACCGTGGTGTCGAACCTCGGCGAGGGGCTGATCGCGACCGACCTGGCGGCGATCCAGGAGCGCCATCCCGACGTCGAGATCGGCTCCTATCCGTTCCACCGGCGTGGCGTGTTCGGCTCGAGCCTGGTGATCCGCGGCACCGAGACCGCGCGCCTCGACGCGGTCGCCGAGGAGGTGCGCGCGCTCGTCCGTCGATTAGGCGGCACGCCGACCGACGAGCCGGCGTAGCGCGCCGTCGCGCGATTGCCTACTCTCCCGCCCGATGTTGCGGCCAGGGCCCGCTTGGCGGAACTGGTAGACGCATGGGATTTAAAATCCCAGGGTGTCTCAGGGTTCGTACGGGTTTGCCAACGGGCGGGAATTACTGGACTGCGATTGCACGGCTTGCGTCACGAGGCGACGTCGCGCCTATACGAGCGCACTAATCTGCGCGATGGCCAGGTTGCAACGATCACCGGGCACAAAATGCTGCAGGTGCTAAAGCGCTACACGAATCTCACAACGGATCATCTCGCGGACAAACTTGGCTGACGGACCAATGGCCCCTTGGTGGAATTGGCATACACGGCAGACTTAAAATCTGCTCCCGGAAGGGTTGTCGGTTCGAATCCGACAGGGGCCACCATCCCTATCTCGCTCAGACAACTCAGCGCCTGGAGTTGTCGAGAACGCGGGCGCGACACTGTCACCAGGTCGCGACGGTCCACTCGATCCCCGATCCGGCACTTCGGCGTGCCGAGGGCGGACGAGGCTGGCGGCATCGGTGGGCAAGGGCAGCAGGACCAAGCCACGGCAAAGCGGATCGCCGTGATTCCGTGAAATGAGTTTCATCCCGCGCTGATGTCGGTCAAAATCGACAACGCTAAAATACGCAATGTGTCGGCACGTCGAGGGAGTGGCGGCGTGAGCTGGACCGACTTTGACGTGGCTGAAGTTCTCAGCGTCGGCGACGAGAGGGGGCTATTCGCGCGCCGCGACGTTCCTGAGAGCGTCGTCGTCGGCGTGTTCGACGGTACGGTCGAGGTGTTCTCCGTCGACGCGAACGGCCAGGTCGACTGGCGCGCTCACGACGGCGCGATGTCGATTCATTTGAAGCTCACCGCGGACAGATTATTCACGATCATGCCGATACCGGGAACGACACCGGACGGAATCGATTTCATCAATCACTCGTGTAAGCCGAATTGCCGCGCCGATGCCGGGACCCTCGTCGTCGAAACGACGCGGTTCGTCGCCAAGGGCGAACAACTCACGATCAATTATCACCGCATGGACCTCATCAAGCTCGGTCGACCTTGCTGGTGCGCGAACGTGCCCGACGACGAGCGCTGCATCCTATAGAGGAGCCGGCGATGTTGTTGGTGAAAACCTACCTCGCCGTCAGCACCATTCATGGTATCGGTCTGTACGCCGCGGAACCCATCGCGCGGGGCACGGTGATCTGGCGTTTCGACGAACGGGTCGATCGTCGGCTGACCAAGCAGCAGCGCGAGTCGCTCCCAGAACCCGCGCGTTCATTCGTCGCGAAATATTCCTATCCTGAGTCCGTCGGGAGCGACGTTCATTTCATGGACGGCGACCATGCCAGGTTCATGAATCACAGCGACGACCCGAACACGGACTGCACGGTCGATACGATCGCGACGCGCGACATTGCCGAGGGCGAGGAATTGCTCTGCGATTATCGGCAATTCCATCCAGACCACAGACTTTACTAGATGTCGGGTTGGCGCGGCATGAGCATCGAGCGATGCCGTCGCGCCGTCATGTCCCGATCTCAGCAGTTCGTCATCCAGGGCGCGCTTACGGCGATGTGCGCCGCGTTCGGATCGACGATGGCGGCCTCGTTGTTCCTCGCCAATGCCGGCGCCAAGGCAATCCCGCTATACTACATCCTGTTTGCGGTCGTCTCGATTCCGGCGTCCGTTTCGTTCTCGGGGATCATCGATCGGTGGCCCCGACGGACCACCATGACGTTCCTGCTCGTCTCCTACGTGACCGGCGCGCTGCTCGCCTCACCTTTCATCGGTGCCGGCGCCATCGGTTACTTCGTCCTCTACGTCACGATCAGCGTTTTCGAGATCATGATGTACAGCGTGTATTACACGCTGTTTTCGGATTATTTCAACGTCAGCGAAGCGAAGCGCCATGGCGGCGCGATGACCATCGCTCTCGGCGTCGGCGCGGCGATCGGATCGCTGATGATTTCCGCGTTGACCGAATTCGTCGAGCCGCGTCGCGTCTTCTTGGTCCTGCCGCTGCTGGTGGGGATCACTCTGGCGCATCTGCTTTGGTTGACGCGGCGCGAGGAACCACTCGACGAAGTCGAGTCCGGCGCGGAGGAGGGGTTGATCGCAAGCCTGAAGGCCCTGCCGATGGTGTCCTGGCGATATCCGGTCGTTCTGCTCATGGCGGCCTCCGTGTTCGTCAACATCATCGGCCAGTGCATCATGGAGTTCGAGGCGTTCTCCATCTACGCCAACACCTACCCGAGCGAAGGCGAGCTGGCGTCGTTTCTCGGCCGCATGACCGCCGCCGTCGACATCATCGGCATATTGGTCGTGTTCTTCGTATTCAATCCGCTGATCGCGCGCGTCGGCGTTGCCCGGATGAACCTGGTCTCGCCGACGATCAATCTCGTGTCGTTTTTGATTTTGGCCGTGTCGTCGAGCCTGCCGGCCGGCATCTTGGCCCATCTCAACTACTATCCATTGGAGCACAGCCTCAATGTTCCGGTGTTTTCGCTGACCTACAACGCGGTGCCGCGCCGGTTCGTCGGCCGCGTGCGCGTGGGCAACGACGGCATCATCTATCCGTTGGCGCTGGCGGCCAGCGGTCTGTTGCTGCTGCTGGTCGAGCGAGTCCTGTCACTGCCGCAGGTGGCGATGATCGGCGCGGGTGGGGCGGTCCTGTATCTGCTGACGCAATGGGAGCTCGGCCGACAATATGTGCGCGGCCTGCTGGCGCTGTTGCGCAGCGGCACCGTCGAGCTGGATCAGATCGACGAGGGGTTCAAGCTGCCCGATCACTACGTCCGCGACATTCTGAGCATGCTGCGATCCGAAGACCGCGATGTCGTGGTTCTCGGGGTCGAGCTCGCCGCCCGGTGCGATACGGTGCTAGCGGTCGCCGACATCGAGCGCGCCCTGTCGATGGTGCCGAGAGAGGTCGCGCGGTCCGCGCTCGCTGCCATGAGCAGGAAGAATCCGGCGCGCGCCGAACGACATCTCCACATGCTGATGGGATCGACAGTGTCCGGCGTGCGCGCGATGGCGCTGGAGGCTCTCGTCGTCGGTCGTCTCGAGATGGATCCCTCGCGTCTGCAAGCGTTCCTCGATGACGACGACGAAACCGTGAAGGCCGTGGCTGCGGCAAGCCTGCTTTCCGATGGATCGGCGACGACAATACCGCGCGACGTTCTGTTAGGGCTGGCGAGCGCGGAGGCCATGCTCGCGGCGCTGCGTGTCCTGCGCGCCATGGCGCCGACCGGTCTGTCGGCGGTCTTGGAGCCGATGAGTACGCATGGTTCTTCGGAGGTGCGGGCCGAGGCGCTGTCGCTGGCGGCGACAACCGCCCGCGTGGGCGACGTGGTGCTCGCGCGTTGGGCGCGGCGCGTCCTCGATTATCCCGACACAACGGTTCGCGCTGCCGCCCTCACCCTGCTGGTGCGTGTGGCCGAGGAGGACGAACTCGCGCGAGTGTGCCACGACGCGTTCGCCGATCGGCGCACCGAGGTGCGTTGCGCCGTGGCCCAGGCGCTCGGCCGTCGAGCCGGTTCCGGCCTGGCGGTTCTGTCCGGGCAGCTCCGTCGCAGCCATCATGACGTCGTCGGCGAGGTGATGGATGGGATCGGGACGGCTGGTGCCGAGACGGCCGACGGCATCCTGTTCGATTTTCTGGCGGCAGCCGTCTTCCCCACCGTGACGCGCAACCTGGACGTTGCCAGGAAGCTGCCATCGGGACGCGGGGCTTGGCGATCGCTCGAGATCGCGCTTGCCGACTCCAATACGCGTGCCGTTCACGCCGTCCTGCATGCCCTCGGTGTGCTGGGGTACAAGCGGATCCTGGGCTTGGTCCGCACGGCGATCAGAACCGGAGACTCGCGCAGCCGCGCCAATGCCATCGAGGCCCTTTCATCCTTGGCGCATCGGCGTTACGTGGTGCCGCTTCTGCCATTTTTTGAGGCCGATGAGCGGGAGGCAGCCGACCGAGCGGCCTCCTCCGCTGCCGATGCGCGCGGACTGCTGTCGCCGCTCTTTGCCGACGACGACCCGTTCATCTCGGCCGCCGCGGTGACGGTATGGGACGCAGAGTTCGGCACCGTCCCCGACGCTTCATCGTTCAATTCATCGCCTTTGGTTGCGGCGAGCCGTCGTGCTTTGGGGAAACGCACCGATCACCGTTTCTATGACGAGGAACTGCCTATGAATCGCCTGGTGTTCCTGAAATCCGTTCCGCTGTTCTCGTCGCTGACGCTCGACCATCTGATGGCGGTAGACGCGGCGCTGACGCCAGAACCCTATTTGCCGAGCGAACGAATCGTTTGCGAGGGCGATGTCGGCGACAAACTGTTCATCATCTTCACGGGAGAGGTAGCGATTCGCAAGCGCGTGTCGGAATCGGAGGAACGCGAACTCGCCCGGCTGACCACGGGGCAGCTATTCGGCGAGATGGCGCTATTTGATGACGAACGGCGCTCGGCAACGGCCGTGGCGGTGACGGATGCGGAGCTTCTCTCGCTCGATCGGGAACATTTCCACAGTTTGGCGTATCAGCGTCCCGACATCCCCATTCAGCTCTGCAAGGTGCTCGTCGCGCGCCTGCGCACCGCGATCTCCTGAGCGCCCGAACGTCGGTCGCCGGCGACATCGAGGCGAGGTTGCGTACCCTAACCTTCGTGCTTCATCCGCTCCCGACGGGCGATATCACACTTGCGTCGATGCAGGGGAATCTCGGCTTCCGCCGTTGACCCCAAAGCGGACACTCGGCAAGGCGCGGTGTCGTCGAACACGGCGGCCGGTTCGCGAGATCGTCATCCTCGTAACAGCAGCGGTTCTCCGCACATTCTGGTCGCCGGGTTACGCGGACTGCCGGATGACAACAGGATCGTTACGTCCCTGCCGGCCAATGGTCGAGCGACCCTACGACTGAGCAGGCCAATGGCCGGCCAGTTTCGGCAATTTATTCTATACATTTAAAAAACCGCCCTTAAAATTGGACTGATTTAATGCGTTGGCGGGGTGCGTCGCATCGGCGAGGACGCACGGCAAGCCGGCCGCAATCAAGACAAGCTGGAGGATCCCCACGCTTCCCTAAACTGGAGAGTGGTCTGGCATGCGTGCGGATACTCCACCAGTGACCTGGGGAATGCACCAGCGTTGAGAGGCAGCGATGGTGAAGCCACATGGGATAGCGCAGCGCAAGGGCGGTCCTGAGGATCAGGACTCGGCCGGCATCGGCCGGGCGACGCGCGGGCGGCCGGTCAAGACCGTGAGCCTTCGCCGTCGCCTGGAGGAATTCTTCAACTCAGGCTGCAATGCGAGCGACCGCGAGCTCGCGGCTATGCTGGGCACGTCCGCAGGGGCGATCAGCGTCTATCGGTGCCAGCTGAAAAAGATCGGCGTCGGCGTGCCGAGCCCGAACGGCGCGCGGCGGAACTCGACGGCGAATGCTGAGGGGCCGGAAGCGTCGAGACCTGCGGCGACGAGGCCTGCCGTGGCGAAGCGCGGTCCACGGTCGACGCTAGTGTCAAGCGATGTCGTATCGCCGCCTGGCGCCGCGGGCCTGAGCCTGTCGGAGATAAGCCAGGTGCTGGCACAGAACGTCGACAGCGAGCTCGATCTGCTCATCGAAAGGCATCCCGAGGTCGCTCGCGCGGTCGCCAACATCAAACAGACGATCGGGCTGCTGCTCAGGTTGCGCCGCAGATAGCCGGCCCGCCGAGCGTCAAAGCCGCTGCGGCGGGCCTTAAGATCTCGTAAAGCCTGATCTGGTTCGATAGCGCGCAAGCCATCGCCGACGTGGAGCGATGCCACAACGATAAAGGATTTCGGGGGAAATCATGCGCGCTGCGCCGGCTCCGGGCACGCCTCACGATCCAGCACCATCGTCCGACGCCGTCATTCAGACCCTGCAACGCGACCTTGCGTCGGCTCCGTCCACCGAAGCCGCGGCGAGTTCGCGCCGCGCTGTTGGGCCCGGGCCCGAATGGACCCTAGGGCGGCCGTGGGCGATCGCGCTTGCGATCGGGCTCGCCGTGCTCATGTGGCTTCTCGTCGCGTGGGGATGGCTCGCGTTGCGTTGATTTGCGGCCGAGCGGCGGGGTCGAGGCACGCAGTCGGTAGTGACGAAGGCCGCTGGCGTCATTCGAGACCGTGATCGGCGTCGCGCGGCGAATTCCTTGCGCGCTTGCCTTTGACGTCCCGACGTGCGGCTTCGATTACGCTTTGGGGCGTCTCGAACCCACCGCAATCCAGCAGACTGCTCGTGACCGTGACGGCGATCGGGCTGCCGAGATAGTCGACGGGATTGTCCCGAACGTGACCGACCAGGCGCTCGCACTTCGAGTGAACGCTGCGAGCATCCGAGTGCATCAGCATCACGCCGAATTCGTCGGCACCGATGCGCCCGAACAAATCGCTCGCGCGCAGCATTCGCACGACGTCGTTGCTGATGCTCATGAGGACGGCGTCTCCCGCGCTCTGACCGAATCGTTCATTGATGGAACGAAAGCGATCGACGTTGAGATAGAAGAACGTCGTGGCGAGTTGGTGGCGCGCCCGGTAAAGCAGCGTGCGATTCCCTTCATGCAGGAAGGCTTTCGTGCTGAGCATCGGCAGCAGCGGATCCTCCAGCGACGTCCGCTCGAGCCGCTCGATCTGCTCGCGGGCTGCAGCGAGTTCGCGCGTGAGATCGTGGTGCCGCTTGACGATGCCCTCGAGTGCCTGCCGCAGCGGTGTCGGCAGCCCGGTCAGTGCATCGCCGCTCAGCAGGTCCGGCGGCGGCCCGGGGGGCTGAGCCGGGGGTGCGTTCAACGCGGAACCTCGACGCTCGCGGTCGGTTGGCCGGCAAGGTCCCGATCCTCCGGCACGTCGACGGTCGACGGCCGGATCGGGCGGCCGATCGGATCGAGCAGTGGTCGGCCGGGCGCCGTCACGACCTGAGCCGGGACCGCTTGAGTCGTCGCTGGAGCAGAACATGGGCTACTGACGGCGCCCTCGACGATCGACCCGGACGCGAGCGGATGCGTTGGGTGACACGGATCGGGTGTCGGGGGCGCCGCTGTTGCGGGTCCGGCCGGTGCCGCAATGCGCAACGGCGCATGAACCACCGGCTTGGCACGCGGCTTTTCCGCTGCTGCGTGCGGCGGCGTTGGGGGCTCCGCCATCGCGTGTTGCGTGACTGGCGCGGGATTTGGCATCGGCGGTTGAACCTTCGCCGCTGTCGTGGCGGCGGCGGACGGCGGCGCCGGTGCGGCTGCAGGCGCCGACGTCGGATTGGCCATCGGACTCGGCGTCGGAATGGCCACGACGGACTCCGTGAGCGGTGCGCTGGGGAGCGACCTGTCTGTCGCGTCGCCAACGACGAGGCCGACGATCCGCTTCAGCAGGCTGGGCGCGCCGCCAATCGCCGCCGGTAGCGTCGTCAAACCCAGACCTGCACCTGACAACAGAATGAGGGCCGCGACGAACGCGCTCGCCCAGGCGAGTGACGGCCGGAAGATGTGCCGTGGCGGTCGCGCGCGGGCGCGATTGTCGAGCTGGCGGATCGCTTGCCGTGCGATGGCGCGTGTGACACGGCGGGCGCGGTGGCCGAACCCGTTCATCAGCGCGTTGTCGCACATCATGTTGATGCGACGCGCGTTGCCTCGGGCTTCGGTCAGAATGAAATTGATGGCACCGCGCGTGAAAGGCTTGGCGGCGCCGTGACTGGCGACCGAGAGACGGTGCGCAATATACTGCCTCGCCTCGCGTCGCGTCATCGGCGGAATGTAGGCGCGCGCGGCAATGCGTTGATCGAGCTGCCGCAGCTCGTGGCGGGCCAGCAGTGCGTCGAGCTCGGTTTGCCCGACCAGAACGATCTGGAGGAGCTTACTGCTGTTGGTCTCGAGGTTCGACAGGGTGCGGAAGCTCTCGAGCGTCTCGACCGGCATGTTTTGCGCTTCGTCGACCACTACCACGACCGCTCGTCCGTGATCGTAGGCGTCGAGGAGATGACGCTGGATCGCCTGCACGAGCTGAGCGGAGCTCAATGCATCGCGCTCCGCGTCGCCGCCGCCGATCATCTCGCGATGCAACACCCTGAACAGCTCGAGCGGGGTCAAGGCCGGTTGGAGAACGTAAACGATTTCCATCTTCGCGGCCGGCCCGTCGGCCACGGCGAGTCGATCGAGACAGTAGCGCAGCACGGTCGTCTTACCGACCCCGACGTCGCCAGTGATCGCGACGAAGCCCTTGCCTGCCATGATACCGTAGAGGACGGCGCCCACCGCATCCTTGTGCTTCTCAGTCATGAAGAGGCGCGACGGATCGGGCGTCACATGAAATGGCTCTGAAACGAGACCGTAGAATTCCGCGTACATGGTCTTTCCTTCTCGACGCGCTCTCTTGGCCCTCGTCGTTTCAACCGGCCGACCGCGGCGCGCTCCACGGCATCGACATGCAGCACATCGGCCGGCGTGGCGGAGTCGCGGGATAGGTCGGCGCCATAGTCAGACGGAACGCCGACAGTTGTGCATCACCCGGCGCGCCGCCAGGGCGCCGCCCAATCGCGATAGGCGTGCAGGAGCGCGCGCACATCGCCGCCGAGATCTTCCCGATCCAGCGCGAACGCTATGTTAGCTTCCAAGAACCCGACCTTGTCGCCACAATCGAAGCGCCGCCCTTCGAACCGCAGTCCGTGAAACGGCATCGGCCCGATCATTGCCGAGAGCGCGTCAGTCAGCTGTATCTCGCCACCGGCGCCGCGATCTTGGCCGTCGAGTTGTGCAAAGGTCTCGGGCTGCAGGATGTAGCGACCGATGATGGCCAAGGTCGACGGCGCGGCAGCCGGTCGCGGCTTTTCGATCATCCCCTTGATACCGACCAGACGGCCGCCATGGGACGCGGGGCCGGGAAAAGGGTCAACGATGCCATAGCGACTCGTGTGCTCTTCCGGCACGTCCATGACCGCGACCATGTTGCCGCCGACCGAGGCATGGACATCGATCATCTGCTTGAGGCAGGGCTGACCCGAGAGGATCAGGTCGTCGGCGAGCAGAACCGCGAACGGTTCGTCGCCGACCATGCTCCGTGCGCACCAGACCGCATGACCAAGCCCAAGCGGCTCGGGCTGACGCGTGTAGCTAATGCATCCCGCGTTAAGGCTGATGACTTCGATCGAATGCCAGAGGTCATGCTTTCCGCGCGCGAGGAGCGTACTTTCAAGCTCGCTGCTGCGGTCGAAATGATCCTCTATCGCGGCTTTGCCGCGCCCGGTCACGAAGATGAACTGATCGATGCCCGCGGCTCGTGCTTCTTCGACGGCGTATTGGATCAGCGGCTTGTCGACGACGGGAAGCATTTCCTTGGGCATTGCTTTGGTCGCCGGCAAGAACCTGGTTCCAAGACCGCCAACCGGAAAAATCGCTTTCCGTACCCGCTTGGTCGCCGTCATTGCGATACGCCCCACCTTTGCTACGATTCGACGGTCCTTCAGCGCTCCATCAACGGTCCATCACCCTCCCGGCTCGCCGTGGAACAGCGGATTGCCCGTTAGCTGCTCAGCGAGTTGCTTGTGCTCCAGGCCGTTCTCGAACTCGAAGACGGACCGGCCTCGTTTCGCCGGCAACAGCACATAGCCGAGATTGCGGCGGTTCACGATTCTGACGGCTGCACCGGCTCGCTGCAGACGCTTGCGGATGCGATGGATGCTGACTTCGATCAGGTTCGAACCTGTCGCCTGGTCGAAGCCATAGAGCTTTTCGTACAAGCGTTCCTTGGCGACCGGACGCCCGGTATTGCGCATCAATTGTTCAATCATGTTCAGCTCACGTTGACCCAGCGCGACCGATTTTCCATTGATCCGAAGCTCGCGGCGCTCGGCGTGCAGCACGACATTGCTGCACGCCAGATTGGCATTCCGCATTGCGCGTGGGCGGCGCGCCAAGGCGCGCAGGCGAGCCTCGAGCTCATCAAAGTCGCATGGCTTGCCCAAGAAATCATCGGCTCCAGCGTCGAGGGCGGCGATGCGGATCGGTGGCGTATTTTGCGCCGACAAGGCCAGGAGCGGCGTGCAGCAACCTCGGACGCGCAGCCGCTCGATCAGCTCGTTGCCCGACGTCGGAACCAATTCAAAGATGATGACATCGTAGCCTTCGGGATTGAATTCCCAAGCTCCGTCTGGATTCACATGGGATACGACAATATCCCGCGGCGCCAAAGCAGCGGCGATGGGCGCGTGCTCGCCGACACCGCATATCGCCAGGGTGCGCAGCGTACGCGCCCGCGTTTTGATCGATGTGATGTGCGTTTGGGCGGTCATGCGTCAAAACCCACCATTGCCGTCACGTCACCCGAGCCCGCTGCCACCCTAATCAGCGCGTTCGATGTTTTTTTACGTGTGGTCCTGATGAATGTTTCGGGAAATCTCGCAAAATGCGCGCCACTTTGTCGACGCGCCTTCCCTAGCTCGCATCGCGTCGCGATCACGACCCGTCGCGCCACGCGTTCGCATGAATCAAACAACCACCGTGGTCCGTTGCGTCTCGCTGAGTGCCCGCGATCAAACCCAAGTGGTGTAATTTTGACTTAAGCTTGCGCCGATATAACCGCTTCAAGCCGCTCATGAATTGGCGGTGCGCTTGTTGGTGGCTAGCCGTTGAGCGCATGTGCCTAAGGCGGAGGCTGAGGCTGGGGCAGGGCGGTTGCATGATGCAACACGGTCCGAACTGTTTGCAGTTTCGCTCGTCGCGCACGAGATGTGCGACATCAGAAGACGACCTCATACCGCCAGACTTGAGCATCGAGCAGCGCTGCGTTCCCGACGGTTTGAGTCTTCCGCAGATACGTTGGCAGCGACGCTTCTCGAGATGGATGTTCACGGCGCTCGTGGAGACGTCCGACATCCTCGTCATTACGATGTCGGCGGCGCTGGCCTATGTTGTCTATCTCGGCGAACGGCCGACCGATCCAGGCCTCTACTTCGTTGCTACGGTGCTGGCGGCGTTCTTTGGTTATCTCGCTTTCCGCAGCGCCGGCCTCTACGAGATGCGGCGGATCGCCGAGTTCCACAATTCGATCCGGTCGTTGGCGATCGGATGGGGCTCGGTGTTCGCCGGCCTAGCGATCGTCAGCTTCCTCGTCAAGGCTGCCCCTGACTACTCGCGCGCATGGACCATCATGTCCTTCGCCTTCGGTTTCCTGGGGTTGCTCACGACCCGCTACGGCTTCGCATTGCTGCATGCGCGATGGGCGCGCGAAGGCCGCCTGGCTCACGTGACGCTGCTGCTCGGCGGCGGTGAACTGGGCGTGCGCGTCAGCAAGCGCCTGCGCGAGAGCGACAGTCATATGCAGGTGGTCGGGTTCTTCGACGACCGGCGGGCACGTGTGCCGAACGCCATCGAGGGGCTGCCGTGGCTGGGCGGCAGTGACGATCTCCTGAGGTTCGTCATCGAGCATCCTATCGACTCCGTGATCATTGCCTTGCCGCTGATCGCAGACGAGCGCATCGATCAACTGATCAGAGACCTGCGTCAGCACCCGGTCGACGTCTTCATCGTGCCGGATTTTCTTGGCCTCCGCCTTGGCGAGACGGTTGCCGCCAAGGTCTGGAGCGCCGTACCCGGAGTGCTGTTGGTGCCGGTTGCCAGCCGGCCGATCGCGGGTTGGGGCGGCATCCTGAAAACGATCGAGGACAAGGTCATCGCGGCGCTTGCGCTCGCCCTGTTCGGTCCCCTGATGCTCGTGATCGCCGCAACGATCAAACTGACGAGCCCGGGGCCGGTGCTCTTCCGGCAACCGCGGATCGGTTACAACCAGCGCGAATTCTCGGCGCTCAAGTTCCGTACCATGCATCACGCCATGAGCATGGCCAAGCCGGATCGTCTGACCACTCGCGGCGATCCGCGGATCACGCCACTCGGGGCCTTGCTGCGGAAGACAAGCCTCGACGAACTGCCTCAGCTCATCAATGTGCTGCGCGGCGAGATGTCGATCGTCGGGCCGCGCCCGCACGTCAGCACGGCGCGGGCTGCGGACAAGCTCTACAACGAGGCCGTGACCGAATATGCAGCGCGCCATCGGGTCAAGCCGGGCATCACGGGCTGGGCCCAGGTCAACGGGTGGCGCGGACCGACCGAGACCATCGAGCAGATCCAGAAGCGGGTCGAGCACGACATCTACTACATCGACAATTGGTCGATCGCGCTCGACCTGTGGATCATCGCCCTGACCGCGGTCAAGGGCTTCTTCAGCCGCAACGCGTTCTGATCATGATGACCGCAACACCGCCCCGAAGTCGGAATCGGTTCAGCCTGGGCGTGGCGTTCGGCGCCCTGTCGATCGGGGTCCTTGCGATCGGCCTCGCCGCGTGTGCTTGGCAACCTTTGCCCACAGTCGACCGCAAGCTGCCGCCAGAGGAAGTCGGCGCGCCGGTGGCGTACCGCCTGCAGGTCGGAGATCAGCTCGACATTCGCTTTCGACACAACCCTGAGCTCGACGACACAGCCACCGTGCAGCCGGATGGCCGGTTTCAGCTGCGCTTGGCTCCCGACGTTGCGGCATCTGGGCTGACCCTGGCGGAGCTGACCCACGAACTCAACGATCAGTACCGTGCCGAACTCGTCGACCCCGGGGTCACGGTCATCCTGCGCACCGCACTGCCGCTGCGCTTCTATGTCGGCGGCGAAGTCAACAACCCCGGAGAGTTCCTCGTGCTCGGCCCGCCGCTGACGTTGGTGCAGGCGATCGCGCGGGCCGGCGGGCTGAAAAATTCGGCCAATCCACAGCAGGTCGTCCTGGCACGGCGCGGCAGTTCGGGCAAACCGCAGCTCTACAGCGTCAGTTACAGCGATGCGACGACGGGCGCGGATGCCGATGCCGACGTCGTTCTGCATCCCTACGACGCGCTGTTCGTGCCACGCACGTCAGTCGCCAACGTCTATTTGTTCTATGAGCAGACGATCCAGCAGTTCCTGCCGGAGTCGTTTGGCTTCAACAAGAATTTCTAGCCGTGGAATCTTCCCGGCCCCAGGAGACGGTCTGATGGTCATTCAAATGACAGCGCGCGGTCTGCTCAATACGGCGTTTCGCCAACGGCGCGCGTTCTTGTCGGTCTTTCTCCTGTTCGTCGGTCTGGGCACGGCCTACTGCATTCTCGCGACACCGATCTACGAAAGCACGGCGGCATTCATCGTCAAATTCGGCGGCCGCGAGGCGACGACGAGTCAGATGCCGATGGCCAGCGTGGCGATCCCCGCCGAGCAGGCCGAACGGCGTGAGGTCATGAATACCCAGGCCCTGATCCTCGAGAGCGACGATCTCTTGATGGACGTGGTCAAGAAGGTCGGGCCGGAGACGCTCTATCCGGGGCCGCCGCCCATGCTCGTCCAGGCTTTCACGGCACTGATCGACATGCTGCCGCTGCCGCGCACGCCTGCCACGGAACGGCAACGGTTGCAGGAGATTTTGGAGCGCTTGACCCGAGATCTTCGGGTCGACGTCGAGAAGGACTCGAACGTCGTGACGGTTCGGCTGCGCAATCCAGACGCCGGTATCGCTGTCGACACATTGAATAAACTCGTCGCGCTGTTCCGCGAGCGTCAGGCCCAGGTTTACAGCGGCACCGAGTCGCAATTTCTAACGGATCAGGTCGAGGAAGCCCGCGCGAAGCTCTCGGCGTCGCAGCAAAAGCTGCAGCAATTTCTGACGGAGGCGTCCGTCGACTCGCTGGATGACGAACGGACGGCGCTCTACCAGCTGCAGGATCAGGTACGCAAGGATTACGTTCAGGCCAAAGCGCGCATTTCAGAGAACGAGAGCCGCCGTGACGCGCTGCTCGCGTCGCTGAAGAAGGTCGTAGAGACCGTGTCCCTGTCAGACGAAGGCGATCGATACAAATCGGTCGACGACGCGCGGGAGCGTCTGGCCGACCTGGTCGCGCGGCGGGCCGAGCTCCACAATTATCGCGACGACAGCATCACGGTGCGGGATCTGGTGGCACAGATCAGGTCTGCCGAGGACCAGTTGAACGCGCGCATGCACGAGAGCGTTGCGCGGCTTCGCACCGGCGTAAATCCCGTCTATCAGCAGATCCAGATCGATCTGCTGCGGACGGAAGGCGATCTGCATGCGGCGATCGGTTCGGCCGAGCCAATGGAGGCTCAGCTCGCAACCATTCAGAAGCGGCTCGAGGAGATCCAGGCTCTACAGCCGCGCTACCAGGAGCTGGTGCTGCAGCGCGAGGTCGACGAGGAGACCTATCGCACGGTCATGCAGCGCGCGGAGGACTCGCGCATCGCCGACGCGTTGAATCGGCAGAATATCTCCAGCATCTCGATCGTGCAGCAGCCGACGGTGCCCGTGAAGCCGACGCTGCCGCGTGTTCCGCTCATCATTGCAATCTCGCTGGTCGCCGGCTTGATCGCCGGCTTTGGGGCGAGTTTCGCGCTCGAATCCATGGATGAGGCCTTCTCATTGCCGGATCAGGTGCAACCGGTCACGGGCCTGCCCGTGATGGCGGTGTTCGCCGCGGCACAACCGCCCCGTTAGGACCAAATCCGTGACCAAGATCTATGAAGCGCTAAGCGCGCGCAATCTGCCCACCGAGGTCATCGCGAAAGCCCCGAGCGTCACACTCGTGATGGGGCGCTCGCTCCTGCGGCGCGAGGAACTCGTCAACCTCTATCAATCGATCGAGTCGGCACTTCCGGATGGAGCTCCGCGGGTCGTCGAAATCATCAGCGCCACGTCCGGAGAGGGCACCACCACCGTGGTTCGGGAGCTCGCGCACGCCGTTGCCACCGCGGTCGGGCGCAAGGTTCTGGTTCTGACCGTCTTACCGCCGCGCGCGAACGGTCAAGCCCGCGACGATACAAACCTCAACGACGTCCTCGAGCGCGGGCTCGAGTTGACCGCGGCGATCCGTCAGGCACCGGGGCTGTCGTTCCAGGAGACCACCCTCTGGGCGACGGAGGTCAGCGGTCGCTACCTGTTCGATCCGGACTGGATGCAGGAAACGTTCGGCAAGCTTGCCCAGCTGGCCGATATCACCTTCATCGATGCGCCGCCGGCGCTCTCTGGTTTCGCCGGGCTGGCACTCGCGCGGCAGGCCTCGGGAGTCATCATGGTCGTGGAGGCGGAACGCACGCGTTCGCCGATCGTCGAGCAGGCGCGGCGGTCCATCGAGTCAAATGGAGGACGCTTGATGGGCGTTGTTCTCAACAAGCGGCGCTTCCACATTCCTCGTCTCATCTATCAGTGGCTGTGATGCGAGCGCGATCGGTCGGATTGCTCGCAACTGGAGTCCTACTGGTACTGCTGCACGCACATGACGCACAGGCGGAAGGCGGTCGACGGCTGTTCTACCGAACGGTAAAGGGCGGGCTGGTTGAGCAGCTGGTGCCGGCCGCCGAAGGTTTCGATCGGCGCTCGGTTGTCGGCAAATGGCTCGGGCGCGTGCGCCAATCGGGCCGGCGGTTCCGCTTCACCGATCCAAGCGGGCACACGATCGCGACGGCGGCGGAAGAATTTCAGCCTGCGGGAGTGACGCAACGGGCACTCGCGGTCGTGCGCGATCCGACGGGGAAGCTGCTTGGCATCATCACGGCACAGTGAGGCGACGGACGCGATCGCGGCGCCGCGCTCGAGGGCAACGCCGCGGTGGCCATGGCTGCCGCTCGCGCTGGCGGCGATCGGCCTGCATGGCTCGCCGGGTCACGCTGCGCCCTATTGCCTGGAAGC
>DATJNS010000095.1:0-16707 GCA_035507915.1 Candidatus Sulfotelmatobacter sp.
GATCCGTACGCCATGCCCGAGACGGGGATCTGGGCGCGCCAACCCTCGCCGCCGCTCTGGGTGTAGCCGCCGATCTTGAAGGCACGCCCGAGCGGCGTGAGCTGCGGACCGAAACTGCCCACGTGGCAGGCCGCGCAGGCCTGGCCGGTCTGCGCGGCATAGCTCGGCAGCGCGTGCGCCGGGCGCGTGGCGAGGGACGACAGGAGCGCGAAGCTCGCGCCGAGCACGAGGCTCGCGGCGCGACGTCTGGTGCTGCTGGTGCTGCGCCGCGCGATGGCGGCGATCGAGAGCGCTTTGGTCATGGTCGGCCCCCTTTGATTTCTGTCTCAGCCTAAGCGCTGCGGCGGGGGCGGGATTGACTCAGATCAATGACCAATCGTTTGAGGAAAAACAAAAATTCGAAATCGTTGAACGAGGACAGGAAATCTCCGAGATCGGAGATCTCCTCATTGCGGGCCGCCGCTGATTTATGGAGGCAACTCGCTACAGCAGCCGGTGGGGCAGCAGGTCGAACAGCGCAGCGTTGGCGCAGAACGAGCGGTAGGCGTCGTCGTCGACCTCGCTGTCGAGCCAGCGCCGGCATTCCCCGGCGTTGGCGCAGCCGACGCAGCTTGCTTCGGCCTCGCGGACCAGGAGCCCGACCAGCAGGCCGCGCGATTCATCGACGCCGACGCGCGCGACCATGCGCTCCAGCAGCCGCAAGCGCCGTAGCATCGGCTCGAGCAGCTGGCTCCGCACGGCGTTCGATTGCTCGTCATGAATCATGCGCTCGAGCGTTTCGAGGCGCTGAGCCAGGCGGCTGCAGATCGGATGCGCTGCAGCTTGGCCGCCCGGCGTGCCGTCGGGACCACGATCATTGGTCGTCATGGTGCGTTCCCTCCCTACGCACCCAGTGGGCCTCCGTAGGCGAGCCGGCTCATTGACATGGATCAATGCGAACGCCGCACCAGCGCTCGTCCCGGTGACGTTGACCGAGATCAATGCCCGGCCGCTTCCCACATCGCTCAATTGCGCCATGATTCCGCCGCCCCAATCACCCGAGACCGACGCGCCGCGCCGGCTGCCCCGCTACACCAGCTATCCGGCGGCGCCACAGTTCCACGAGCGCGTCGACGCTGCGACCTATCGCGCCTGGCTTCAGTCGATCGACCCGGGCGCCAAGGCGTCGATCTACCTGCACGTGCCGTATTGCACGGCCATGTGCTGGTACTGCGGCTGCCACACCACCGTGTCGAAGGGCTACGGAGCGATCGGCCGGTACGTCGCGCCGCTGATGGCCGAGATCGACCTGGTCGCCGATGCCATCCCGCACCGGCTCAGCGTGTCGCACATCCATTGGGGCGGCGGCACGCCCAACCTGCTGACGGCGGCCGACGTGCAGCGGATCATGGATCGCATCGCCGAGCGCTTCGAGATCCGCCCCGAGACCGAGATCGCCGCCGAGCTCGATCCGCGGACGCTCGACGAGGCCAGGGTGGCCGCGTTCGCATCCTGCGGCATGACGCGGGCCAGCATCGGCGTGCAGGACTTCGACCCGCAGGTGCAGGCCGCGGTCAACCGCGAGCAGCCGTACGAGATGACCGCGACCGCCGTCGATCTGCTGCGCGACTACGGCGTCGACGGCATCAATCTCGACCTGCTCTACGGGCTGCCGCACCAAACCGTCGACTCGCTGCGGGGCACGATCGATCGCGCGCTGGGCCTCCTGCCGGACCGGGTCGCGCTGTTCGGCTACGCGCACGTGCCCTGGATGAAGACGCATCAGATCCGAATCCCGGAGGACGCCCTGCCCGACGCGCCGACGCGGCGCGCGCTCTGCACGACGGCGCGCGCGCAGTTCACCGCCGCCGGCTATCGCGCGGTCGGCATCGATCATTTCGCGCGCCCCGGCGATACGCTCGCCACCGCCGTTGCCGCCGGCGCGCTCCGTCGCAACTTCCAGGGCTACACGACCGACGACGCGCCGGTGCTGCTGGCGTTCGGCGCCTCTGCGATCGGCTGCCTGCCCGGCGGCTACGTGCAGAACGCAGCCGATGAAACGGCCTGGCGCGCGGCGATCACCAGCGGACGCCTGGCGACGCGCCGCGGCCACGCGCTCAGCGACGACGATCGCTTGCGCCGCGCCATCATCGAACGCCTGATGTGCGATCTCCGCGTCGATCTGGCGGCGATCGGTGCGTGCCACGGCGTCGATCCGGCGACCTTCACGCCCGAGTGCGACGCGGTCGATGATCTGGCCGCAGCCGGCCAGGCCTGGCGCGACGGCTGGCGGATCGGCGTGTCACCTGACGCACCCGAGCTGGCGCGCGCGGTCAGCGCCGTGTTCGACCGCTACCTCCCCAGCAGCGCGGCGCGGCACTCCCTGCTGGTCTGAGCCGCGCGACGCGTCAGGCCGCGCGCGCGGGCCACACGGCCGGGCTGTGGCCGAGCGGCACGCTCGGGCGCGCCCAGCGCGGCGGCGTCTCGGACAGCTTCACGGTTGGTCCGAGATGGGTCAGCCGGCCGACCGGCGTGTCGCTGTCGATCGACCAGCGGGCGATCTCGGCGGCGTCGAACTCCTTCGGCACGTCCTTGAGCTGGTCTTCCGGCACCTGGCCGCGATCGACCAGCCACTTGCCGGTCTGCGCCAGCGAGATGCGCACGAGCCAGCTGCCACCCTCGCGCGCCCGGCGCGCCAGCGCGACCATGGCGCCGAACGCCATCAGGTAGCCGGTCACGTAGTCGATCGCGGAGACCGGATAGAACTGCGGGCCCGGGCTGGCGCCGGGGAACAGCTCGCCCTGGCGCGCCGTGATGCCGCTCACCGTCTGGACCACGGTGTCGAAGCCGCGCCGCGACGCCCACGGGCCGGCATGGCTGAAGGCGCACAGCGACACGTAGACGATACCGGGCCGCAAGGCCGCCAGCGCCTCGGGCGACAGCCCGCGCGCGCCGAGCGTGCCCGGACGATAGCCTTGCGAGAACACGTCGGTCTCGCGCACCAGCCCGCGCAGCGTGTCGAGCTCGGCCGGCTGCCGCAGGTCGAGGTAGGCCGACAGCTTGCCGTGACCGGTGTCGTATTCCTGATAGCCGAGCGACGGCAGGTGCGCCGCGGTGATGCGCAGCACGTCGGCGCCATGCTCGGCGAGCGTGCGCGCGCAGGTCGGGCCGGCGAGCACGCGCGTCAGGTCGAGCACGCGGATGCCCGACAGCGGACGGTCGCCGGGCGGCAACGGTTGCGGCGGGCTGTCGGCGATCTTGACGATCTCCATCAGAGGGAGCGACGCGATCGCGGCCGCCTGCGGATGCTGCGCCCACTCGGCCATCGTGCGCACCATGCCGCCGGCGCCCTTGGCCGCGATGATCGCCTCCTCGAGCTCGAGCGCATCCCAGCCGGCGACCGCGCGCGCCACCGCGGCGCGATCCTCGGCCACGCCCAGCACCTTGAGCGCGGCGGCGCGGTGATTGGGAAAATTGCAGTGCAGGTAGCTCCAGCGGCCGTGCTTCGCCGGATACACGCCCATCACGCCGGCGCGGTCGGTCGGCACGCGCTCGCCGTTCATCTTCAAGTAGTGGCCGCTGCGCAACGAGGCGGTCGCCTGGCGCAGGTCGACCGACACGGTCTGGCGGCGACCGGTGCGCAGCTGCCAGAGATCGGCGGCCGCGAGCCCGGTCGCGGCGAGCGCCGCGGCGCCCGCGACGCCGATTCGGAACGGCGTCGGCAGCACCGGGTCGGCGCCGCCCGTGATCTCGACCTCGTCGGCCCGCGCCGCCGGCCAGCCGGCGATCGGCAGAATCGTGCGCAACGCCTCGTATGCCATATGCGATCTCCTGAGCCGGAACGCTCGATCCGTCCCCATACTGTAGACCGTCAGGGCGCGGCGTGCAGCGCCTAGTGCCCGCTGGTGACGCCGCCGATCAGGTTGAGGCCGAGCAGCAGCTCGGAGCCGAGATCCTGGCGCAGCAGCGGCTCCAGGCGCAGCGCCGCGAGCCCATCGCGCTCGGCACGGCGCGCGGCGACCGCATCCTCGATGGTGACCGGCTCGAAACGAAAGCGCGCGCCCGGCCGCAGCTGGGCGAGGCGCCCGAGATCGGGTCCGATCACCGTGGCGATCTTGGTGTAGCCGCCGGTCACCTGGCGGTCGGCCATCAGCACGATCGGCCGGCCGTCGCCCGGCACCTGGATCGAACCCATCGCAATGCCGTCGGAGATGATGTTGAAGCCCGCGGCGTGGCGCAGGGTCGGGCCGTCGAGCAGGTAGGCCATGCGATCGCTGCGCGACGAGATCGTCCACGGACCGGCGCAGAACAGGGCGATCTGATCGTCGGCGAAATAGTCGGCCTGCGGCCCGAGGATGACGCGGATGACGTCGCCCGGCCGCTCGAGGCACGGCGCGACCAAGGTCGCCGGCGCGTCGGGCGTGCGCACGTCCGCGAGCGGCAGGCGGTCGCCCGCGGCGAGCGCGCGACCGGCGAGCCCGCCCAGGCCCGAGCGCGTGTGGGTGGCGACCGAGCCCAGCACCGGCAGGACTGCGATGCGCGCTCCGACCGCGAGATAGCACCATGCGCCCGCAGCGCCGGCGCGCACGCGCAGATTTCGACCCGGCTCGAGCGTCAGGCGCACCGCGCCGGGCACCGGCCTGCCGTCGAGGCTGATCTCGAACGCGCCGCCGGCGAGCGCCACCGGCACGGCCGCGTCGAGCGCATCGACCAAGACGCCGCCGAGTGAGATTTCGATCACCGGCGCGCCCGCGTCGGCGCCGACGGCCGCGTTGGCGACCGCGCAGGCGAGCGGATCCATCGGCCCGGCCGCGGTGACGCCGAAGCGCATGCGGCCGAAGCGTCCGCCATCCTGCAGGGTGACGGCGGGACCGGCCGTCAGGATGCGGAGCGCGGCGCTCACGGCGTGGTGTCCCGCCGGGCGACGATCTCGCCGGCCGCGACGCGCGCCGCCAATGCCTCGAAGGTCGCGCGGTCGATCGCCTCGAAGCGCAAACTGTCGCCGACGCCGACCAGGAAGCTCGGATCGCGCATCGGCGCGAACAGGCGCTCGGGCGTGCAGCCGATCACCCACCAGCCGGTCGGCATGACGAAGGTCGTGATCACCGACATGCCGTCGGCGATGATGACGGCACCGGCCGCGTGCGGCGGCCGGATGGTGGCGCGACGCGAGATCACGAGCTCCGGCGGCATGCCGCCCAGATAACAGAATCCGGGCAGGAAGCCGTACATGTAGACCCGCAGCGTGGCGCCGGCGTGCAGCGCGACGACGCGCTCCTCCGGCAACCCCGTCGTCGCCGCGATCTCGGCCAGGTCCTCGCCGAACGCGGCGTCGTAGCAGCACGGAATCGTCCAGCGCGCCGCGCGCGCGGGCGCCCGCGCGTCCAGCTCGACGGCGCGCACGCGCTCGACCAGGCGCGCGCGGTCGATCACCAGCGGATCGTAGTGGATCATCAGCGAGCGGAAGGTCGGCACGGTCTCGCGCACGCCCGGCAGCGCCAGCGCGATCAGCGCGCGGTCGAGCGCGAGCACCTGATCGTGCACCGCCGGATCGACGGAGCGGCCGAGCTCGACGACCAGCGCGGCCTCACCCGCGTCGAGAAAGCGCGGCGAGATCGCCGTCATGACGCAGCCACCATGGACGGACGCGACCCTAACAATCGCGCCAAGCTTTCACAAGCCTCGCGGCCAGGCGCGCACAGGCCGCCATGCATTACAAAACATCACGAATCTTGGCATGCGCGCCCGCCCGGGCGCGCGCAGGCTCCGCCGCCGGATGCCCATCGATCCGCGGAAGGGGCGCGATGCTGAGAGTCTACGGCTGCATCGTCGATCAGCACGACATCAGACTGGTCCTGCTGGCCGGCGTCATCTGCTGCCTGTCGTGCTGGGCGGCGCTCAGTCTGCTGGCGCGGGCGCGGCGCGGCGACCACTCGTTCAATCGGGCACGGCTCGCGGCGGCGGCGCTGGTGACCGGCTGCGGCGTCTGGACCACCCATTTCGTCGCCATGCTGGCGTTCCGCCCGGGCATTCCCGTCGGCTACGACCTCGGCCTCACCAGCGTGTCGGTCGCCATCGCGATCGTGCTGTCCGGGCTCGGCTACGTGATCCTCGCGCGCGTGCGGCATGGCGCCGCGATCGGCGGCGGCTTGATCGGCGTTGCGACCGCCGCGATGCACTTCACCGGCATGGCGGCGGTGCACGTCGCGGCGGTGCCGCACTGGGACCCCGGCTACGTCGCGGCCGCCGTGATCCTCGGCGCCGCGCTCGCCAGCGCCGCCCTGACGCTCGCCGAGCGGTGGCGCGGGCGCGTCGGCGGTCGGCTGGCGGCGACCGGCCTGCTCGCGGCGGCGATCTGCGCGACCCACTTCACCGGCATGGCGGCGGTCAGCTACGTGCCCGATCCGACGATCGACGTCGGCGCGATCGTCGAGTCGCCGCAATGGCTCGCGGTCGAGCTCGCCGGCATCGCGGCGCTGATCGTCGGACTCGGCCTCGCCAGCACGCTGATCGACCGCGAGCTGGCGGCGCAGACGGCACGCGACGCCGAGCGGCTGCGCGCCAGTGAGGCGCGCTTCCGGCTGCTGTTCGAGAGCAGCCCGCTGCCGATGTGCCTGTGGGACCTCGCGAGCTGGCGCCTGCTCGAAGCCAACGACGCCATGGCGGCAACCTACGGCTACGCGCGCGACGAATTCCTCGAGCGCACGATCAGGGATTTGTGGCTCCCCGAGGACGTCGAGAGGTTGAGCGCGATGGCGCTGACGCCGGAGTCATCCGGCAAGCTGCACGTGACCGGCCTCCGCCACCGTACCAAGGACGATCGCATCATCGACGTCGACGTGTTCAGCCACCGGATCGAGTTCAACGGCATACCGGCGCGCCTCTCCGTGATCAGCGACGTGACCGCGCGCAACGCCGCCGAGGTGCAATTGCGCCAGACCCAGAAGCTGGAGGCGCTCGGCACGTTGGCCGGCGGCGTCGCGCACGAGATCAACACGCCGACCCAGTTCGTCGGCGACAATCTGCGTTTCCTCGAAACCAGCTTCGGCGACCTCGCCAAGGTGCTGGACGCCGGCGCGCGGCTGCGCGAGGCCGTCGAGCGAGGCGAGCCCGACGCCGGCGCACTGGCGGCGCGGCTGCGCGAGACCGAGACGGTCGGCGATCTCGAATTTCTCCGCGACGAGATCCCGACCGCGATTTCGCAGGCGCTCGAGGGCGTGGCGCGCATTCGCGAGATCGTGCTCGCCGTCAAGGAATTCTCGCATCCCGACGTCAAGGAGACCGCGCCGACCGATCTGCACCATCTGATCCGCACCACGATCACCGTGGCGCGCAACCAGTGGAAATACGCCGCCGAGCTGGTCACCGATTTCGAGCGCGATCTGCCGTCGGTGCCGTGCCGGCCGGGCGAGATCAGCCAGGTGATCCTGAACCTGATCGTCAACGCGGTGCACGCGGTCGAGGCGAAAGCCGCGGGCATCGGCACGATCCTGATCGCCACGCGACGGCTCGACGACACGGTCGAGGTCCGCGTGACCGACTCCGGCACCGGGATCGCGCCGGAGATCCGCGACCGCATCTTCGATCCCTTCTTCACCACCAAAGGCGCCGGCAAAGGCACCGGCCAGGGGCTGGCGATCTGCCATTCGATCGTGGTCCAGAAGCATGGCGGATCGATCGAGGTCGAGTCGCCGCCGGGCGAGGGCGCGACCTTCGTGGTCCGCCTGCCGCTGGCCGTCGCCCCGGTCGACGAGATGGCGCTGCAACCGGCCGGCTGAGCGCGCACGTCGGCTCAAGGCTTCGAGGCACGCACCCGAGAGTTTCACAAGGGCGGTCCGGCGCCGGTCAGACCGTGATTCCGCTCGCTCGATTACACGTGGTAGCGGCTGCTCGGCTACGTCGGCTGAGCCGGCCAGCCGGGCGTCACGCGGCGGCGACGGCGGCCGCTGGGGGTTCGAGCAGCTCGGAGATCTCCACGCGATTGCGGCCGCTCTCCTTGGCGCGATAGAGCGCCTGGTCGGCGCGCGCCATGGCATCCGCGAGCGCCACGCCGGTCGCGAAGGTGGCGACGCCGATGCTGACCGTGAAACGCACGTCGCCGACGCTGTCGGCCTTCACGACCGCTTGCTCGAGCGACGAGCGCAGGCGCTCGGCGACCTTCTGGGCGACGTCGCCGTCGGTCTCGGGCAGCGTGACGATGAACTCCTCGCCGCCGTAGCGGGCAAGAATGTCGGTCGGGCGCAGGCCCTTGGTCGCGACGGCGGCGAGCGCCTTGATGACCTGATCGCCGACCCCGTGGCCGTAGGTATCGTTGATGCGCTTGAAGTGATCGATGTCCATCATCAGCACGGACGTGAGCGTGCCGCGCCGGCGCGCGCGCGCCTCCTCCTTGCTCGACATGTCGAGGAACGTGCGACGGTTGAACACACCGGTGAGCGGATCGGTCAACGCGCGCAGCATGAGCTTGCGCTCGGCGGTCGCGAGCCGGCCGAGCGCGATCGCGGTCCCCAGGACCATCAGGATCGAGAAGCTCCGGTTGCTCAAACCGTCCCAGAAGTCCGGGTCAGGCTCGATGCTGTAGCCGAGCACGATCAGGATGATCGAGACAACCGCGAACAGCGGCAGCAGGAAGCGCACCTGGACCCGGTACAGCGGCAGGAACGCCAGCGGATAGAGCTGGACCTCGTTCATCTCGACCGGGGTGATCAGGTCCGACAGGAACAAGCCGACGCAGATCGCCACCGCCAGTGCGATCCGCAGCATGTCCTGCATGGTGAGGCTGCCCATCAGCGCGTCCTCATCGTGCAGGGTGGGGTGAGGCGCCGCCAGGTCCGACCACGACCGACCCGCCCGGGATGCGAAGGTCCGCCACACCCAGAGCCCGTCCAAGGCGCGCTCCGGTCCGGGGACCGAGTGGTTGCTGACGATCGTCATGGCTGCGGCGGTAGAAATTGCACACGAGATGGTAGGTTCCACTGGTAGACAATCGACCTTAAGCCAGCATTATCCCGGGCTTGAGGCAAGATCATAAAGCGGTAGCTTTACCAAAAAGCTGGTGTCGGGCGGGTTTGGAGCCGTCCCAGGGAGGACGCACCGACGCCGACACCCCGCTTCACGCGGACGTGAGGCCGCGCCTCAGCGCACGAGCAGACGCCGCCCCTCGCTGAGCTGCCAGGTGACGAGCGCCGGCACGAACACGACGAGGTCGCGCACGCGACGCGCGAGCGCAAGCGCGAGCGCGACCTCGGGGCCGAGCCCGAGCAGGCTGCCGAACAGGAGAAAACCGCCCTCCTGCACGCCGAGCGCGCCCGGCACCATGAAGGCGGCGCTCGACACCGCCTGCGCCAGCGCCTCGAGCAGGAGCGCCGCGAGCAGGCTCACCGGATGGCCGAGGTAATAGAGCGCCAGCCAGATCTCGCCGGAGCCGGCGATCCACCCGGCGAGCTGCCACAGGCTGCAGCGGAGTAGTCGGTTGCGCCGGCGGTAGAACAGCCGGATCGCGCGGTCGATGCGCGCCGAGCCGCCGACCAATCCCGCGAAGCGGCCGCCGGTGAGGCGCTGGAGCGCGCGCGCCACCAGCGCGAACGCGCCGGCGCGTTGCACGAGCACCAGCGCGCCGACGATCGGAATCGTGACCGCCAGACCGAGCGCGATCCGGCCGACCGTCGCGACGTCGGTCGTGACGAGGACCAGGAGCCCGAGCCCGATCACGGTGAAGACGAACTGCGAGACGATCGACACCGTCATGTCGACCACCAGGCTCGCGACCGCCGAGGCGGGGCGGACGCCGTGTTTGACGAGCAAGCGGACCGAGACCACTTCGCCGCCGATGCGCGCAACCGGCAACAAGCCGTTGACCGCCTCGCGCACCCACACGAACCAGGCGAAGGCCGCGAGGGACGGCGGGCGCGCGCCCGGCATCAGGACCTGCCAGGCACGCGCGTTGATCGCCATCGGCACGGCATGAAACAGGCTTGCCCACACGAGCCCGACACCACCCGCGGCAAGCGCCGACAGGACGGCGCGCTGACCCTGATAGACGATCAGCGCAACCGCCGCGCCGAGCCCGGCGAGACCGAGCACCGCCGTCGCGGTGCGGATCACGCCGCGCTCCCGGCCGGCTCGGGGGCCAGGTCGCGATAGCCGATCAAGCGGATGCCCAGCCGTTCGACGCGCGCGCGCACCGCCGGGCTGACCAGCGCGGCCAGCTCGTCGTCATGACGGTAGCCGGGCATCTCGGCGGCCAGCGTCGGCGTCGTCGCGCTCGCCGGATGGCAGTAGAGCTCGCTCACGCCGGCCGGCAAATGGTCGAGCAGCCCGAGCACCCGCGCCTCGGTCATCGCGCCGCTCCAAGCCAGCCCGAACAGCTGGTCGTTGGTGCGGAGGCGCGCGCGGGCGAGTCGACGCCTCAGCCCGGCCGTCCACAGCCGGAGCGCGCGCGCGCCCAACGGGTCGCGCGCCGTCGGCTCGACGCCACGCAACGGCCCCGGCGGCTCGTAGGGCAGCCGCATCGCCGCGAGCCCATAGTCGCGGCCGATCTCGACGATCAGGCGCGCGACCGTCGGATGCAGATGCATGTGCTTGTGGGCGTTGACGTGATCGAGCGCGAGACCGGTCGCGCGGAAGCGCTCGAACTGCGCGCGGATCTCGTGCGCGAGCTGGCGTCGCACGCGCGTCCGGAAGAAATAGGCGAAGCCGGCGGCGATCTGTGTGCGCCCGAACGCGCCGTCGGGCCCGACCAGATCGGGGATCTCGGCCGGCGGCGCCACGGCCAGGCCGTCGACCAGGACGATGTGCAGCCCGACCCTGAGCTCCGGCAGCGCCCGCGCGCGAGCGACCGCGTCGTCGCGCGCCGGCGCCCCGACCATCAGGCTGGCGCAGGTCAGCACGCCGCGCCGATGCGCCTCCTCGACCGCCCGGTTGATCTCGACCGCGCGCCCGAAATCGTCGGCGCAGACGATCAGGCGACGGCTCAGCTGTGGGCCTGCCTGCGTTCCGAGAGGAACTGGAAGAACTCGACGCCTTCGCGCAGACGGCGCTTCATCATCTGCGGGCTGCGCACCATCTCGCCGACCAGCGAGGCGATCTTCGGGATGCGGAAGTAGAAGCGCTTATAGAAGGTCTCGACCGAGTCGAAGATCTCGGTATGCGACAGGTGCGGGTAGTGCAGCGGCGCGATCTGCACGCCGCGCTCGTCGATCAACTCGGCGTGCGCCTCGTCGAGCCAGCCGTTCTCGACCGCCTGACGGTGCAGGAAGGTGCCCGGATAGGGCGCAGCGAGCGAGATCTGGATGGTGTGCGGGTTGATCTCGGTGGCGAACTTCACGGTCTCCTCGATCGTCTCCCTGGTCTCGCCCGGCAGGCCGAGGATGAAGGTGCCGTGGATCGTGACGCCGAGGTCGTGGCAGTCCTTGGTGAAGCGGCGCGCGATGTCGATGCGCATGCCCTTCTTGATGTTGTTGAGGATCTGCTGATTGCCCGACTCGTAGCCGACCAGCAGCAGCCTGAGGCCGTTGTCCTTCATCACCTTGAGGGTGTCGTAGGGCACGTTGGCCTTGGCGTTGCACGACCAGGTGACGCCGAGCTTGCCGAGCTCCTTGGCGATCTCTTGGGCGCGCGGCCCCGCGTCGGTGAAGGTGTCGTCGTCGAAGAAGAATTCCTTGACCTGCGGGAAGTAGCTCTTGGCCAGCCGGATCTCCTCGATCACGTGACCGACCGAGCGCACCCGATAGCGATGGCCGCCGACGGTCTGCGGCCACAGGCAGAAGGTGCACTTCGAGCGGCAACCGCGCCCGGTGTACAACGACACGTATGGGTGCTTGAGGTAGCCGATGAAGTAGTCCTCGATGTGGAGGTCGCGCTTGTAGACCTCGGTCACGAACGGAAGCTGGTCCATGTCCTCGAGCGTCGCGCGCTCGCGGTTGTGCTCGAGCCCGCCCGCGGCGGTGCGGTAGCTCAATCCGTCGATCTCGCTCCACGGCCGCCCCTCGGCGACCTCCTTGATCGTGAAGTCGAACTCGTTGCGCGCGACGAAGTCGATCGCGCTCGAGGCGGTCAGGCTGCCCACTGGATCGACCGCGACCTTGGCGCCGACCATGCCGATCTTCATGGTCGGATTGAGCTCCTTCAGCGCCTCGGCGACCTTGACGTCGTTGGGGAACGACGGCGTCGAGGTGTGCATGATGCAGAGCTCGTAGTCGCCGGCGAGCGGCAGCACGTCGTCGAGGGTCATCCGCGCGGGCGGCGCGTCGACCAGCTTGCTGTCGGGCACCAGGGCCGCCGGTTGCGCGAGCCAGGTCGGGAACCAGAAGGAGCGGATCTCGCGGCGCGCCTGGTAGCGCGAGCCGGCGCCGCCGTCGAAGCCCTCGTACGAGGGCGGTTGTAGGAACAGGGTTTTCATCATCTGGAGATCATCTCAATCCGAGATCAGACGCCCGTCGGCTGCCAGCCGGAATTCCTGGCCGCGCCACGCCACTTTCTTGCCGCAGAAACTGGCGATCAGCAGGCCGAATGACAACAGGTCCCGCAACGGGACGAGCCAAAGCGCCTGGCGCGGCAGGGCGAAAGCAATATCGATCATTCGGACGACAATCAAGCGCCAGGCCAGGACCGCCAGGAAAACCGCCAGCCCGGCGCCGGAAAGGCCGCCCAGGAGCGCGGCGAGGAGCCCGAGGGCGACCGGGTGGGTGACCGCGGCGGCGGCGTAATCGAACGGTGCGATCGAGCGGATGGTGCGTGCCCAGCGCAGCTCGTGGCTGATCAGGGTCGCGGCGTCGGGCTCGACCAGCACGTCTTCGACCAGATAGCGCGACAGCACGACCCGGAAGCCCGCCTCGGCGACCGCGGCACCCAGCCGATAGTCGTCGGCCAACTGGTCGCAAAAGCGCTCGAAACCGCCGATTTGCCGCAGAGTCTCGCGGTGCAGCGCGATGGTGGCGCCGAAGCATCCGGGCCACGGACGCACAAGGGTTCCGACCAGCACCGAGGGCAGGAACCAATGATTGATGAACAGCGCCCCGAGACGGGACCACAGATTGGCCGCAGGGGTTGCGCGGTATAGGCACGTCACCAGCCCCACGCCGGGCTCGCCCAGCGCGGCGACCAGCCGGTCGACATAGTCGGTGCCGACCCGCATGTCGCTGTCGGCGAGCACCAGAACGGCATGGCGGGCGGCAGCCATCATATTGATCAGATTACTGACTTTACGGTTCGTGCCGTATTCTCGCGCGTCCACCACGAGGGTCAGATCGGCCTCCGGGAGATCCGCGATCAGCTGGCGCGCGATGGCGGCTGCCGGATCGTCGGGGTCGCGCACGCCGAACACCACCTGGACCCGCGGATAGATCTGCCGGCAGAACGATCGCAGATTCGTGTAGAGCTCGGGATCCTCGCCGTGGAGGGGCTTCAGGATGGTGACGGCCGGCCGGCGCACCGGGTCGGGCCGGTCGGGCGGCCGCCGGGCGAATCGCCGGACCGCGAACCAGACCGCGAGCAGGTAGAGGGCGCCAGCCCCCGCCCCCAGCGCTGCCACGCCAGCCGCAAGATCGAGCACGTCGCTCATAGCTTGGCAGGCGCCACGGCAGAAGAGCCCTCGGGCGATCGTTTAAAGCTGGACACGGGCGCGCGGATGACCGATGGGAGGGTTTCGTGGTGGGACAGCGACGCTGCCCCTGGTCAGGGGTGGCAGAGGCCTCGTATTGTCGATCCTTTGGTATGGCGGTAGTGCGCGGCCGATGCGTCGCAGACATAAGACCAAGGCGGCCGCGCTCGCAACCATCACGACCGCGGCCCTCCTCGCCCTGACGCTCGCCAGCTGCGCGACGCCGCCCAGCGATCCGGAAGCGCGCGCCGACTTCGAGCGCACCAACGATCCGTTCGAACCGACCAACCGCGCGATCTTCCAGGTCAACCTGGTCGTGGACAAATGGCTCTTCGAACCGCTCGCCGAGGGCTATCGCGACGTCGTTCCCGAATTCGGCCAAGTCACGATCCGCAGCTTCCTGAGCTGGCTGCGCGACCCCACAGTGTTCGGCAACAGTCTGCTGCAAGGCGACCTCACCCGCGCCGGCCATACCGCGGCACGCTTCGCCATCAACACGCTGGTCGGGCCGATCGGGCTGCGCGACATGGCCAAGCAGGCAGGCTACCCGCACGAGAACGGCGATTTCGGCCAGACGCTGCACGTCTGGGGATTCCCGGAAGGCCCTTATCTGGTTCTGCCGATCCTCGGGCCATCCAACGTGCGCGACGCCATCGGGCTGGGCGTCGATTCGATCGGTGACCCGGTTCGCTACGCCGCGATCAGCCATTCCGGCAAGGTCACGTGGGGCCGATTCGGCCTCGAGGGCGTCGACGAGCGCGCCCAGAACATCGAGACGTTCGACGACCTGAAGCGCAACGCAGTCGATTTCTACGCCCAGCTGCGCAGCATCGTACGCCAGCACCGAGCCGCCGAGCTGCGCGAGCCGGCCCCCGCGTCAGTCAACGCACCGGCCGACCTCTACACCGATCCGACCGCGCAACGACCGAAATGAGGCGCAGCGTCAGCGCGGCCTCAAGTCGCCGACCTTGTGCTCGAGCATGGCGACCAACCCATCGGCGCCGTCGCGCCGCAGCACCGAGGTGAATTCGGCGCGCCGGGTCGCGAGCTCGCTGATCGTGCCGGACAGGAACACGTCGATGATCTGCCATTTCCCGGAGTCCGGGCGCAGCATGTAGTTCAGCTCGACCGCATCGCCCTTCTTCGGCACGAGCCGCGTCTCGACCATCGTCGCGCCGCCGACGACCCCGGCCTTCTCGTCACGCACCTCGAAATACTCGCCCTCGTAGCCATCGAACCGGTTGGCATAGGTCGCGATCGTGAAGCGCTCGAACGCGTCGAGCAGACGCTTCTGCTGATCGGCCGACAGACCGGTCCACGCCGGGCCGACCGCCAACCGGATCATCAGCGGCAGGTTGTAGGCCTGCTCGATCGCCGGTTTCAGCTCGCGGTAGCGGCCGTCGAAGCCCAGGCTCGACGCGTGCTTCATGACGTCGAGCAGGGTGCGGTAGAAGTCCTCGACGACGGCGCGCGGCGGCACGGTGGGCGCCGCGACCGCGCCGCCGAGCCCAAGATTGATCATGACGAGACCGCCCAGAAGGGCGATCCAACGAAGCGCGCGCAGCATTACCCTAGGCGCGTACGCCGGCCGCTGCCGCCGCCTGGCCGAGCGCGGAGAGCGCCGTCGCGACGATGTGCTTCGCGTTGAGCTCGGCCTCGTCGTACTGCTTGGCTGGGCTGTCGTGATCGATGAACTTGTCGGGCAGGATCATCGGGCGGATCTTCAGCCCGGCGTCGAGCATGCCCGCGGTCGCGAGGAAGTGCAGCACGTGCGAGGCGAACCCGCCGATCGCGCCTTCCTCGATCGTGATCAGCACCTCGTGCTCGTTGGCCAGCCGGCGCACCAGATCGTGGTCGAGCGGTTTGCAGAAGCGCGCGTCGGCGACCGTCGTCGACAAGCCGCGCGCCGCCAGCTCGTCGGCCGCCTTGAGGCACTCGGCCAGGCGCGCGCCGAAATTCAGCACCGCGACCTTGGTGCCCTCGCGCAGGATGCGGCCCTTGCCAATCTCGAGCGGAGTACCGCGCTCGGGTAGCGCCACGCCGATGCCTTCGCCGCGCGGGAAGCGGAATGCGCTCGGCCGATCGTCGATCGCCGCCGCGGTCGCCACCATGTGGACGAGCTCGGCCTCGTCGCCCGCGGCCATCACGACGAACCCCGGCAAGGTCGCGAGATAGGTGACATCGAAGCTGCCGGCGTGGGTCGCGCCGTCGGCGCCGACCAGCCCGGCGCGGTCGATCGCGAAGCGCACCGGCAGGCTCTGGATCGCGACGTCGTGCACGACCTGGTCGTAGCCGCGCTGCAGGAAGGTCGAATAGATCGCCGCGAACGGCTTGATGCCTTCCGTCGCGAGGCCTGCGGCGAAGGTGACGGCGTGCTGCTCGGCAATGCCGACGTCGAAGCAGCGGTCGGGGAACTTGTCGGCGAACAGGTTGAGGCCGGTGCCGGACGGCATGGCGCCCGTGATCGCGACGATCTTGGGATCGGCCGCCGCCTCGGCGATCAGCGCCTTGGCGAACACCGTGGTGTAGCTGGGCGCGCCCGCCGCGCCCTTGGCCTGGGCCCCGGTCACCACGTCGAACTTGACGACGCCGTGATATTTGTCGGCCGATTTCTCGGCCGGCGCATAGCCGCGCCCCTTTTGGGTCACGACGTGGACCAGCACCGGGCCGGGCTCGTCCCAGTCGCGCACGTTGCGCAGCACCGGCAGCAGGTGGTCGAGATTGTGCCCGTCGATCGGACCGACGTAGTGCAGGCCCATTTCCTCGAACAGCGTGCCGCCGGTGACCAGGCCGCGGGCGTACTCCTCGGCGCGGCGCGCCGTGCGCGCGACCGGCGCCGGCAGGAACTTGCCGATGTCCTTGGCCAGGTGGCGCAACGACCGATACGAGTTCGACGAGATCAGGCGCGACAGGTACGCGCTCATGGCGCCGACCGGCGGCGCGATCGACATGTCGTTGTCGTTGAGCACGATGATCAGGCGCGAGTGCATCGAGCCCGCGTTGTTCATCGCCTCGTAGGCCATGCCGGCGCTCATCGCGCCGTCGCCGATCACGGCGATCACGTTGTTGTGGCCGCCGATCATGTCCCGGGCGACCGCCATGCCGAGGCCGGCCGAGATCGAGGTCGA
>DATJNS010000096.1:0-22777 GCA_035507915.1 Candidatus Sulfotelmatobacter sp.
TTGAGCAGCGGATGGGCAAGCCCGAGGATCACCAGGGCGGCGAGCGCCAGGCGCAAGAGGATGAGCCACCAGGGCGTGCGCGCCGGCGTTTCCTCCCGCTGGTGCAGTCCGAACAGCAGCCGGATCGCCGGGAAGCGCTGCAGCCGCGGTGCCGGCGGCGTCACGCGGAGCACGAGCCAGATCACCGGCAGGACGGCCAGGCCGAGCAGCAGCCAGGGCGCGGTGAAGGCAAGCGATCCGAGCGTCAGCAAGCCACTATTCCCTTACCCGCGTGATCGCTCCTATCGGTCCGCTCGCGGCGTCGAGCGTCGCGCCCGAATGCGGCGATTCGATGAATCGTCAGCGTCCGGCCCCTGGGCATGTGGCGGTGCACCGACCCAGGCTCAAGACGATGCAGGGTCGATGCCACAGGGTCACCGTCGGTCCGGGCCCGACAACGCGGCGTAGAGCGCCAGCAGCGCCGCCTCGGGTGGGTGGTCGGTGGCGTGCTGGCCGAAGCTCCAACCGACGGCGCGCGCGATATCGGCGAGCGCGGCACGGTGCTGCTCGATGCGCTCGAGATAGGCCGCGCGCAGCGTCTCGGTGCGCCGCACGATCAGGGAGCCTTCGTCTTCCAAGCCTTCGAAGCGCACACGTCCGGCGAACGGCAGGGTGAGCTCGGCCGGATCGAGCAACAGCAGGATGTGGCCCTCGACGCCATGGGCGGCGTAGTGGCTGACGACGGCATGCAACGCCTCGGGCGGCGCCAGGAAGTCGCCGATCAGGACCAGCCGGCTGTAGCGCGGCAGCGGCACCGTCGGCGGCACGCCCGTGTCGCGCTGGAACTGCGCGCCGCTGTCGAGCTCGGCGGCGATCCGGCTCAAGGTGGCGCGCGAGCTGGCGGGCGCCGCCGCTGCGCCGAGCAGCGCGATGCGCTCGCCGCCGCGCAGCAGCAGCGACGCGGCCGCGAGCAGCAGGAGCTCGGCGCGCTGGCGTTTCTCGGGCAGCTCGCGCCCCGACCGGTAGCGCATCGAGGCCGAGCCGTCGCGCCACAGCCAGACGCTTTGCGCCGCCTCCCACTCGTTCTCGCGGACGAACACGGACTGGCTGCGCGCCGACATGCGCCAGTCGATGCGTCCGGCGGGATCGCCCGGCTGATAGCGGCGGAACTGCCAGAATGCCTCGCCCTGGCCGACGCGGCGGCGGCCGTGCACGCCCTGCACGATGGTCGACGCCACGCGCTCGGCCTCGACCAGCAGCGGCGGCAGCACCGAGGCGAGCTGCTCGGCGCGCTGGCGCGAGGACTGCGCGGCGCCGGCGCTGGGGCTCGCCATCAGGCGGTCACCACCGGGGCATCAGGCGAGCGGCGCGCACAGCCGTTCGATGATGGTCGTGATCGTGACGCCTTCGGCGCGTGCCGCGAAGTTGAGCGCCATGCGGTGGCGCAGCACCGGCGGCGCGAGCGCCAGCACGTCGTCGGCCGACGGCGACAGCCGCCCGTCGAGCAGCGCGCGGGCGCGCGCCGCCAGCATCAGGGCCTGGCTCGCGCGCGGGCCGGGGCCCCACGCGACGTGGCGCTGCACCTCCGGGATGTCGCTCGTCTCGGGCCGCCCGGCGCGCACCATCTTGAGGATCGCCTCGACGACGCTCTCGCCGACCGGGATGCGGCGCACCAGACGTTGCGCCGCCTGCAGCTCGGCCGATGTCATCACGGCGACCGCCTTGTCCTCGGCGGCGCCGGTCGTGGCGAGCAGCATGCGGCGCTCGGCCTCGATGTCGGGATAGCCGACGTCGATCTGCAGCAGGAAGCGGTCGAGCTGCGCCTCGGGCAGCGGATAGGTGCCTTCCTGCTCGAGCGGGTTCTGCGTCGCCAACACGTGGAACGGGCTGGGCAGCGGATGGTAGCTGCCGGCGACCGACACGCGGCGCTCCTGCATCGCCTGCAGCAACGCCGACTGCGTGCGCGGGCTCGCGCGGTTGATCTCGTCGGCCATCAGGAGCTGGCTGAACACCGGTCCCTTGATGAAGCGGAAGTGGCGCCGTCCGGTCTCGGATTCCTCGAGCACCTCGGAGCCCAGAATGTCGGCCGGCATCAGGTCGGGCGTGAACTGCACGCGGCGCTCCTCCAGCCCGAGCACGACGCCGAGCGTCTCGACCAGGCGCGTCTTGGCGAGCCCCGGCACGCCGACCAGCAACGTGTGGCCGCCGGACAGCAGCGTGATGAGCGTCTGGTCGATCACCTCTTGCTGGCCGAAGATCACGCGACCGATCGCGTCGCGCACGCGCGTGAGGGTCGCGCCGAAGGTTTCGATCTCGCCGACGAGTCGGCTGGTGAGTTCGCTCTGGTCGATCTGGTTCGCGGCGGTCACTGGCGCATCGCCCCTTGTCGCTGATAAAACATTGCTGCGATGGCGCAGCAGCCGAACGAATCTGTCCCGCTCTCCGAATCGCTTCGGTCCGGCCTATCCAACTTGTCTGCAAGATCGGGGCCCGAGACGGGCAGGGTCGAGGATTGCGGCGATTTCGGCATTCGCATCCTGCGGGACGGAACGTGGTTGTACCATGGTTCTCCGATCACCCGCAAACCGCTGGTCCGCCTGTTCGCGACCGTATTGCGCCGCGAAGGCGACGATTACTGGCTGGTGACGCCGGTCGAGCGCGGCCGCATCGTCGTCGATGACGCACCCTTCACGGCGGTCGAGATGACGATCACGGGCGCCGGCGCCGGTCAGCGCGTCAGCTTCCGGACCAATCTCGACGACACGGTAACGGCGGACGCCGCCCATCCGCTGCGCGTCGCGCTGGCGGCGGACGGCGAGCCGAGCCCCTATATCGAGGTGCGTAACGGGCTCGAAGCCCTGATCGTGCGCTCGGTCTATTATGAGCTGGTCGAGCGCGGCGAGACCCGTCTACTGAATGGCGAGGAAAGCTACGGGATATGGAGCGCGGGGATCTTTTTCCGATTGGGTTGAGCCCGTGCCGTTGAGCCGCGCGGAAATCATCCGGCGGCTCGCGCAGTCGCGTCCGTCGCCCGCGACCCTGCGCGGCGACCACATGCTCGATCGCCTCGAGCCGCCCCCGCCGCCGCTCAAGCCGGCGGCGGTGCTGGTGCCGATCGTCGAGCACGCCGACGCGCTCACCGTCCTGCTCACCAAGCGCACCGATCACCTGGCCGACCATGCCGGTCAGGTCAGCTTTCCGGGCGGCCGCATCGAGCCCGAGGACCCCGACCCCGAGCGGGCGGCGTTGCGCGAGGCGCATGAGGAGGTCGGCCTGCCGGCGGACCGGGTCGAGCTGGTCGGGCGGCTCGACATCTACCGCACGCGCACCGGGTTCGAGGTCGTGCCGGTGGTCGGGCTGGTGCGCCCGCCGCTCGACGACCTGAAGCCGGATCCTTACGAAGTTGCCGAGGTCTTCGAGGTGCCGCTCAGCTTCATTCTCGATCCGATCAATCATGAGCTGCACACGCGCGAGCTGCGCGGCATGACGCGGACCTTCTATGTGCTGCCCTATCAGGGCCGCTACATCTGGGGCGCCACCGCCGGCATGCTCGTCAACCTCGCGCAGGTGCTGCGCCCGTGAGCCGGCGCCCGTGAGGCAGCTGCTGCTGTTCGGCATGCCGTTCGCGTTGCCGCTCGTCCTTTATCTCGTCTGGTTCGCGCGGGCGAGCCGCGCCGCTGCGGCCGCCGGCCACGAGACGCCGCGGCTGGGCGACGTGCCCTGGCCGTGGCTGCTCGCCATCGCAGTCCTCCTGATCGCCGGCACGCTCGGCGCCTTCCTGATGATGGGCGGCGAGATGCCGGGCGGTCACTACGAGCCGCCGCATCTGCAGGACGGGCAGATCGTGCCCGGCCGCGTCACGCGCTAGGCCATGATCCCGGCCGGCGCGATCCCACCGCCCGCCTGGATGGCCGAGCCGGCGGTGCAGCGCGTGCTGGCGGCGCTCGCCCGCGACGGCCGGCCCGCGCGGTTCGTCGGCGGCGCGGTGCGCGACACCGTGCTCGGGCGCGCCGTCACCGACGTCGACATCGCGACGCCGCTGCCGCCCGAGGAAGCCGCGCGGGCGCTCGAGGCGGCCGGCATCAAGGTCGTGCCGACCGGGATCGATCACGGCACGATCACGGCGGTCTCCGCGGGCCGCCACGTCGAGATCACGACCCTGCGTCACGACGTCGAGACGTTCGGCCGCCGCGCACGCGTCGCCTACACGGACGACTGGGCGGCCGACGCGGCGCGTCGTGATTTCACCATCAACGCGCTGTTCGCCGACGCCGACGGCACGCTCTACGATCCGACCGGTCAGGGGCTGGCCGATCTCAAGGCCGGGCGCGTGCGCTTCATCGGCGACGCCGCGACGCGCATCGCCGAGGACTATCTGCGCGTGTTGCGCTTCTTCCGCTTCAGCGCCCACTACGGACGCGGCGCGCCGGACGCTGCGGCGCTCGCGGCGTGCGCGGCGGCGGCGGCGCAGCTCGACACGCTGTCGCCGGAACGCATCTGGATCGAGCTCGGGCGCCTGCTGGGCGCGCGCGATCCGGCGCCGATGGTCGCCTTGATGGCGACCCACGGCATCCTCGCGCACGCGCTGCCGGTCGGCGGCGACGTCGGCGCGCTCGAGCGCTTGGTCGCGATCGAGCGCGGCGCGCCATCCGACCCGCTGTGCCGGCTCGCGGCGCTGATCGTCGCGGCGGACGCGGTGGACGCGACCGCGCGGCGCCTGCGGCTCAGCAACGCCGACGCGCGGAACCTCGCGGCCATCCTCGGCGCCGCCGCGATCGTCGAGCAGCCGGCGTGCCGGCTGGTGCGACGGTTCGGCCGCGCCGCCGCGCTCGACGGCGTGCTGCTCGCCGCGGCGCACGGCCTGGCGTCCGCGCGCGCCGCCGCGATCCGCCATGCGATCGAAGCCTGGGTCGAGACGCCGCTGCCGGTCTCGGGCGACGACGTGCTGGCGCTCGGCGTGGCGCCCGGCCCCGCCGTCGGCGCGCTGCTCGGCCAGGTCGCCGCATGGTGGGAGGAGCGCGATTGCACGGCGGATCGGACGGCGTGCCTGGCGCGGCTCCACGAGCTCGCCCGCGATCCCAAGCCGGCGTCGTGAGTCACTCCCAGGCCGCGAGCGGCGGCAGCGACATCAGGATGGCCTCGACGTTGCCGCCGGTCTTGAGGCCGAAGGCCGTGCCGCGGTCGTACAGCAGGTTGAACTCGACATAGCGGCCGCGGCGCACCAGCTGATGGCGGCGCTCGGCGTCGGTCCAGCTCTCGTTCATGTGGCGACGCACCAGCTCGGGATAGATCCCGAGGAAGGCCAGCCCGACGTCGCGCGTGAACGCGAAGTCGCGCTCCCAATCGCCGCTGTCGAGCCAGTCGAAGAAGATGCCGCCGATGCCGCGCGCCTCGCCTCGGTGCTTGAGAAAGAAATATTCGTCGCACCATTGCTTGAAGCGCGCGTGGTAGCCGGGGTCGTGGGTGTCGCAGGCGCGCTGGAGCGCGGCGTGGAAATCGGCGCTGTCGCGCGCGTCGGGCACCATCGGCGTGAGGTCGGCACCGCCGCCGAACCAGCATTTGGACGTGACGATGAAGCGCGTGTTCATGTGGACCGCGGGAACCTTCGGCGAGCACATGTGCGCGACCAGTGAGATGCCGCCCGCCCAGAAGCGCGGATCCTCGGCCGCGCCGGGGATCTCCTTGCGGAACTCCGGCGTGAACTCGCCGAACACCGTCGAGACGTTGACGCCGACCTTCTCGAACACGCGGCCGTTCATCAGCGAGATGACGCCGCCGCCGCCGGGCGCGCCGCTCGGATCGGGCCGCTCCCAGGCGCGCCGCGCGAAGCGGCCGGGCGGGCGGGCGGCGTGCGGGCCGTCGGCGAGCGTGTCCTCCAGCGTCTCGAAGGCCGCGCAGATGCGATCGCGCAGCTCGGAGAACCACGCGGCCGCCCGGGCTTTGCGGGCGTCGAGCGCCGGGGCGGGCGTTGCGTCGGTCCGGGCGTCGGTCATGGTGTCGGTCCCGTGGCGCGCCATTCTAGCTGACGCATCGCCTCGCCGAGCACCATCGCGGCGGCGCAGGCGACGTTGATCGAGCGGGCGTCGGCGGTCATCGGGATGCGCAGACGGGCGTCGGCGCTCCCGTGGACCGGGTCGGGCACCCCGCCGCTCTCGCGTCCGACCATCACGCGGTCGCTCGCCGCGAAGGCGAAGTCGGTATAGCGCGCGTCGCCGCGCGTGGTCAGCAGCACCAGGCGGCCGATCGGCGCAGCGGCGCAATAGGCGGTCCACGAGGCGTGGCGTGCCAAGGTCACGCCGTCGAGATAGTCGAGCCCGGCGCGCCGCAACCGGCGATCGCTGAGCACGAAGCCGGCGGGCTCGATCAGGTCGACCGCGATGCCGAGGCAGGCTGCGAGCCGCAACATGGTCCCGGTATTCTGCGGGATGTCGGGTTGGTAAAGCACCAGCCGCATTAAGGTTATTTACTTGTAAACGACCGAGCGCATAGCCTTACCTTACACGTCCCTGAGACCGCGCGTGGGCCAGCCGGGGCCCGCGCGCCAGAGTGAAGCAGCGATGACGATCGGCGCGAGGGGCCTGACGACTAGCCTGGTGCTCCTGCTGTTGTGCCTGGGGGCCTGCACCCCGTCGCAGCAGCAGCAGTGGCGCACCGCCCGCGACAACACGCTGGGCTGGTTCGGCGTCGCGCGCAAGCCGGCGGTGGCGCAAACCCAACCTCAGCCGGTGCCGGCCACGGCGGCACGGCCGGCCGACGACGAGCCGGTGCCGAGCGCCGCGCCGCGTGCGCCGGTCGAGACCGAGGTCGTCCCGCCGCCCGCCGGCCGGTCATAGACCGAGATACGGCCTAGCTTCTCAAGCGCTACTATTTCCGATATAGGACGGCCGGAGCCCGGCGGTGGTCGGCTCGGCGCCGGCCGCGATCGATCGATGCGGCTGCATGTCGCGCGAGCCGAATTTTCGCTGGGCTTCGGGTCCTTGGCACATACACTCGGGCTCGCTCAAAGAGTTCGCGGCGGGGTTGATCTCAATGGCTGCAAACGCCGATACGACGATGCATCACGGGCCCCACGAGGGCGAGACGCGTCGCGATTTCCTGGTCCTCGCCGCGGGCGCCATGGGCGCGGTCGGCGTGATCGCGGTCGCGGTGCCCTTCATCAACTCGATGAACCCGTCGGCCGACGTGCTGGCGCTCTCGAGCACCGAGGTCGACCTGAAGCCGGTCGCCGAGGGCCAGGCCATCACCGTGGTGTGGCGCGGCCACCCCGTGTTCGTGCGGCACCGCACCGCGAAGGAGATCGAGGAAGCGCGCGACGTGCCGCTGGGCGACCTCAAGGACCCGCAGCCCGACGACAAGCGCGTGCAGAAGCCGCAGTGGCTGATCGTCGTCGGCGTGTGCACCCATCTCGGCTGCATCCCGCTCGGCCAGAAACCGACCGACCCGCGCGGCGAGTTCGGCGGCTGGTTCTGCCCCTGCCACGGCTCGCAGTACGACACGTCGGGCCGCATCCGCAAAGGTCCGGCGCCGGCCAATCTTCCGGTGCCGCCCTACACGTTCTTGACCGACGACACGATCCGGATCGGTTAGGAGGCGCCCCATGGCAAACGCCCGCAAGCAGAGCGCGCTCGTCCGCTGGATCGACTACCGGCTGCCGATCTTCACCTTCATGGAGCACGAGCTCCACGAGTACCCGACGCCGAAGAACCTGAACTACCTGTGGAACTTCGGTTCGCTCGCCGGGATCATGCTGGTCATCATGATGGCTACCGGCATCTTCCTCGCGATGCATTACACGCCCGAGGCCAGTCTGGCGTTCGACTCGGTCGAGCACATCATGCGCGACGTCAATGGCGGGTGGCTCCTGCGCTACCTGCACATGAACGGCGCGTCGATGTTCTTCATCGTCGTCTACATCCACATCTTCCGCGGCCTCTACTACGGCTCCTACAAGAACCCGCGCGAGCTCTTGTGGCTGCTCGGCATCGTCATCCTGCTCCTCATGATGGCGACCGCGTTCATGGGCTACGTGCTGCCGTGGGGCCAGATGAGCTTCTGGGGCGCCACCGTCATCACCAACCTGTTCTCGGCGATCCCGGTCATCGGCAACGACATCGTGACCTGGCTGTGGGGCGGCTTCGCGGTCGACAACCCGACCTTGAACCGGTTCTACTCGCTCCACTACCTGCTGCCGTTCGTGATCGTCGGCGTCGTGGTCGTGCACATCTGGGCGCTCCACACCCACGGCTCGAACAATCCCCTCGGCATCGACCGCAAGGGCCCGCAGGACAGCATCCCGTTCCATCCGTACTACACGATCAAGGACATGTTCGGGCTGGGCGTGTTCCTGATCCTCTACGCGGCGTTCGTGTTCTACGCGCCCAACCTGCTCGGCGAGCCGGACAACTACATCCCGGCCAATCCGCTCGCGACGCCGCCGCACATCGTGCCGGAATGGTACTTCCTGCCGTTCTACGCGATCCTGCGCTCGACCCCGGACATCCTGTTCATTCCGGCCAAGCTCGCCGGCGTGATCCTGATGTTCGGTTCGATCGCCATGCTCGCCCTGATGCCGTGGCTCGACACCTCGCCCGTGCGCAGCGCGCGCTTCCGGCCGGTCTACAAGCAGATCTACTGGCTGTTCCTGGTCGACGCTCTGGCGCTGCTGTGGGTCGGCTCGCAGCCGCCCGAAGGCACCGCGCTGGTGATCGGGCGGGTCGCGACCGCGTACTACTTCATCCACTTCCTCATCATCGTGCCGTTGCTCGGCAAGCTCGAGCGGCCGTTGCCGCTGCCGACCTCGATCGGCACGCCGGTGCTACAGGGCGGAGGCGCCGCCGGCGCGTCGACGGCCCGCATGGAGAAGCCGTGACATGCGTCGTTTGCAAGCTGGCCTGATCGCCCTTCTCGTCGGCCTCGCGGCCGGGATCGCCATGGCGCCTGCGCGCGCCGAGGAGGGGACCGAGCTGTTGAAGCAGTCCTGGTCGTTCGACGGGATCTTCGGCACCTTCGACCGCGCGGCCGCGCAGCGCGGCTTCCAGGTCTACAACGAGGTGTGCAAGAACTGCCACGCGCTCTCGCTGCTGTCGTACCGCAACCTGACCGCGCTCGGCTTCAGCGAGGACGAGGTCAAGGCGATCGCCGCGCAGTACCAGGTCCAGGACGGGCCGAACGACCAGGGCGAGATGTTCGATCGGCCGGGGCGGCCGAGCGACCGCTTCGTCAAGCCGTTCGCCAACGAGAAGGCGGCGCGCGCCGCCAACAACGGCGCTTACCCGCCCGATCTGTCGCTGATCGTCAAGGCGCGTGCCGGCGGGCCCGATTACGTGTTCTCGATCCTCAACGGCTATGGCGATGCGCCCCCGGGCGTCACGGTTCCGGACGGCATGAACTACAACAAGTATTTCCCGGGCCACCAGATCGCGATGCCGCAACCGCTGCAGCCCAATCAGGTGACGTTCTCCGACGGCACGGCGGCGAGCCTGCCCCAGGAGGCGCACGACATCGCGACGTTCCTCACCTGGGCGTCCGAGCCCGAGCTCGAGGCGCGCCACCGCATCGGGCTCGAGGTCATCCTGTTCCTGATCGTGCTGACCGCGATGCTGTACGCCGCCAAGCGCAAGATCTGGGCCGACGTTCACTGAGTCGCGGACGGCATCCGACGACGCGCCGAGAGCCGCTCCGCCGAGCGGCTCTTTGGTTTTTGGGCCCCGCTGTGGCAAGGTGGCGGCGCCTGTGAGGGAGTGCGGGCGATGACCTCGGTTCCACCACTGGTCGGCGTCATCGGCGGCAGCGGCGTCTATGCCATCGACGGGCTCGCCAACGTGCGCTGGGAGCGCGTGCTGTCGCCGTTCGGCGAGCCGTCCGACGATCTGATGTTCGGCGAGCTCGCCGGCCAGCCGCTCGTGTTCCTGCCGCGCCACGGTCGCGGCCATCGCGTGCCGCCGTCCGAGCTCAACTTCCGCGCCAACATCGACGTGCTGAAGCGCGTCGGCGTGACCGAGATCGTCTCGATCAGCGCGGTCGGCTCGTTGCGCGCCGATCTGCCGCCCGGCACCTTCGTGATCGTCGACCAGTTCATCGACCGCACCTTCGCGCGCAACAAGTCGTTCTTCGGATCCGGCATGGTGGCGCACGTTTCGATGGCCGATCCGGTGTGCCGGCGCCTCGGCGACGCCCTCGAGCAGGCGGCGCGCGATCTCCACCTGCCCCACAAGCGCGGCGGCACCTACCTCGTGATGGAGGGACCGCAATTCTCGACGCGCGCCGAATCCGAGCTCTACCGCGCGTGGGGTTGCTCGGTGATCGGCATGACGAACATGCCCGAGGCCAAGCTCGCCCGCGAGGCCGAGATTTGCTACGCGACCGTCGCCATGGTGACGGACTACGACTGCTGGCACGACGACCACGCCGCCGTCACGGTCGAGGCTGTCATCAAGGTTCTGCTCGACAACGCCGACAAGGGCCGCGCCCTGATCAAGCAGGTGGCACCGGGTCTCGCCGGCCGCACGGCGGCGTGTCCGTATGGCTGCCACAGCGCGCTCGACAGCGCGTTGATCACCGCGCCCGAGGCGCGCGACCCGACCGTGGTGCGCCGGCTCGACGCGATCGCCGGCCGCGTGCTGCGCCAAGCGAAATGAACGTCGGCGGCAAGCCCTACCGGACGATCTGGCTCGAACCCGACGGGCGCACCGTCGGCATCATCGACCAGACGCGCTTGCCGCATCGCTTCGAGACGGTGCGGCTCGCGACGCTCGACGATGCGGCGCACGCGATCCGCGCGATGCTGGTGCGCGGCGCGCCGCTGATCGGCGTCGCCGCCGCCTACGGCATGGCGCTGGCGCTCGGTGCCGATCCGAGCGACGCGGCGCTCGACGAGGCGGCGCGTACCTTGCTCGCGACCCGCCCGACCGCGGTCAATCTGCGCTGGGCGGTGGAGGATCTGCGCCGCCGCCTCAAGCCGCTGGCCGCGCGCGAACGCGCCGCCGCGGCGTTCGCGCGCGCCGGGTCGCTGGCCGACGAGGACGTGGCGCTCAACCGCGCCATGGGCGAGCATGGGCTGGCGCTGATCCGCGCCGCCGCGGCGCGCCAGGGCGGCCCGACCAACATCCTGACGCACTGCAACGCCGGCTGGCTCGCGACGGTCGATTGGGGCACCGCGCTCGCGCCGGTCTACTGCGCGCACGAGGCCGGCATGCCGGTCCATGTCTGGGTCGACGAGACGCGGCCGCGCAACCAGGGCGCCTTCCTGACGGCGTGGGAGCTGGCGGCCGCCGGCGTGCCCCACACCGTCATCGTCGACAATGCGGGCGGCCATCTGATGCAGCGCGGCCAGGTCGATCTGTGCTTCGTCGGCACCGACCGGACGACGGCGACCGGCGACGTCGCCAACAAGATCGGCACCTACCTGAAGGCGCTCGCGGCGCGCGACAACGACGTGCCATTCTACGTCTGCCTGCCGTCGCCGACGATCGACTGGAGCCTGCGCGACGGCCTGGCGATCCCGATCGAGACGCGCGCCGACCACGAGGTCTCGCACATCGCCGGCCTGACCGACGCGGGCGACATCGCGCGCGTGCGGCTGACGCCCGACGGTTCGCCGGTCGCCAACCCGGCGTTCGACGTCACACCGGCCCGGCTCGTCACCGCGCTCGTCACCGAGCGCGGCGTCTGCGCGCCGTCGGCCGAGGGCCTCTACGGTCTGTTTCCGGAGCATCGCGGTGCGGCCGAGTAGCACGCTCGAGATCGCCGAGATCGGCAGCTTCCACGTCGGCGGACGCCGCGCCGTTTTGTCGGGCCTGCCGGTGAGCGAGGTCACGCTCAGCGCCGGCGCGCCGCCGCACATGGTCGATCCGAACGGCGAGCTCGAGGTCGAGCAGATGTACGCGCAGTACGTCAAGCTCGACCGTCCGAAGGCGCGCTACCCGCTGCTGCTGGTCCACGGCGGTGGCCTCACCGGTGTCACCTATGAGACCAAGCCGGACGGCCAGCCGGGCTGGCAGAGCTACTTCCTGCATGCCGGCCACGACGTCTACGTCTCGGACGCGGTCGAGCGCGGCCGCGCGTCGTGGGCGCGCTACCCCGAGATCTTCAAGTCCGAGCCGTTCGCCCGGACCAAGCAGGAGGCGTGGGAGCTGTTCCGCATCGGGCCGCCCGGCAACTATCCGGTGCGCGCGGCGTACCCCGACACGCAGTTTCCGGTCGAGGCGTTCGATCAGTTCGCCAAGCAGGCGGTGCCGCGCTGGGCGACCAACGACGCGGCGACGATCGCGGCCTACGAGGCGTACTTCCGCAAGGTCGGCCCGTGCGTCGTGCTGGCGCACAGCCAGGGCGGCAATCTGGTGCTGACCGCCGGGCTGCGCGTGCCCGAGCTGATCCGGGGCTTCGTGCTGGTCGAGATCTCCGGCGCGCCCGATCCCGTGATGACCAATCTCGGAGCGTTCAGGAACGTGCCGCATCTGTTCGTGTGGGGCGACTACATCGACGATTCCCGGCCGTGGGTCCAGATGGCCGACACCGTCGCGCGTTACGGCGAGGCGCTGCGCACCGTCGGCGGCAACGTCGAGTGGCTCGATCTGCCCGCCGCCGGGATCACGGGCAACAGCCACATGATCATGATGGACCGCAACTCCGATGCAGTCGCCGGGCTGATCCAGGATTGGATCGGCCGGCACGGTCTGATGCGCTAACCCGGTTCGCGATTCGACGAGGCCCCCCATGATCCGCCTGTTCACCGACCATCCGCGCTCGGTCGGCGAGACCTATCTCGAGCATCTGCGCTTCGCCTGCACGTTCGGCGGCCGCATGGTGAGGGGCGGGGCCGCCTGCTTCCTGCACGGCTTCCTGCCGTTCCTGTTCACCACCACCGGCAGCCGAACCGTGCTCGCCCTGCACGAGCAGATGATGCGCGCGCGTCCCGACACGGTGCGCCGTGCCCCATGGGCGGGCCCCGACCGGCGGGCGTCGGCACCCGAGCCCGAGTATCTGATCTAGCGGCTCAGCCGACCCGCTCGAACAGCGGCCGGAACGCATGGCCGCGCCGCGTCGGCGGATCGGCAGGCTGCGCGCCGATCTGCCGGAAGCCGGCTTTGAGCAGCACGCGTTGCGAGCGCGCGTTGTCCGGATCGGTGGTCGCGTGCAGGCGGCGAACCCCGAGCGTGCCGAACGCGGCTGCGATCAGGGCGGCGACGGCTTCGCCGGCCAAGCCCTTGCCCCAGTGATCCGCGCCGAGCCAATAGCCGAGCTCGCGCTCGGCGTCGTCGGGCTCGATGCCGATCGCGCCGATCAAGTCGTCGGAGATCCTGTCGGCGATCGCGTAGCGGCCGCTGGCATGCGCCTTGTCCGCCTCGACCAGCCAGGCTTCGGCGTCGGTCACCGCATAGGGGAACGGCGTGCGCGACAGCCATTGGGCGATCGTCCAGTCGTTCAGCCCGGCGACGATCGGCGCGATGTCGGCCTGCCGGAAGGCGCGCAGCCGCAGACGAGGGGTTTCGATGATCATGCGGGCGTCCTCGGATCGGCGTCCGCCGGTCCGCGGCATCACGAACCGTGCACGCTCCAGCCGTCGCGCAGCGACAGCCTGCCGATGTCGCAGCTCGGGTGCTCCATCATCCGGCGTGCCGTCGCGTCGTCGCCCGCCACCAGCGTGCAGCGCTCCCGCTCCATGAGCCGCAGCGCCTCGCCCGCGTCGAAGTCCGGCATGGTGACGAGGCAGGCGCCGACGCTGAACGCGACCAGGATCGCCGGCGTCACGTCGGCGAGGTCGTGGAACGGCCGCGCGCTGAAATAACGGTCGCCGGGGCGGATGCCGATGCGTTTCGCCGCCGCGGCGCCATCGCGCAACAGCGTGGCGTGCGACAGCGCGTCGATATCGAGGACCAAGGCGGCGTCGTCGGGCGCCACCGCGGCGGCCGCGTGCGCCACCGCAGCGCGATCGACCGTGACGCCGGTCCCGGCCTGGCCCTGGAACGCGCCATAGCCGACCGCGCCGCGCGGCACGGCGTAGCCCAGCACGACGACCGTGCGCAGCTGCGGCAGCACGCGGCCGGGCAGCGCGACGTCGAGCGCCGGCTCGATCGTCCGCAGCGCGGCGATCACGTCGACCGCATCGCCGATGCGGTCGACGGTGACGAGCAGCGCGCTGCCGGTCTGCCGCAGGCGCTGCTCGAGCGCGCGCGGCGGCAGGCGCGGGTCGACCGCCACGGTGGCGGCGCCGATCAGCGCGTTGGCGTAGAACAAGGTGAGCCACGCCGCGGAGTTGTCCATGCAGACCGCAACGCGGTCGCCCTTGCGCACGCCGCGCGCGAGCAGCGCCGCGGCGGTGCGGCGCGCAGCGTCCGCGAGGTCGCGATACGCCATCCGGATACCGTCGCAGACGAACGCCTCCTGATCGGTCCAGCGCGCCGCCGCGCGCTCGAGCGCGCTGCCGAGGGTCGATGTGTCCGGAGTCGTCACCGGCCAAACAAGCCGCGACGCGCCCGGCGCTGTCAAGGATCGATCAGCCGGTGCGGCGTTCCGGATCTGCGCGCCGGGCCGCGCCTCGGCTCGAGGCGAACGCCGTCATCACGTTGGCGATGATGCGCGGGCCGACCGAGCCGGTCAGGGTCATGATCGATTCCGGATGGAACTGCACGGCGGCGATCGGCAGGCTCGTATGCTCGATCGCCATGACGACGCCGTCCTCGGCGACCGCGGTGGCGCGCAGCACGCTCGGCAGCGTGGCGATCGGCGCATGCAGCGAGTGGTACCGGCCGACCGCGAACTCCGTGGGCAAACCGTGGAACAGGCGCGAGCCCGCATCGCGCACCGTGACGGTGCCGGGTTTGCCGTGACGCGGCTCGGGCATCTGCGCGAGCGCGCCGCCGAACGCCTCGACGATGCCTTGCAGCCCGAGGCAGACGCCGAACACCGGCAGGCCCCGCGCGCTCGCCGCGCGCACCAGCGCCGGAACGCCGAATTCCTCCGGTCGGCCGGGTCCGGGCGACAGCACGACGAGATCCCAGCCGTCGTCGAGATGCGCCGGCGCGAACCGATGGCGCAGCACGGTGACGGCGGCGCCCGTCGCCTCGACGTAGCTCGCCAGCGTGTGGACGAAGGAATCCTCGCAGTCGACCAGCAGGACGCGCTTGCCGTCGCCGGCGCGCGTCGGTGCCGCGCGCTCGGACGTTCCGGCATCCGCGCCGCCGGCCGCCGCCCGCGCCAGCGCGATCGTCTTGAGCGAGGCCGCAGCCTTGACGTGGGTCTCGCGCTCCTCGTCCTCGGGCACCGAGTCGGCCAACAGGGTGGCGCCGACGCGGATCTCGGCGACCGCATCCTTGAGGTGGATCATGCGGAGCGTGAGGCCGGTGTTGATGTCGCCGTTGAAGCCGAGGCAGCCGATCGCGCCGCCGTACCAGCCGCGCGGCGTGGTCTCCAGGGTCTCGATGAAGGCGAGCGCGGCGCGCTTGGGCGCGCCCGTGACGGTGACGGCCCAGGCGTGCGACAGAAAGGCGTCGAGCCCGTCGGCGCCGTCGCGCAGCTCGCCCTCGACGTGGTCCACGGTGTGGATCAGGTGGCTGTAGAGCTCGATCTGGCGCCGGCCGATCACGCGCACCGAGCCGGGCTTGCAGACGCGCGACTTGTCGTTGCGGTCGACGTCGGTGCACATGGTGAGCTCGGCCTCGTCCTTGCGCGAGCTCAACAGGGTGAGGATGCGCTCGGCGTCTTCGAGCGCATCGCGGCCGCGCGCGATCGTGCCGCTGATCGGGCAAGTCTCGACCCGCCGGCCCTCGACGCGCACGAACATCTCGGGCGACGCGCCGATCAGATGCTCGCCGCCCAGATTGAGCAGAAAGCCGTAGGGGCTGGGGTTGATGCGTCGCAGGGTCTCGAACAGCACCGAGGGCGGCGCGTTGCACGGTTCGTAGAAGCTCTGGCCGGGCACCACCTCGAACAGGTCGCCGCGCGCGAAATAGGGCAGCGCATGGCGTACCAGATCGGCATAGCCGCCGGGCGGATAGTCCGAGCGACGCGCGGGCGCTCCCGGGGTGCGCGGCAGATCGAAGTGCGCGCCGTCGCGCGGCAGGTCCGTCGTGCCGCCGGCCTCTGCGGTGAACTCGTAGTCGAGCCGCACCGCCTGCTGGCGCTGGTTGTCGACCAGGATCAGGGCGTCGGGCAGGAACGCGACCAGGTCGCGTTGGCCGGCGGGACGCGCCTTGGCGAGCGCCATCGGCTCGAACTGATAGACGAGATCGTAGCCGAACGCGCCGTAGAGTCCGAGATGGCCGTCTTCGGCGCTGGCGAAGTGCGCGATCACGGCGCGCACGATGCTGAACGTCGAGGGCTGGCGGCTGCGCTCGGCCTCGGCGAACCCGGGCTCGGCAGCGCGCACGCGTCCGGTGAGTGCCGCGGGCGCGACCGCGAGCTCGGTAAGGTGCGGATGGCCGTCGAGCGCGCGCGCCAGACCGGGCAGCAGGACACGGCCGCGCTGGTTCAGGGCGGCGAGCGTGAAGCCGTCGCCACGCGTCGCGAGCTCGAGCGGCGGATCGTAGAACGCCATGCTCCAGCGCTTGTAGCGCCCGGGGAACTCGTAGGAGCTCGACAGCAGCGCGCCGCGCCGCGTGTCGAGGCGCTCGGCGACGCCGTCGAGCGCGCCGGCGAACGGCAGGTCGATGGTGCGGCGCGCAACGCGCACGCCACCGGCGGTCACATAATCGATGTCGTCGAACATGGCAGGCACATCCCGATGTCCGGCCGGAGCCGGTTGCGATGGAGGAACGGACCGTGCGGACAGGCCGCCGGTCCGGGCGACTTAGTCAGTCGCGCGCCACCATCGACCCCAGAAACGGGTCAAGATCGGAGATTGCGTGCTCGGGGTCATCGCGCGCGACAGTGCCAGCGCCGCGGTCGACCGGTCAAGGGCCTTGCGGCCGCAGGAGCCGTGAGGCGCGCCATCCCCATGCTATAGTCCGCCGGGTTTGACGGCATGACGGCGCGAGGCCGGGCAGGGAGGAGATCATGACGGATCATGCGTTGAGGGCGGCCGGCGGCTCGCGGACGGCCCATCGTCTGGCCGAGCTCGGCGTCGCGCTCGCCGCGATCGCGCTGGTGCTCCTGGCGCTCGCGCCGCTCGGCTGGCGCGAGGGCTGGTGGCACTTCCGCACCGCGTTCTTCACGCTGATGCAGTACAGCGCCTATATCGGCGCCGCTGCGGCGGTGGTGTCGCTGATCGCCGTGGTCGCGGCGCTGGTCACGAGCCATCGGCGCACGGCGCTGTTTGCCGCCGCCGGGCTGATCGTCGGCGCGGCGCTGGCCTACGTGCCGTGGAGCTACTGGCACATCACGACCGTGCTGCCGCGCATCCACGACATCACGACCGACACCGACAACCCGCCGACGTTCAGCGCCGTGATGCCCGCGCGCGCGGCCGAGAAGGCGGCGACGGTCGTCTATGGCGGCCCCGAGCTCGCGGCCAAGCAGAAGCAGGCCTATCCCGACATCGTCCCGGTCATCACGGCGCTGGCGCCCGCCGATGCCTTCGGTCGCGCGCTCGACACCGCCCAGTCGCTGGGCTGGACCATCGTCGTGAGCGATCCGACGCAGGGCCGCATCGAGGCGAGCCAGACCAGCTTCTGGTTCCACTTCACCGACGACGTCTCGATCCGCGTCGAGGCGCGCCCCGACGGCCAGCCGGGCAGCCGCATCGACATCCGCTCGATCAGCCGTCAGGGGTTGCACGATTTCGGCGTCAACGCCGCGCGCATCCGCACCTACATCGCCGCGCTGAAGAAGCAACCGGGCATCTGAGCAGCGTGCCGGCGATCGCGGTCAGCGGCCTCGTCTTCGACTACGCTGCGCGCCGGGCGCTGCACGACGTCGGTTTTGCGATCGAGCCGGCGACCATCACGGCGCTGGTCGGACCGAACGGCGCCGGCAAGACGACGTTGTTGAAATGCCTGGCGGGATTGCAGCGGCCGCTCGCCGGCACCGTCGCGGTCGCGGGGATCGACGTGCTCGCGGAGCCGCGCGCGGCGCATCGCGCGATCGGGCTGCTGCCGGATTTCTACGGGCTGTACGACGCCCTCACGGTCGATCGCTGCCTGCGCTACTTCGCCGCCGCTCATGGCGTGACGCCGGCCGAGCGCCCGGAGCGCATTGCGCGCACGGCCCGCGCGCTGGGCATCGAAGACAGGCTCGGCCAGCGCGCGCGGGCCCTGTCGCGCGGCCTGCGTCAACGGCTGGCGATCGCCCAGGCGATCATCCACGATCCACCGGTCCTGCTGCTTGACGAGCCGGCGGCCGGGCTCGACCCCGATGCGCGTGCCGCGCTGGCGGCGTTGCTGCGCGGCCTGCGCACCGACGGCAAGACGATCCTCGTCTCGTCGCACATCCTGTCCGAGCTCGAGGATTACTCGACCCACATGCTGATCCTGCGCGAGGGTCGCGTCGTCGATCACGCGCCGATCGGCGCCGCCGCGGTCGCGCGCGAGGCGCGTCACCTCCGGCTGCGCCTCGCCGACCCGACGCCCGCCCTGGCGACCATCCTGGCCACGCTCGACGGCGTCGGCGCCGTCATGACGGCCGATGGCGGCACGACGGCGGAGTTCTCGTTCGTCGGCGACGCGCGCGCGCAGCATGCGCTGCTGCGCGCCGTGCTCGACGCCGGGCTGCCGGTCGTCGCCTTCGAGGAGGTCCGACGCAGCATGCAGGACATCTATCTCGACCACGTGCATGCGCGCGCGCCATGACCCGGGCGATCGAGCTCAATCCGGAGTTCCGTCGCAATCTGTGGCTCGAGCTCACGCCGCAGCGGCTGGTTGCCGTGCCGGTGGTGATCGCGCTGGCGGCGGCGGTCGGATGGCTGTCGCCGGGCCGGACGGGCGCGGTCGGCGTGGCGGTCTTCCTCCTGTGGGGACTGCTGACCGTGTGGGGCAGCCGGCTGGCGGCCGACGTCCTGGTCGACGAGGTCGCCGGTCACACCTGGGAGAACCAGCGCATGACCGCGCTGAGTCCCTGGGCGATGACCTGGGGCAAGCTGATCGGCGGCACCGTCGTCGCCTGGTACGGCGCGAGCTGGTGCGTCGCCGTGATCGCGGTCGCCGGCGCGCCGCCGTGGGGCGTCGTCGCGCGTCCGGTGCTCTACGGCCTTCTGGCCCAGACCCTCGCGCTGCTGTTCAGCCTGCTGGTGCTGCAGCTGCACGACGGCGCGATCCGCGCGCACGTCAGTCTGGCGCAGCTCGGCGCGCTGCTGCTGACCTTCGGCGTGTTCGAGATCGCCTCGGGCGGCGGCGCCCTGGTGACATGGTACGGTCTCGATCTCGACCGCGCCGGGTTCGGCTACGCATCGCTGGCGGCGGCCATCGCTTGGGCGACGCTCGGCATCTGGCGGCTGATGCGGACCGAGATGCAAGCATCGAGCGGACCGGGTTGCTGGTTCGGATTCAGCCTGTTCGCGGCGGTCTACGCGGGCGGCTTCTCGCGCATCGTCGACGTGCCCGCGCTGATCCTGATCGAGGCGAGCGAGCAGCGGCTGGTCGCCAGCGTGCTCGTGCTGCTGGCGCTCACCTATGTCGCGGCGTTCCTCGCGCCCAAGCGCTATGCCGAGCTGCGCCGCGTGTTCGAGCTCGCCTGGGCCGGTCGGTGGCGCGCGGCGTGGCCGCTGATGCCGCCGTGGTCGGGCAGCCTCGTGCTCGCCGTCGTGCTCTGCATCGCATTTCCCGCGACGGCGCTCGGCACCGCGCGACCGTTCGCCAGCACCGGCTCGGTGGCGCTCTTCCTCGCGGCCTGCCTGCTGTTCACCGTGCGCGACCTCGGATTGCTCCTGACGCTCACGCTCGACGCCGATCGCGGGCGCGGCCACGTTGCCACGCTGGTCTATCTCGGCGTGCTCTACGGCCTGCTGCCGGCGCTGTTCGGGTCGATGCTCGGGCAGGATGCGCGATCCGTGCTGCTGCCGTGGCCCGACGACACGCCGCTGCTGACGCTGGGGGCGGCGGCGCTGCAGGCGGCGCTGGCGCTCTATCTCCTGAGGCTCCGGGTCGCGCGGCTCCGTCTCGCCGCCGGTTGACGCTCGACGCGGCCTCGATCGTCGCGACGGAATTCGTCCGGATGTCTAGCAGCCGGAAACGCCGCCAAATTTTCGCTATTTTTCAACAAAGCGCCTCTAAGCTCGCGGTCGGCAGTGACGAGGCGTGGATGGCGGACCCCGATCGGCTCGACGACGAAGCCGCAGACGCGGTGCGCGCCCTGCTGGGATCGGAGGTATTCGAGTCCGGCATGGGCGCGCTCGGCGCGTTGCTGAATGCGGTGTCGACGGCGGCCTGCCTGATCGATCCGCACGATCGCGTCGTCTCCTGGAACGTGAAGCACGGCGAGTTCCTGTCGGAGCAGAATCCGATCATCCGGCGCGGCATTCCCTATACCGAAATCCTGGAGAATTATTTCCGTCACAACTCGACCGAGACCGATCCGGAGCGCTGGCGTGCAATCGTCGCCGAGGGCGTGCGTCGCCATCGCGAGATGGTCGAGCCGTCGATGTTCCAGAAAAAGGACGGGCGCTGGCTGCTGTCGCAAATCTTCCGGTTTCACGGCGGCTACGCGCTCAAGATCTGGACCGACAAGACGCGCGAGCTCAACCAGACCGCGGTGACGGAGTTCTCCGAGCTCTCGACCCTGTCGGACTGCGCGATCATCTCGTTCGACCGGCACGGCAATTTCCGCAGCGCCAACAATCGCGCCGGCGACGTCTTCCCGCACGCGGTGAGGCATTTCCATGCCGGCTGCCGCTTCGGTGTCGAGATGATGGAATGCATTCGTGCCCACATCGATCCGGTCGAGCTCGACAAGATCCAGGTGCTGGTCGATCGCGTCTGGCCGGTCGAGGCGGCGTTGTCGCGGCCGGTCGTGCTGCGCCGGCGCGACGGCGGATGGCTGCAGGTCGAGGAGCGCGTCATGCTCGACGGCAGCCTGAGCATGATCTGGATCGACACCACCAAGCTGCTCGCGCTCGAGGCGACCAATGCCGAGCTCGACAGCCTGGTCAAGCGACTGCGCGAGGCGCAGGCCGAGGCCGAGGCGGCGAGCCGCACCAAATCACAGTTCCTCGCGGTGGTGAGCCACGAGCTGCGCACGCCGATGACCGGCGTGATCGGTATGGTCGACTTGCTGCTGCGCACCGAGCTCGACGGCAAGCAGCGCGAATATGTCGGCCTGCTGCGCAGCTCGGCCGACGCGCTGCTCGCGGTGCTCAACGACATCCTCGACTTTTCCAAGATCGAAGCCGGGCACCTGGTCGTCGAGGAGGTGCCGTTTGATCTTGCCGAGACGATCGGCGACGCGGTTCGCCTGCTCGCGCCGCGCGCGGCCGAGAAGGCGCTCGATATCCGTTTCGAGTGGCCGGCGGCGGCGCCGCGCTGGATCCACGGCGATCCGGTGCGTGTGCGCCAGGTGCTGCTCAACCTGGTCGGCAACGCCGTCAAGTTCACGGTGCGCGGCGGCGTCGAGATTCGCGTCGACGAGTGGCGCGTCGAGCGCGACCGCGTGGCGTTGCGCATCGCGGTCGCCGACACTGGCCCGGGCATCGACGCGGCGACGCGCGCGCGCCTGTTTCAGGTGTTCAGCCAAGGCGACGGCTCGACCAGCCGGCGGTTCGGCGGCACCGGCCTGGGCCTGGCGATCTGCCGTCGCCTGATCGAGGCGATGGGTGGCGAGATCGACGTCGACAGCAGGCCCGGCGCCGGCGCCACGTTCTGGTTCCGCCTGACGCCGCGGCTCGCCGGCGCTTCCGGCGCCGCCGGTGCGCCCGAGTCTGCGCCGATCTCGGTCGGCGCGCTCAGCGTGCTGGTCGCCGACGACGTGGCGACCAATCGGCGCCTGATCGAAGCGATCCTGTCCCACCTCGGTCATCGTTTCGCGATCGTGGAGAACGGTCGCGATGCGGTCGCGGCGGTCGCTCGCGAGCCGTTCGACGTGATCCTGATGGACATGCAGATGCCCGAGATGGACGGTGTCGAGGCGACGCGAGCGATCCGCGTGCTCGACGGTGCAGCCGGCCGCACCCCGATCGTCGCGCTGACCGCCGATGTCGCGCCCGAGCAGCGTCAGCGATTCGAGGCCGCCGGCATCGACGGCATCCTGTTGAAGCCGATCCGCTGGTCGGATCTCGAGCGCGCGATCGCCGAGGCGCGCGAGCGCCGCCGGCTCAGACGTTGAAGCGGAACAGGAAGATGTCGCCGTCGCGCACCACGTAGTCGCGACCCTCCAGGCGCATCTTGCCGGCGTCCTTGGCGCCCTGCTCGCCGCCGCAGGCGACGTAGTCGTCGTAGGAGATCGTCTCGGCGCGGATGAAGCCCTTCTCGAAATCGGTGTGGATGACGCCGGCCGCCTCGGGCGCCCTGGCGCCGCGCCGCACGGTCCAGGCGCGCGCCTCCTTGGGGCCGGCGGTGAAGAAGGTGACGAGATCGAGCAATCCGTAGCCGGCGCGGATCACGCGTGCGAGGCCGGTCTCCTCGAGCCCGAGCGAGTGGAGGAACTCCAGGCGCTCGGGCTCGCTGGCGAGCTGCGCCACCTCGGCCTCGATCGCCGCCGAGATCACGACCGTCGCCGCGCCTTCCGCCTCGGCGCGGGCGGCGACCCGCCGCGACTGCTCGTTGCCGGTCGCCGCCTCGCTCTCGTCGACGTTGCAGACGTAGAGCACCGGCTTGGCGGTCAGGAGCTGCAGCGATTGCGCGAGCGGCTTCACGGCGTCCGACAGCGCGACCGCGCGGGCGGGCTTGCCGGCGCGCAGCGCCGTCAGGATCGGCGTCACCGCCTCGAGCAGCGCCTG
>DATJNS010000097.1:0-7277 GCA_035507915.1 Candidatus Sulfotelmatobacter sp.
GTGCTCGACTTCGTCGTGGTGCCGCGGCCCGGGATCGCGCACTGCCCCGACTAGCCGCGGACAAGGGCCGTCTGGACGCCTCGGGGCCGGGATGCCATAGTCCGCGCCCGCGTGGGAGCGCCCTGGCGTGGTGCTGCTCCGGCGGCACGAAACGGACGACAGGTCTGGCGACATGACGATCGGAACCCGGCTCTTCACCTGGTTGTGCGGCGCGCAGGTCGGACAGGACGCCTTCGGCAACCGCTATTTCCAGGAGCGCCGCGCGCGCGACCCCAAGCGCGTCCGGCGCTGGGTGCTTTACAACGGCGAACCCGAGGCCTCGAAAGTGCCGCCCGAGTGGCACGCTTGGCTGCATCACCTGGTCGCCGAGCCGCCGCGTGCCGGCGATCGGGCGGTTCGATCCTGGCAGAAGCCGCATGTGCCGAACCTCACCGGCACCGGGCTTGCCTACCGGCCGCCCGGACACACCTTGAAAGGTGGGCACCGCGCACGCTCAAGCGGCGACTACGAGCCCTGGCAGCCGACCTGACCGCGATGCATCGCGACGTCATCGAGCCGATCGTCGGCGCGCTCGTGCTTCTGATCGCCGGCGCGTTCGCGTGGTTCGCCTACACGACCACGGGCCTGGGCGGTCACCAGGGCTACGAGCTCGAGGCCATGTTCGATCGCGTCGGCAGCGTGTCGACCGGCAGCGACGTGCGCATGAGCGGTGTCAAGGTCGGCACCGTGACCGCGCTCTCGCTCGATCCCAAGACGTTTCTCGCCGACGTGCATTTCAGCGTCTCGAGCTCGATCGAAGTGCCCGACGACTCGGTGGCGCAGATCACGAGCGAAGGGCTCCTCGGCAGCCAGTTCCTGAATATCGTGCCGGGCGCGTCCGACACGGCGCTGAAGCCCGGCGGCCGGCTCAAATACACCCAGGCGCCCGTCGACCTCATGCAGCTGCTCGGCAAATTCATGTTCTCGCTCGGCGATCAGCCGCAATCCCCGCAGCAACAGCAGCAGCCGGCCGGCGGTGAAAAGCCGACGCACTGAACGCCGGCGGCGCCGCGACGCGCGCTTTCCACGTCTTGCCGTGACGCTCGCGGTCGCGCTCGTACTCGCGCCGGGCGCCGGCGCGCGTGCCGCCGAGGCGGTGCTCCAGGGCCTCGACAAGGTGACGGCGCGGGTCTCGACCTTCGATGCGCCGATCGGCCAAGCGGTGCGCTTCGGCACGCTCGAGATCGTCGCCGAGACCTGCGTCAAGAAGCCGCCCGAGGAGCCGCCCGAGACCGCGGCGTTTCTCGACATCTTCGAGATCAAGCCCGAGCAGCCGCGCCAGAAGATCTTCTCGGGCTGGATGTTCGCGTCGTCGCCGGGCCTCAATCCGCTCGAGCATCCGGTCTACGACGTCTGGCTCAAGGATTGCCGGTAGGCGGCGGCGGTCCGTCGGTCGCCACGACGATCCCTGACAGCACGAGCGGCCCGCTCGGGAAACCGGCGGGCGAACCGCCCGGCGGCTCGACGCTGACCGCCAAGGTGGCGCCCGTGTGCAGCAGCACGGGGAGCTGCTCGAGCTCGCGGCCCTGGGGCGGCAGGATGCCGAGCGATCGCGGCGTCTCGTCGGGGGCCCGGATCACCCACAGCTCGAACGCGCGCCCGGCCGGGGGGGCGAGCGCCCTGAGGGCGCGCAGCTCGAGGCGCGTGCCGGCGGGATTGGCGAGCGCGAGCCAGGCCGGCTGGCGCGCGTCGTCGACCAGCACCGCGACCAGCGGACGCGGCACCGGCCCGCGCTCGGCCAACGGCACGGTCAGCAAGGCCGCGCTTGCCAGCGCCAGGACCGTGATCGCGGCGAGCGCGAACGCGAGGTTGCGCCACAGCGCGACGCTGTCCCACAGCCGGGTGCGCACCGATCAACCGCCGAGATAGCGCTCGAGCGCCGACGCCGGCAGCTCGGATGCGAAACGCGCGCGCGTCCGGAGCGCGAGGCGCAAGCGCTTGCGATATTCGTCGCGCGTGATCTCGACCGCGCCGAAGCGGGCGAGATGCGCGGTCACGAACTGCGTGTCGAGCAGTCGGAAGCCGCCGGTCTCCAGGCGCGCGACCAGATGGACGAGCGCCACCTTGCTGGCGTCGCGCTCGCGGCTGAACATGCTCTCGCCGAAGAACGCGCCGCCGATCGCCACGCCGTAGAGCCCGCCGACCAGCCGGTCGGCCTGCCAGCACTCGACGCTGTGCGCGTAGCCCGCGTCGAACAGCGCGCCGTAGACGGCCTGGATGTCGGCGTTGATCCAGCTCTCCGGGCGCTCGGTGGTCGCTTCGGCGCAGCCCGCGACGACCTGGCGGAACGCCGTGTCGGCACGGACCTCGAACGGCGCGCGCCGCACGGTGCGGCGCAGACTGCGCGGCACGTGAAAGTGGTCGAACGGCAGAATGCCGCGCCGCTCGGGGTCGATCCAGTAGAGTTCGGGGTCGTCGCGCGCCTCGGCCATCGGAAAGATGCCGACGGCATAGGCGTTGAGCAGCAGTTCGGGCGTCAGCTGCGCCACGGCGGCGGCTCGCGGCCCGCTCAGGCCGGTGCCGCGCCCGCCTGCCCGACGAAGCGCTCGAGCCAGTGGATGTCGTAGTCGCCGTTGATGAAGTCGGGCGCGGAGACCACGCGCCGGTGCAACGGGATCGTCGTCTCGATCCCGCCGATCACGTATTCCTCGAGCGCGCGCCGAAGCCGCATCAGGCACTCGTTGCGGGTTGCCCCGTACACGATGAGCTTGGAGATCAGGCTATCGTAATGTGGCGGCACCCGATAGCCGGTATAGAGCGCGGAATCCACGCGTACGCCCGGACCGCCGGGCGCGTGGTAGTCGCCGATGCGTCCGGGCGACGGCACGAACGTATCGGGATGCTCGGCATTGATCCGCGCCTCGATCGCGTGCCCACTGAAACGCACCTGATCCTGCGTGATGCCGATGCGCCCGCCGGCGGCGATGCGGATCTGCTCGCGCACCAGATCGATGCCGGTGATCAGCTCGCTGACCGGATGCTCGACCTGCAGCCGCGTGTTCATCTCGATGAAGTGGAATTTGCCGTCCTCATAGAGGAACTCGAGCGTGCCGGCGCTCGCGTAGCCGAGCTTGGTCATTGCCGCGAGCACGCGCTCGCCGAGACCGACGCGCTCGGCGGCATTGAGCGCCGGCGAAGGCGCCTCCTCGATCAGCTTCTGATGGCGCCGCTGCACGGAGCAGTCGCGCTCGCCCAGATGGATCACCGCGCCCTGTCCGTCGCCCAGCACCTGCATCTCGATGTGGCGCGGGTGCTCGAGGAACTTCTCCAGATAGACGGCGTCGTTGCCGAACCCGGCCTTGGCCTCGGCGCGCGCGCCCGCGAGCGCCGTCGCGAGATCGGCCGGCGAGCGCGCGAGCTTCATGCCGCGCCCGCCGCCGCCCGCGCTGGCCTTGATGAGCACCGGGAAGCCCATGTCGCGGGCGAGCCGCGCCGCCTCGTCGTCGCTGCCGACCGGTTCCGGGGTGCCCGGCACGACCGGCACGCCGAGCTCGCGCATTGCCCGCTTGGCGGCGATCTTGTCGCCCATGACCCTTATGTGCGCGGGTGACGGCCCGATGAAGGCGAAGCCGTGCTCGATCACCATCTGGGCAAAGTCGGCGTTCTCGGCGAGGAAACCGACGCCGGGATGGATCGCGTCGGCGCCCGTGATCGTGGCGGCCGACAGGATCGCGGGCATGTTGAGGTAGCTGCCGCGGGCCGGCGGCGGGCCGATGCAGACGCTCTCGTCGGCCAACCGCACATGCATGGCGTCGGCATCGGCGGTCGAGTGCACGGCGACCGTCTGGATGCCAAGCTCGCGGCAGGCGCGGTGGATCCGCAGCGCGATCTCGCCGCGGTTGGCGATCAGGATCTTTTCGAACATGGCTTATGCCGCGCGCGATGCGGCTCGAGGTTCGCCCCCGATCGTGATGCCCGCGCCGGCGGGCGTCGAGGGGTCGATGCGCCGGCATCGCGCCCGTGAGTCCTGGCCCCCCGCTGTCGCGGGGGTGACGGCATCGAAGGGTGCCCGCGTCACTCGATCACCAGCAGGACTTCGCCGTACTCGACCGGCTGGGCGTCGCGCACCAGGATCTCGGTGACCGTGCCGGCGCGCGGCGCCGGCACCGGGTTCATCACCTTCATGGCCTCGATGATGAGCAGGGTTTGCCCCTGGCGCACGGCGTCGCCGACCCTGACGAAGGCCGCCGCGCCGGGCTCGGGCGCGCAATAGGCCGTGCCGACCATCGGCGAGATGATGGCGCCCGGATGGTCGGCCGTCGGGGCCGCGGGCGCGCTCTCCGCGGGCACCGGGCCGGCTGCCGGCGGCGGCGTCACCATCACGCCGCCGTGGCTGCCCACATGATTCTTGGCGACCCGCACGCGCAGCGCGCTGGTCTGGTACTCGAGCTCGGTCAAGCCGGTCTCGTCGAGCAGCGCCGCGAGCTTGCGGATCAACTCGGCGTCCACCTGGTGCCGGTTCATCGGGGCGCCTGGGCGGTGATCAGATTGGCCATCGCGACCAGAGCCAGCGCATAGCTCTGCGCCCCGAAGCCGGCGATGATGCCGACCGCGCCTTGCGCCGGATAGGAATGGCGCCGGAATTCCTCGCGCCGATGGATGTTCGACAAGTGCACCTCGATCGCCGGCAGGCCGACCGCGCGCAGGGCGTCGAGCAGCGCGACCGACGTGTGGGTCAGCCCGCCGCCGTTGAGGATGATGCCGGCCGCGCTGTCGCCGGCCTCATGGATCCAGTCGACCAGCTCGCCCTCGTGGTTGGATTGGCGGAAGTCGACCGCGAGCTCGAGCGACTCGCCGCTGCGCCGGCACAGCTCCTCGATCGCCGCGAGCGTGTCGTGGCCATAGATGGTGGGCTCGCGACGCCCCAGCAGGTTGAGATTCGGCCCGTTCAGGATGAAGACAAGCGGCTGCGCCACTCCGGCACCCCTTGTTCGGCGTGGGCGGCGTTATAGCACGCCGCGCGCGGCACGCAACGCGAGGGAGCCGGCGGCGGGCCGGCCGCCGCGACCGCCCAGCGCCTTCCGGGTGGGATCATCCAATGATTTACCCAATCTGACCGGACCGCCGCCGCTCAGACGCGCTAGAATGTCGCAAAACGGCCGGATATCGGCCTTATTCTTGACATAGTCTTTGGCTGAAATCGACGATGCGTGGGAGCCTTAGCGCCACCCAATCGTTACTCGATGGCAACCCAATGAGGGAGCCTGCCGATGTTGTCGGAATCCAATGCCCTTCGCGCCGCGACGGTGCTGCTCGACAGGTTCGGCGAGGTCGCGATCGCCGCGGCCGTGCTGCGCGCCCAGCAGGCGCAATCGGAAGGCCGCTACGAAGAGATGACGAACTGGCGCCGGATCGCCGAAGCCGCGGTCAGGCACGTCGCGTTCCACTGACCTGCCGACGACCCGCGGGCGCGGCAATCGAGCTGCGTCCGGGGGCTGGAGGCCGTAACATGCCCCGCACGTGATGTCGGCGCGAGCGCGCGCCGGAAGGGCAGGGGCCGATGGCTGACAGCGCGACCGCCCGACCTCCCGGGGAGCGTCCCGGGATCGACAATCCGATGGGCACCGACGGCTTCGAGTTCGTCGAGTACACCGCCCCCGATCCGGTCGCGCTGGGCGCGCTGTTCGAGCGGCTCGGCTTCGCGGCCGTGGCGCGCCATCGCTCCAAGCGCGTCACGCTCTACCGCCAGGGCGACGTCAACTTCATCGTCAACGCCGAGCCCGACAGCTTCGCGCAGGCGTTCGCGCGGGTTCACGGGCCCAGCGTGTGCGCGCTCGCCTTTCGCGTGAAGGATGCGGCGCAGGCGCTACACCGCGCGGTGCAGCTCGGCGCGCGGCCGTTCCAGGCCCAGGTCGGCCCGATGGAGCTCAACATCCCGGCGATCCAGGGCATCGGCGGCAGCCTGATCTATCTGGTCGACCGGTACGGCGACCGCACGATCTACGACGTCGACTTCGTGCCGGTCGCTGGCGCCGCCGGCACGTCGGACGGCGTCGGTCTCGCCGGCATCGATCACCTGACGCACAACGTGCACCGCGGCCGCATGGACGAGTGGGCGACCTTCTACGAGCGCTTGTTCAATTTCCGCGAGATCCGCTACTTCGACATCGAGGGCAAGCTGACGGGCTTGAAGTCGCGCGCGATGACGAGCCCGTGCGGCAAGATCCGCATCCCGATCAACGAGTCGGTCGACGACAAGAGCCAGATCGAAGAGTACCTGGCGGCCTACCACGGCGAGGGCATCCAGCACATCGCGCTCGGCGCGACCGACATTCACCGCGCGGTCGAGACGTTGGGCGCGCGCGGGGTGCGCTTTCTCGACGTGCCCGACACGTACTACGAGATGCTCGACGCAAGGCTGCCCGGCCACGGCGAGGACGTCGCGCGCCTCAAGCGCAATCGGATACTGCTCGACGGCACCCCCGGCGGCGGGCTCTTGCTGCAGATCTTCACCGAGACGGTGATCGGTCCGATCTTCTTCGAGCTGATTCAGCGCAAGGGCGACGAGGGTTTCGGCGAGGGCAATTTCCGCGCGCTGTTCGAATCGATCGAGCAGGATCAGATCCGCCGCGGCGTCCTCAAGGCGTAGACGCCGCCCGGTCGGTTCCGTAACGTGCGGCGCAGTGCCGCGGGGAGGACCGCCGATGATGAAGCTCTACGGGTTTTTCCGGTCGTCCGCGGCGTTTCGCGTGCGCATCGCGCTCAATCTGAAGGGGCTCGACTACGAGCCCAGCGCGGTCCACCTGCGCCGCGGCGAACAGCGCGCACCCGAATTCCTGAAGCTCAATCCGCAGGCCCTGGTGCCCGCGCTGATCGACGGCGAGCGCGTGCTGACGCAGTCGCTGGCGATCATCGAGTATCTCGACGAGGTCCATCCGGCGCGGCCGCTGCTGCCCGCGACGCCCGAGGGGCGCGCCCGCGTGCGTGCGCTGGCGCAGATCATCGCCTGTGAGATCCATCCGCTCGGCAATCTGCGCGTTCTGCAGTACCTGGGCCGCGAGTTGAAGCAGGACGAGCCGACGGTGCAGCGCTGGTTCAACCACTGGATCGCACTCGGCTTTCAGGCGTTCGAGAGCCTGATCGCCGGTCACGCCGCGACCGGAACATTCTGTCACGGCGACGAGCCCGGTCTCGCCGACGTTTGCCTGGTGCCTCAAGTGTTCAACGCCAGGCGCTACGATCTCGACCTCAAGCCCTATCCGACCCTGATGCGGATCTTCGACGCCTGCATGGCGCTG
>DATJNS010000098.1:0-4474 GCA_035507915.1 Candidatus Sulfotelmatobacter sp.
GCGCTCAGCCGCAAGCAGCTCAACGCCGCGGTCGCGCAGCTGCGCCACGCGCTCGACCCGCAGGCCGAGACGACGGGCGAGATCCCACGCTTCGACGTCGCCCTGGCCAACGAGCTCTACAACGCCCTGCTCAAACCGGTCGAACCCGGCTGGAAGGGCGCCGCCAGCCTGCTTGCGGTGACCGGCGGCACGCTCGCCGAGCTGCCGCTCGGCGTGCTCGTGACCGCACCGACCGCGCCGCCCGTCGATCCGCCCGGCCAGCCGATGTTCGCCGGCTACAAGACGGTGCCGTTCCTGGCGCGCCAGGTCGCGATCACGCAGCTGCCGTCGGTGGCTTCGCTGCCGACCTTGCGCGCCCTGCCGCCCGCGGGCGCCGACCGCAAGCCGTTCGTCGGCTTCGGCGATCCGGTGTTCGGTCCCCAGCAGAACGCCCCCGCTCAGCTCGCCGCGGCGGGCGCGTTGACCACGCGCGGCGCCAAGCTGCACCTGCGCAGCGCGCCCAAGACCGAGGGCGCCGACTCGGCCGATCTCGCGATGCTGCCGCCGTTGCCCGACACCGCCGAGGAGGTGCGCAGCATCGCGCGCGCCCTGCGCGCCGATCCGGACAAGGACGTGTTCATCGGCACGGCGGCCAACGAGCATACCGTCGAGACCATGACGCTGGCCGACCGGCGGGTGATCGCCTTCGCGACCCACGGCCTGGTGCCCGGCGATCTCAACGGGCTGACCGAGCCGGCGCTCGCCTTGTCGGCGCCCACGCTGGCCGGTGGCGGCGGCGACGGGCTCCTGACCATGGACGAGGTGCTGGCCCTGAAGCTGAACGCCGACTGGGTCGTGCTGTCGGCATGCAACACGGCGGCCGGCAACGGCGCGGGCGCCGAGGCCGTGTCGGGACTCGGTCGGGCCTTCTTCTACGCCGGGGCGCGCGCCCTGCTGGTGTCGAACTGGCCGGTCGAGACGACCTCGGCGCGCGCGCTGACGACCGACCTGTTCCGCCGCCAGGCCGAGGACCCTCGGCTGAGTCGGGCCGCAGCATTGCAAGCGGCCGAGCTCGCGTTGATCGACGGCCCCGGGCTGGTCGACCCGGCGACCAAGACGGTCGAGTTCAGCTACGCCCACCCGATCTTCTGGGCGCCATTCTCGCTGGTCGGCGACGGCGCGTAAGGCGGAATAAGCGGCCCGGCGTGATCGTTGAAGCGCCGGCCGGTTTGGGGGACGCTTGCCGGCCACCGGCCGGGAGAGCCGGCTTCATCGATCAAGGGGGAGATCGTCATGCGGATTCGCACGCTGCTCACCACCGCCGCCACGCTGGCGGCCTGCCTGGCGCTGGCACCGGGTGCCCATGCCCAGACCAAGACTCTGCACGCCGACGCCACGACCGCCCAGGAAGTGCCGCCGGCGATGGGCGGCGGCACCGCCAAGGGCACCTTCATGCTCAATCCGGCGACCAAGGAGCTGACCTGGACGGTGACCTACAGCGGGCTCTCGGGCGATGCCGGCGCCGCGCACATCCACGGTCCCGCGGCGCCCGGCCAAAATGCCGGCGTGGTCGTCAATCTGGCCCCCAACGGGGCCAAGAGTCCGATCACCGGCAAAGCGACCCTGACCGACGCCCAGGTGGCCGATCTGGTGGCGGGCAAGGACTATCTCAACATCCACACCGCCGCGAACAAGAGCGGCGAGGTCCGCGGCCAGATCAAATAGGGCGGCCGAGGCGCAGCCGCCTCGCGCGCGCCAAGGGGATTTGCGTCGTCGCGCGCGGCGAGCCATGCTCGCCCGTGCGATGATGCACGTCGTTCGCCCAACCCATGACGCGTGACGCGGCCGCGCAGGCCGCCGCGCTGCTCGCCGATGCGCGGCTGGCGCGCACGCGGCTCGATGGCCTGCCGGCCGATTGCCGACCGCGCGACCAGGCGGAGGCGTACGCGACGCAGGCCCTGCTGCACGCGACACTCGCCGCGCGCGGTCTGGGTCCGATCGCGGGCCACAAAATCGGTTGCACGACGCCGGTGATGCAGCGATTCCTCGGCATCGGCAGCCCGTGCGCCGGCGGGATGTTCACGGCGACGATCCATCGTGACGCCGCCGACCTGCGGCTCGACGACTTCCTGCACGTCGGCGTCGAATGCGAGATCGCGGTGCGCCTGGGCGCCGACCTGCCGGCGACCGGAGCGCCCTTCGACACCGCCCGCGTCGCCGTGGCGGTCGACGCCTGCATGGCGGCGATCGAGATCGTCGACGACCGCTGGACCGACTACAAGCGGGTCGACACGCCGAGCCTGATCGCCGACGACTTCTTCAACGCCGCCTGCGTGCTCGGTCCGCCGATCGCGGATTGGCGCATGCTCGACCTCGCGCAAATCGTCGGCGTCACGACGATCAACGGCATCGAGGCCGGGCGCGGGCGCGGCGCCGACGTGATGGGCCATCCCTTGGCGGCGCTCGCCTGGCTCGCCGACAGTCTTGCGGCGCGCGGCGAGACGCTGCGCGCGGGCGACGTCGTGCTGACCGGCAGCGTGGTGGAAACCAGATGGGTATCGCGCGGCGACACGGTGGTCGCGAGCCTGTCCGGGCTCGGCGAGGCGCGCGCCGATTTCCGCTGAGTCGGCGACGACTAGACCGTGAGGTGGCGGCGCACCTCGGACTCCGGGATCGCGTCGACCGGGCCCGACAGCACGACCTCGCCGCGCACCATCACGGCGAGCTCGGTCGCGAGATCGCGCGCGAACTCGTAGTACTGCTCGACCAGCAGGATCGCCATGTCGCCGCGCTGGGCGAGCAGGCGGATGACGTGCTCGATGTCCTTGATGATCGAGGGCTGGATGCCCTCGGTCGGCTCGTCGAGGATCAGGAGGCGCGGCCGCGTGACCAGCGCGCGCGCGATCGCGAGCTGTTGCTGCTGGCCGCCCGACAGGTCGCCGCCGCGGCGCTTCAGCATCGACTGCAGCACCGGGAACAAGCCGAACACGTCGTCGGGAATGTAGCGCTCGCTGCGCGGCAGCGGCGCCAGGCCGGTCTGCAGATTCTCCGCGACCGTCAGGAGCGGGAAGATCTCGCGGCCTTGCGGCACGTAGCCGATGCCGGACTGGGCGCGCCGATGCGCCGGCAGGTTCGTGATATCGTGGCCTTCCCACACGATGCGGCCCGAACGGATCGCCTCGATGCCGACCAGCGCGCGCAGGAAGCTCGATTTGCCGACGCCGTTGCGTCCGAGCAGGCAGCTGACCTCGCCCATGCGCGCGGTCAGGGTGACGTCGCGCAGTGTGTGGCTGGCGCCGTAGTAGAGATTGAGGCCCTCGACCTGCAGCACCGTCAACGGCCCAGATAGACTTCGATGACGCGCTCGTTGGCCTGGACCTGATCCATCGGCCCTTCCGCGAGCACGCTGCCCTCGTGCAGCACGGTCACCTTGGTGGCGAGCGAGCGCACGAACTCCATGTCGTGCTCGACCACGATGACCGACCGGGTGCCGGCGATGCGGCGCAGCAGCTCGGCGGTCAGCTCGGTCTCCTGATCCGTCATGCCGGCGACCGGCTCGTCGATCAGCAGCAGCTCCGGATCCTGCATCAGGAGCATGCCGATCTCGAGCCACTGGCGCTGTCCGTGCGACAGGATGCCGGCGAGATCGCCGGCGCGCTCGGTGAGCCCGACCAGCTCGAGCACCTCGTCGACGCGGCCGCGCTCGACCGCGGCCAGCTTGAAGCGCAGCGCCGCAAACGTGCCGCGATCGGCCTTCAACGCGAGCTCGAGGTTCTCGAACACCGTGAGGCTGTCGAACACCGTCGGCTTCTGGAACTTGCGTCCGATGCCGAGATTGGCGATGCGCGCCTCGTCGAGCCGCGTCAAATCGTGCTTGCCCTTGAACAGCACGGTGCCGGTGTCGGGCCGCGTCTTGCCCGTGACGACGTCCATCATCGTGGTCTTGCCGGCGCCGTTCGGCCCGATGATGGTGCGCAATTCGCCGCTTTCCACGATCAGGCTCAGGCTGTTGAGCGCCTTGAAGCCGTCGAACGAGACGCTGACGCCGTCGAGATAGAGGATCGGCTCAGCCATCGCCCGGTGTCCCCTTCGAGACGCTCGGTTTCGGCACAGTGACGCGCGAGAACAGGCGGTCGAGCCCGGCCCAGCCGCCGCGCGGCGCGCTGCCGCCGAGCCCGATCAGACCGATCAGGCCGCGTGGCAGGAAGAGCGTGACGGCGATGAACAGCCCGCCGAGCACGAACAGCCACAGCTCGGGGACCGAGGTGGTGAGCCAGGTCTTGGCGCCGTTCACCGCGAAGGCGCCGAGCACGGCGCCATAGAGCGAGCCGCGACCGCCGACCGCGACCCAGATGACCGCCTCGATCGAGTTCGCCGGCGAGTACTCGCTCGGATTGATGATGCCGACCTGCGGCACGTAGAGCGCCCCGGCGATGCCCGCCAGCATCGCGGACAGGGTGAAGACGAAGAGCTGGTAGGCGGTCACCGAGTAGCC
>DATJNS010000099.1:0-3475 GCA_035507915.1 Candidatus Sulfotelmatobacter sp.
GTAGCTGCCGCCGTACATCCCCATCTCGCCGCCGTTGCCGATGTCGCCGGTTTTGGTCTGGATGTCGATGATGCCGGCGGTGCGGTAGCCGTACTGCGCCGGCAGCGCGCCCGTGATCAGCGAGACGCTGTCGGCGAAACGGGTGTCGAACGCCTGGCCAAAGCCCGTGATGCCCTCGGGGATCAGCACGCCGTTGATGCGGTATTGCAGATTGGCGTGGTCGCCGCGCACATGCAGCTGGCCGAAACTGTCCTCGGCGACGCCGGGCGCGCGCAGCAAGGTCTGGTTGAACGGCGCGTTGTCACCCTGGGCCTGCGATTCGAGCGCGCCGCGGTCCATCTGATAGACGGTCGCGCCGAGGCTCGGCGCGATGTTGGCGCGCGCCTCGTTGAGCCGCTGGGCTTGGACCTTGAGGTCGAGCGCATTGCGCGAGGCCAGCACCAGATCGGCGCGCGCGCCGCCGGTCGCCGCGACCGTGACGAGCGCGGTGCCGGTCTGGAACTCCGCCCGTTCGCCGACCAGCGAATAGATGCCGGGGGCGATCCCGGTGAAGACGTAGCGCCCGTTGGTGTCGGTTGTGGTTCGCCCGGCGACCTTGCCGTCCGGCGTCTCGAGCCTGAGCTGCACGCCGATCAGCGGCCGATCGAGCGCGTCCTTGACCTGACCCTCGACGCGTCCCGCGGCGACCGGCGCCGCGGGGCTCGCTTGCTGCGCGCGGGCGGCATCGGCCAAGAGGACGGCGCCGAACCCGAGCAGACCATGAATCAGAACGCGACGAACGAGATCGTGCGCCGCATGATTGCGGCGATGACTGGAACGAGCCATGTGGATGTGCCCCTTGAACCGAGCTGAAATGCATTCCGGCACCGCCCCTTGGACAGCGGGCGTAGGCATGCCGGATTTGGCGAACGTCAGGTCAGGTCAGGCGGAGCGCGGGGTTGGGCCGACCACGCGTCGGCGGAGCGGATGAAGCGCGACAGCATCGGCCGGACCACAACGCTCGCGTGATGGGCGGGCGGCGCAGCGCTGATCGTCGACGGCGGGGCATAGTTGCCGAGTAAGACGATGAACTCGCAGATCGGGCAATCGTGCGGTGCGGGTGTGGGCTGCGGCTGAGACACCGTCACCATGAGTGCGGTCGGTTCGGCCGCTGTCACGCCGCCGTGCGCCGCGGGCGCGTCGGCGGTTTCGACGTAGCGGTGGAACGCCGCGTCGATCAGCGGCAGCCACGTCTGGATGAGCAGCGCCAGGAGCGCGAGCCGTGCGCCGCAGCGTCGCGCAGTCGAGGGATGGACCCTCCGGCGCGTTTCGGGCACCCGGGCGATCATGATGCAGCCTGATGCATCGTTGGCGGCGGCTCCGTCGGCGAGACGTTGCGAAGGCGCTGCACCTCCGCTGAAAGTGTTATAGTATAACATTTGTAATTTGCGCAATCGGGCAGCCGGGCCCCTCCGAATGGCCGAGGGCGTTGGATGGCATCAGTCTGGAGTAGAACGTCGAATGACCATGCTCGCCGCCGACGCTCCCGTTCTGGACGTCTATTACGCCTCGACCTGTGCGCCCTGCCGTGCGGAGCTGAGCGTGTTGGCGGAAGTGGCCCGCGCCGACAGCACTCCGCTGATGATCTATCTGCTGGCCGACCGGGTCACGGCGCGCGCCGAACTCGAGGCCGCCTCGCCACTACTCCCTGACTTAGCCGTCGCGCCGCCGTCCGGGACCGACGAGCGCGCGCTGCTGCGAACCGCGGGCGACGCGGACGGCATCCTGCCGTTCGCGCGCGTGCGCACGGCCGACGGGCGGATCTGCGGCAAATGGCGCGGCATCCTGACGATGGCGCGCATCAGGGCATTGCTGAGGGCGTGCGGCTGACCTAGCGCGTGGGCGACGCGTCGGTCAGCGCGAAGAAGACGCCCTTCTCGCCTTTATTCACGAGCTTGAAGCGACCCTTCATCGTCACCATGTCGTCGATCCACGCAACCGGCTTCGTCGACGTGACTTCGATCACCTCGTTGGGTTCGCCGGGCGGGCAGAACAGGCAGACTGGCGTGCGCTTGGTCAGCAGGAAGTGGCGGGTCTCATCGGATCCGTCGAGCGGCAGTATGAAGCCATTCACATCGATTCTCTGACCGTCGAGACCCTTCACGTCGGACGTGAGCCCGATCGAGAACAGGCCCGTGCGCTGATTGAACTTCACCGTGCACTTGGCGAGCTTCGCCCAAAGGGGATTCATCGACTGCGGCAGAGCGTCCTGGGCGGCGCGCTCGCTCGCCGGCTGATCGGGCAGAGGCCTAACCATAGTGGTCTCTTTGAAGCCCGAGGCAACCAGAACAAGCGGGAGCATAACGAACAGCCGTCGGAGCATCATGGGGTCAACACCCTTTCGATGGCGGCGCGGGCCGCACGGATCGCCGGGATCATGGCAATGGCTACGGCGACGGTCAACGCGCCGCCGAGCAGCCAGGCGAGATCCCAGCCGGTGGGCAGGACGCGGAGCAGCAGGCCATCCCGTTCGGCCAAGATGTCCGCGGCGAACGGCGCGACGATGAGCACGCCAGCCAGGCCCAGCACGAGCGACCCGAGCGCCAGCATGACGGATTCGGCCATCGCGATAGCTGCCAGCTCCCACGGATGTGCGCCAAGCATGCGCAAGAGCGCGAGGTCTCGCACGCGCGCGCTGACGGTGGCGGCGAGCGCTGCGGCGGCGGTGGCAGCGGCCAGCGCGGCAAACAGCAGGCCGATCGCCATGATGGTGCTGATGATCGGTCGCGCCGCCCGGCTCAGCCGCGCCATCTCGAACGCCGGAACCGCGGCGGAGAAGCGCTCGGTCGCATCGATCTGCCGCGGCATCGACGCCAGCGCAACCGGGCTCCTGAGGGCGGCCAAGATCGCCGTCGCTGCCGGTGGTGCATCAGCCGGCGCCGCCTCGCCACGTGTCGTCGCTTCCTCGGTTTCGTGATGCTGGTGGATGAGCCACACGCTTTCGATGCTCGTCAGCACGACGCGGTCGAGCGCCGAGCCGGTCGGGGCCAAGATGCCCGTGACCGTGTAGGGGAACTCCGTGTGTTCCTCGCCGCCGGCACCCAGGCCGTGTGCCCCCACGAATTTTTGGCCCAACTCGAGATCGAGCGCGTGCGCCGCCTCGGCACCCACGACGGCTTGGAGCGGTGCCGACCACGGACCACCCTGGGCAAACTTGGCGCCATAGACGCTCAGGAGCTCGGGTGTGGTGCCGATGATCCGCCGGCCCCGAAAGTTGTCGCCCAGCGCGATCGGCGCAGCGGCGCGAACCAGCGGCTGTTTGACCAACGCGAGCGCCGGCTCGAGCGGGATCAAGCCGCGTGGCTCGGAAACCTGGAGCGCGCAGCACAGCACGAGATCGAGCGCGGAGCCTTTCGGTCCGATGACCAGATCGACGCCGCCGAAGGCCCGCTCGGCAGCTTTGGGAAGCTCGCGCTCCGCGATCAAGACCAGCTCG
>DATJNS010000100.1:0-8485 GCA_035507915.1 Candidatus Sulfotelmatobacter sp.
CACGATGGCGAAGGGCATCTGCGGCGGCTACGTGCCGACCGGCGCGGTGCTGATCCACGAGCGCGTCTACGGCGCCTTCGAGCGCGCCGGCGTCGCGCTGCGCCACGGCGAAACCTTCTCGGGCCATCCGCTGGTGTGCGCTATCGGCGACGCCGTGCTCGAGTTCATCGAGCGCCAGGGCCTGGTCGAGCGCGCCCGCACGCTGGGCGCCGTGCTCGGACGCCGCCTCGAGGCGCTGCGCGGCTCGCCGATCGTCGGCGACGTGCGCGGGATCGGCCTGCTCCGCGGCATCGAGCTGGTCGCCGACAAAGCGACCAGGCGCCCCTTCCCGCGCGCCCGGCGCGTCGCCGCGCGCATCGCGCAGGCCTGCGCCGACCGCGGCGTCATCGTCGTGGCGGGCGCCGGTTGCGTCGACGGCGTCGACGGCGACACGATCTCGCTGTCGCCGCCGTTCACCATCACGGAAGCCGAGATCGAAACCGTCGTGTCGACGCTCGCCGAAGCGATCGACGTCGTCGCCGCGGATACGCCGACCGCTGCCTGAGGGAGGTCCGTCCATGCCTGACAAGATCACGGTCAAGCCGATCGCCGGCGCGCTCGGCGCCGAGATAGACGGCGTCGATCTGGCGCGGCCACTCGACAACGCCAGTTTCGCGGCGGTGCATCAGGCGCTGCTCGATCATCTCGTGATCTTCTTCCACGACCAGCACTTGACCCAGGAGCAGCACCTCGCGTTCGGACAGCGCTTCGGGACGCTCAACGTGCACGACTTCGTCGAGGGCATGCGCGAGCACCGCGAGATCATCGAGGTCCGCAAGGAGCCGGCGGAGACCCAGAACTTCGGCAATGGCTGGCACACGGACGTCAGCTATCTCGAGAAGCCGGCGCTCGGCTCGATCCTCTACGCGCGCGAGGTGCCCGATCACGGCGGCGACACGATGTTCGCCAACATGTACCTCGCTTACGAAAGCCTCTCCGACGGGATGAGGCGGCTGCTCGACGGCCTCAAGGCCGTGCATTCCGGCGCGCGTTTCTACGGCCCGAACTCGAGCTTCTATCGCGAGAACCGCTCGATGAAGATGCTCTACAGCCCCGATGCCGAGCTCGAGACCGAGCACCCCGTCGTGCGCACCCATCCCGAGACCGGCCGCAAGGGGCTCTACGTCAACAGCGGGTTCACGACGCGCTTCGCCGGCATGACCGTCGAGGAGAGCGCGCCGCTGCTCAAGTTCCTGTTCGACCACGCGGCGCGGCCCGAGTTCACCTGCCGCTTCCACTGGCGACCCAACGCCATCGCCTTCTGGGACAATCGCAGCGTGCAGCATTACGCGATCAACGACTACCACGGCCAACGCCGCGTGATGCAGCGCGTCACCGTCGACGGCGATCGGCCGTTCTGAGCGACATGGCGCCACGCGAGGTCGAAAGCGGCGCGTATCGCATTGGCGTCGACATCGGAGGCACCTTCACCGATCTCGTGCTGGCCGGCACCGACGGCGCGATCGCCGTCTTCAAGGTGCCGTCGAACGCTGCGGATCCCGCCGCGGGCGTGCTCGACGCGGTGGCGGCGGCGGCGCGCGCCCAAGGCCTCACGGTGGGCGCTCTGCTCGGCCGTTGCAGCCTGTTCGTGCACGGCTCGACGATCGCGACCAACACGCTGCTCGAGCGCAAAGGCGCCAAGCTCGGCGCCCTCGTGACCGCGGGATTTCGCGACAGTCTGGCGATCCGCCGTGGCCTGCGCGCCAACCCATGGGATCATCGCACGCCCTATCCGCCGGTCCTGGTGCCCCGCTATCTGCGACGGCCGGTCGCCGGAAGGATCGACAAGCACGGTGGCGAGGAGAGCGCCCTCGCCACCGCGGACATCGAGGCGGCCGCGGTCGACTTCAAGGCGGCCGGTGTCGAAGCGGTCGCGATCTGTCTGTTCAACAGCTTCCTGAACGACGCCCACGAGGAGCGGTGCGCCGAGATCCTGGCGCACATGCATCCCACCTGGTGGCTGTCGCTGTCCAGCCACGTCGCGCCGATCATGGGCGAGTACGAGCGCAGCTCGACCGCCGTCCTCAACGCCTATGTCGGCCCGCGCGCCGTGGCTTATCTGGCGGCGCTCGACGTGCGGCTGCGCGAGCTCGGCCTGCCCGGCCGCCTGCTGTTGATCCAGAACAACGGCGGCGCGGTGTCGGTCGACGAGATCGCCAGCCGTCCGGTCGCGCTGCTGCTGTCGGGGCCGGCCGCCGGGGTCGGCGCGCTGCGCTACTACAGCCAGGCGACCGGCGCCGACGACCTGATCTCGATGGAGATCGGCGGCACGAGCTGCGACGTCATCCTGATGAGCGCGGGGGCGGTCGCCCAGACCGATCACCTCTCGATCGACGGCTACGACGCCGTGACGCCGTCGATCGACGTCCACACCATCGGGGCAGGCGGCGGCACGATCGCGGGCGTCGACCAGGCCGGCCTCATGTTCGTGGGGCCGGAAGGTGCCGGCGCGCGGCCCGGCCCCGCCTGCTACGGACTCGGCGGCACCCGGCCGACGGTGACCGACGCCCAGGTCGTGCTCGGCCGCCTCAATCCGGCGACCTACGCCGGCGGTGTGATTGCGATCGACGCTGCACTCGCGCGCGGCGCCGTCGAGGCCGGCGTCGCGCGGCCGCTCGATCTCGAAGTCGACGCAGCGGCTGCGGGCATCCTGCGGCTGATGGAGCAGAAGCTGTTGCACGCGTTGCAGCACATCAGCATCGAGCGCGGCCACGATCCGCGGCGCTTCACCCTGGTCGCCGGCGGCGGCGCGGGCGCGCTGCACGCCGCAACGGTGGCACGCGCGCTCGGCTGCCGACGCGTCTATGTACCGCGGGTCGCGGGCGCCTTCTGCGCGCTCGGGATGCTCAATTCCGACGTGCGCCACGACGTGCTGCGCGTCCAGTTCGGCCGGCTCGATCGTCCCGACGGCGCGGCGCTCGCGCGCGTGTTCGGCGAGCTCGAGGCGGAGGCGCGCGAGATCCTGCGGCGCGAGGGCTTCGCGGCACGCGACGTCTCGCTCACGCGCGCCGTCGATCTGCGCTACCGCGGCCAGCAGTGGGACATTACGGTGGCGATCGCGAGCACGTCGTTCGATCCGACCGCGATCCGGCGCGATTTCGAGGCCGAGCATGATCGATTGTTCGGCCACATCCAGCCCGACGGCGCCATCGAGATCACCAAGCTGCGCGTCGCCGGCATCGGCGCGCTGCCGCCGCTCCGGTTGGTCGAGCCCGAAGCGACCGAAGGCAAGCCGTCGGCGGCCGGGCGGCGCCGGGTCTGGATCGACCCGCGCCGCGGCTGGCAGGAGATTCCCATCTATCGCGGCCGCGATCTCGCGCCCGGTCACGCGTTCGCGGGCCCCGCCATCGTCGACGAGCAGACGACCACCATTTTGATCGGGGCGGGCGACACATTGACGGTCGATGGCGCCGGCAATTTCGTCATCGAGATCGGCGCGGAGGCCGCGACGGCATGACTGCCCCGTCGCCATCCGTGATCGATCCGGTGACCCTCGCGCTGGTCCAGAACCGGCTCGATCACATCGCGCGCCAGATGGGCACCGTGATGGTGCGCACCTCACGCAGCCCGATCTTCAATCAGTCGCACGATTTCAGCTGTTTCATCTGCGATCGCGCAGGGACCCTGGTTTCCCAGGCGGACGGCATCCCGATCCACACCGGCGGCGGCGGGTTCGCGATTCGCGCCGTGCTGAAGAGCTTCGGCACCGCGATCGAGCCGGGCGACGTGTTCCTGCTCAACGACCCCTACGTCGCCGGCGGCAACCACCTGCCCGACTGGGTGATCGCGCGACCCGTGTTCGTCGACGGCGCGCTCGCGGCGTTCTGCTGCAACCGGGCGCATCAGTCCGACATCGGCGGCGGTGCCGCCGGCACCTACAATCCGGAAGCCACCGAGATCTTCCACGAAGGCATCCGCCTGCCCGCCCTCAAGCTGATCGAGGCCGACCGGGTGCGGCGCGATCTGTGGCAGCTCCTCCTGATCAACAGCCGGTGTCCGGAGCTGCTCGACGGCGATCTGCGCGCGATGCTGGGCTCGACGCGCATCGGCGCGGAGCAGGTCGCCGCGCTGTTCGCCGAGCTCGGCACCGAAACCGCCTTCGGCTGCCTGGCCGCGATCCTCGACCACGGCGAGCGGCGGCTGCGGCGCGCACTGTCGGCGTTGCCGTCCGGCACCTGGCGCGCCGAGGAGAGCTTCGACAACGACTGCTTCGAGCCGGCCGACATTCGCATCCGCGTCGCGGTCACCGTCGACGGGAACGGCGCGACGGTCGATTTCACCGGCACGTCGCCGCAGATCCGCGGCTTCAAGAACTCGTCACTGGCGAACACGCATTCCGCGGTCTATGCGGCGTTCGCCTCGTTCTTCGAACCCGACATGCCGCGCAACGAGGGCACGTTTCGGGCGATCCGCATCATCGCACCGGAAGGCAGCCTGGTGAACGCGCGCGCCCCTGCGCCGCTCACCATGTGCACGGTGTTCCCCGCCCACGAGATCATGCACATTTGCTGGTGGGCGCTCGGCCAGGCGGACCCCGCGCGCAACGTTGCCGGCTGGGGCAAGAACGCCTTCCCGGTCACCTCGGGCACCGGCGAGACCGGCGACACATGGGTCGCCTATCACTGGGGCGGCGGCTCGGGCGCCGGCGCGGTGCGCGGGCGCGACGGCTTCGAGCAGATGGGACCCATGATCACCTTGGGCGGCCTGGTGATCCCGAACGCCGAGACCTGGGAGCAATTGTTCCCGGTGCGCGTCCGGCGCCAGGAATTTCGTTGCGATGCCGCGGGCGCCGGAACCTGGCGCGGCGGCGCCGGGGTCGACTACGAGGTCGAGATCGACAGCGAGGCGGTCTACTCGTTCCGCGGCGAGGGGCTGGGCCGGCCGACCGGGCACGGCGTCGAAGGCGGCGCCGCGGGACGCGGCGGCACGCTCAGCATCGTCGAGCGCGGCCGCGACGCACGCCAGCCGCCGCAATACGCGCTGTGGCGGTTGGCGCCCGCGCGCCTCGTCATGGCATCGCCCGGCGGCGGCGGTTACGGCGAGCCGTTCGAGCGCGCGCCGGAGCGCGTCGCCGAGGACGTGCGCGACGGCGTGGTCAGTGGCGCTGCTGCGCGCGAGCAGTACGGCGTCGCGCTGCGGCCCGACGGCACCGTCGATCCCGAGGAGACCGCGCGGCTGCGCCGCGCGCGCACGAGGACGGACGACCAATAATCACGGGGAGGTGATGCAATGCGGAACGTCACGAGACTGCTGCCCGCCATGCTCGTCGCGGGACTCCTGTTGGCGGCGCCCTTCGCGGGCGCGGCGGACGACCTGCCGGTCACCGACAAGCTGCCCACGTCGCCGGTCAAGGTCCGGGTCATGGTCTACAACGGCGCCTACACGTCGATGTCGGTCCACGTCGCCCAGGACCTCGGCTTCTACGCCCAGAACAAGCTCGACGCCGAGCTCACGACGGTCAACTCGGGTCCCGCCGGCGTCGCCGCGCTGCTCGGCGGCAGCCTCGACTTCATCGAGCCGCCGACCGACCAGATCATGGAGAACCAGGTCAAAGGCTCCGATCTTCGGATCGTCGTCGGCAACGAGGTGAAGAACTTCTTCAGCCTGATCGTCGACAATCGAGTGGCGTTGCCGCACCAGAAGGACGGCTATCCGGCGGTGATGCGCGATCTCAAAGGCAAGCGCATCGGCGTCAACGCCCTCGGCGCGTCGACCCACCTGATGATGAACGCCCTGCTCAAGGGCGCCGGGATGACGCCCGACGACGTGACCTACGTAGCCGTGGGCTCGTCGAATACGGCACTGGCGGCCTGGCAGGCCGACCGGGTCGACGCGGTCATGGGATTCACGCCGTTTCCCGAGATCATCCAGGCGCTCGGCACCGGTCGGCCGGCCATCGACCTCAGCGCCGGGCAAGGGCCTGCGGTCCTGCAGAAACTCGGCACCGCTTTCGAGGCCTTCTCGACCAGCGGCGCGTACATCCGCGCGCATCCCGACGTGGTGCACGCCTTCATCCAGAGCCACGTCGAGGCGATCGCCTGGATCAAGAACCCGGCGAACCGCACGAAGCTCGCCGAGCTGGTCGCCAAGTACGTCAACACGGCCGTCATTCCGGAGGACAAGCGCGCCGAGACCGTCGGCCGGATGATCGACGACTACAGCGGGTATTTCGGCTCGACGGTGGACCGCGGCGCGATCGACGCCTGGAACGAGTATCTGCTCGAGAACAAGCTGATCGCGCGCCCCGTGACGGCCGCCGAGGCAATCTACGCCGGCGCGCCGAAACCCTAGCGCGATGCCGCCCGGTGGCTGACGGCATCCTTCTCGAGGGCGTGACTTTTCGCTACCAGAGTCTGCTCGTCCTCGAGTCGATCTCGTTGGCCGTGCGGCGCGGCGAGTTCGTCGCGCTCGTCGGGCCCAGCGGCTGCGGCAAGACGACGGTACTCGATCTGCTGAGCGGCCTCATTCCCGCACAGCAGGGCACCATCCAGGTCGGCGGCAAGCCGCCGCTCGCCGGTCGACCCGACACCGCACGCATGTTCGCGCGCGACGCCCTGTTGCCGTGGCGCACCGCCGAAGCCAACGTCGATTTCGCCGCTGCGACGCGCCAGCGCGACCGTGCGCGACGCGCCGCGCTGATCGCGTCGCTCTTACGCGACGTCGGCCTCGAGGGCTTCGAACGCACCTATCCGCGCCAGCTCTCCCAAGGCATGCGCCAGCGCGTCGCGCTCGCCCGCACCTTCTCGTTGGAGAGCGAGTACGTCTTCCTCGACGAGCCGTTCGGCGCACTCGACGCGCAGACCAAGCTGACGCTGCAGGACCGACTGCTCACGCTGTGCGAACGGTTCCACAAGACGGTCGTCTTGGTGACCCACGACCTCGCAGAGGCGGTGGCGCTCTCGGACCGCGTGATCGTGATGTCGGCGCGCCCGGGCCGGATTACGGCCGACGTGCGCATCGATCTGCCGCGGCCGCGCTCGGCCAGCAGGCTGCAGGGCGACCGCGCGTTTCATGAGCTCTACGCCCAGCTGTGGCGCGAGCTCGAACGCGCCGCCCAGCCGCAATCGAATGCCGGCGCACCGGCATGAGCGATCAAGGCACGGCGGTCGTCGCGCCGCTCGACCGCGACCGAGCCCACCGCCGGGTCGTCCTCGCCGGACGCACGCTGCTGCTGATCGCGATCCTGGGAGCGTGGGAGCTGTTGGCGCGGCTGGCGCTGCTGCCAGCCGCCTTCGTCGGTCAGCCCTCGGTGTTCTTGCCCATGCTGGTGCGCGGGCTCGGCGACGGCACGATGGTGCATGCGCTCGCCGACACCATGGTGGCAACCCTCGCCGCCTTCGCGATCGGCGGTGTGCTGGCGCTCGTGACCGCTCTCCTCCTCACCATCTCACCGCTGCTCCACGCGGTGGTGGCGCCCTACATCAATGCGCTCAATGCGCTGCCGCGGGTCGCCCTGATTCCGCTGTTCATCATCTGGTTCGGGCTCGGCACGCTGTCGAAGATCGTCTCGGGCGTGTCGCTGATGTACTTCATCCTGCTCTACAACACGCTGGCAGGCGCGCATGCGGTGGACCCCGACCACCTGCAGCTGACGCGCAGCCTCGGCTTGTCCAAACGGCGCGTCTTCGTCAGCGTCATCGTTCCGACCGCGATCCCGGCGATCTTCGCAGGCCTGCGGCTCGGTCTGATCTACACGCTGCTCGGTGTCGTCACGGCCGAATTGATCGCGGGCGGCAAAGGGCTCGGCAGTCTGATCAGTTATTATTCCAACACGTTCGATGCCAACGGCGTGTTCGCCGTCCTGCTCATCCTCGTCATCCTGGCCGATCTGCTGTCCATGCTCATGACGCGGTTGGAGCGACGGCTGACACGCTGGCGCGGATGACGCGCAAACGTCACGGCGAGCGTCTGAGTCAGCGCACTGGCGCGGCGCGCTTCAGGACGCGCACGACGGGGCCGTCGGGCCCGGACGGATCGACATCGACTTCGTCGCCAGTGGCGAGCAGCGTCGTGATGTCGCCGTCGAAGCCCGACACCATGGTGAAATCGGCGAGTGCCGCACCCTGGACCATGATGGGATTGACCGAATTCAACAGCAGCGCAGCCGGCATGACGCCGCGCGCGCTCATCTCGTGCAGCATCCAGGCGGTTGCAACGCCGCCCTTCGCGGTGTCGAGCGCCAGAATCTTGCCGACGTAGCTCTGGCCCGCCAGCTTGTGACCGGGCCGCGAGAACACACCCTTGATGCGGTCGAGATCGTAGCGCGCCGAGAAACCGTCGCTCGCAGCGAGCACCAGGCCGCGCACCGGGCGCCCCATCCCCGCGGCCCCGCGAAAGCTTTGGGTCATGCCAGCCTCCCGGTGACGGCGGCGTCGAGACAGGCCTCCATCGAGGCCAGACGCGGCAAGTAGCCATAGCCGCCGATGATGTTGACGAGCTTCGCGCT
>DATJNS010000101.1:0-4907 GCA_035507915.1 Candidatus Sulfotelmatobacter sp.
GCTCGAGTACAGCAAGGCCGAGCTCGAGCTCCGGGATCACGGCATCCGCTCGACCGTGGTGGTCTTCGGCAGCGCGCGCGTGCCATCGCCCGAACGGGCGCAACGCCTGGTCGACGACGCGAAGACGCCCGCCGCGGCCGACGCTGCCCGGCGCGCGCTGGCGTCGTCGCAGCACTACGATCGAGCCCGTCGCTTCGCGCAGATCGTGTCGCAGCGCGGCGGCGCGCTGGGCTCCGACGGCGGACAGCGCGACAACGTGATCGCCACCGGCGGCGGGCCCGGCATCATGGAGGCTGCCAATCGCGGCGCGACCGAGGCCGGCGCGCTGAGCGTCGCCTTCAACATCTCGCTGCCGGCGGAGCAGCAGCCCAACCCCTATTGCACGCCGTCCCTGTGCTTCCGCTTCCACTACTTCGCGATGCGCAAGATGCATTTGGCGATGCGGGCGAACGCGCTGGCCGTGTTTCCCGGCGGCTTCGGAACGATGGACGAGTTGTTCGAGATCCTGACCTTGAAGCAGACGCACAAGTCGCCGCCGATCCCGGTGCTGCTGTTCGGTGCGGCCTATTGGCGCGAGGTCGTCAACTTCGACGCCTTCGTGAGGCACGGCATGGTCGACCAGGCGGATCTCGCCCTGTTCCGCTTCGTCGACGAACCGGAAGAGGCCTGGAACGCGCTGCTGCAGCTCGGGTTCGTGATCGCCGGCCGCCACCAGCCGTAAGACGCGGAGCGCCGCGCCGGTGCTTCGTAAGTGCGCTTGATGATTATCAATTTCACGTTTCTTTGACCTGGATCAAAGTCGCGACTCCGGCCCGGTGAGATCTGTCATGCGCGCGTTCGACCTGCGCGCTGACGACCGGGAGCGGCAGACATGCAACGGGCCTCGCAGATCGAACACGGCGGGCAAACGCCGGCGTTGGCATTGAGCACGATCGCCTTCACGGTTTGCTTCGCGGTCTGGACGATCTTCTCGATCATCGGCATTCGCATCAAGCAGGACCTCGGCTTGAGCGACACCGAGTTCGGCCTCTTGATCGGCACGCCGATCCTCAGCGGCTCGCTGATCCGTCTCGTGCTCGGCATCTGGTCCGACCAGTATGGCGGCCGCGTCGTCTACGCGATCGTGATGCTGACGGCGGCCGCCTCGACGTTCCTGCTGTCCTCCGCCTACAACTACCCGACCTTCCTGCTGGCGGCGCTCGGCGTCGGCATCTCGGGCGGCGCGTTCGCGGTCGGCGTCGCCTACGTGTCGCGCTGGTATCCGCAGAACCAGCAGGGCACCGCGCTCGGCATCTTCGGCATGGGCAATGTCGGCGCGGCGGTCACCAAACTGCTGGCGCCATACGTCATGGTGGCGTTCGGCTGGACCGCGGTCGCGCAGGTTTGGGCGGCCGCGCTGGTCGTGATGACGATCGTCTTCTGGTTCGGCACGCGCGAGGATCCGGTCACGCGCGAGCGCCGCGCGCGCCATGCCAAGCCGGTATCGGCCTGGAAACAGCTCGAGCCGCTGCAGCGGCTGCAGGTGTGGCGCTTCTCGCTCTACTACTTCTTCTCGTTCGGCGGCTTCGTGGCGCTCGCGCTGTGGCTGCCGCGCTACATGATGGACGTCTACAAGCTCGACATCGAGACCGCCGGCACGTTGGCCGCGCTGTTCTCCCTGTCGGCGAGCCTGTTCCGCGTGGTCGGCGGCCGCCTGTCGGACAAGTATGGCGCCCGCACCGTGATGTATTGGACCTTCACGGCGGGCGCAGTCTGCACCTTCCTCCTGTCGTACCCGGCGACCGACTTCGTGGTCCACGGCATCCACGACGATCTGCGCTTCAGCGCCGGGGTCGGGCTCACCGGCTTCGTCGCGCTCCTGTTCGTGCTCGGCTTCTTCATGTCGCTGGGCAAGGCCGCCGTCTACAAGCACATCCCGGTCTATTACCCGAACCATGTCGGGGCGGTCGGCGGCGTCGTCGGCATGATCGGCGGGCTCGGCGGCTTCGTGCTGCCGATCGCGTTCGGCCTGATGAACGACTTGGTCGGCGTGTGGACCAGCTGCTTCATGCTGATGTTCCTGATCGTCGCCACCAACCTGGTGTGGATGCATTTCGCCATCCTGCGCATGGAGCGGCGCATCCCGGCGTTCGCGCTGTCGCGCTTCCTGCCCGAGCTCGAGCCGGCCGCGACGCTGACCGAATGGCATCCGGAGGACGAGGCGTTCTGGAAGGCCAGCGGCCATCGGATCGCGACCCGCAACCTGTGGATCTCGATCCCGGCGCTGCTGCTCGCCTTCGCGATCTGGATGGTGTGGAGCGTGGTGGTCGTCAACCTGCCGAGCATCGGCTTCCCGTTCACCACCGACCAGCTGTTCTGGCTGGCGGCGTTGCCCGGCCTGTCGGGCGCCATTCTGCGAGGCTTCTACGCCTTCATGGTGCCGGTCTTCGGCGGGCGCACCTGGACCGCGTTCTCGACCGCCTCGCTCTTGGTGCCGGCGATCGGCATCGGGCTCGCGGTGCAGCATCCGGAAACGCCCTACGCGGCGTTCCTCGCGCTCGCGCTGCTGTGCGGACTGGGCGGCGGCAATTTCGCCTCGAGCATGGCGAACATCAGTTTCTTTTTCCCGGGCAAGCAGAAGGGCATGGCGCTCGGGCTCAACGCCGGGCTCGGCAATCTCGGCGTCAGCGTCGTGCAGTTCGTCGTGCCGCTGATCATCACGGTCGGCGTGTTCGGCGCGTTCGGCGGGCAACCGCAGCATCTCGTCGCGGCCGGCGCGACCAAGCAAATCTGGCTCCAGAACGCCGCTTACATTTGGGTACCCCTGATCGTCGCCGCGACGGTCGCAGCATGGTTCGGCATGAACGACGTCGGCAGCGCCAAGGCGTCGTTCGCCGACCAGGCCGTGATCTTCAAGCGCAAGCACAACTGGATCATGTGCTGGCTCTACATCGGCACCTTCGGCTCGTTCATCGGCTATTCGGCGGCCTTCCCGCTGTTGACCAAGAGCCAGTTCGCCGGGATCAACCCGCTCGCCTACGCCTTCCTGGGACCGCTGGTCGGCGCCGCGACGCGCTCGCTGAGCGGCGGGATCTCCGATCGCTTCGGCGGCGCGCGCGTCACGCTCTGGGTGTTCGTGTCGATGATCGCCGGGGTCGCGGGCGTGCTGTTCTTCCTCGGCATCAAGGATCAACCGGGCGCCTTTTGGGGCTTCCTCGCGATGTTCCTGCTGCTGTTCGCCGCGAGCGGCGTCGGCAACGCGTCGACCTTCCAGATGATCCCGGCGATGTTCGCGCTCCAGCACCGGCGCCGGGTGACCGGCAAGGGTCCGGCGGCGCTTGCCCAGGCGCAGAAGGACGCCGCCAAGGAGAGCGCGGCGGTGATCGGCTTCACCTCGGCGGTGGCCGCGTTCGGCGCCTTCTTCATCCCGAAGACGTTCGGCAGCTCGATCGCGGCGACCGGCGGACCCGAGCTCGCGCTCTACGGCTTCATCGCCTTCTACGTGAGCTGCGTGCTGGTGACCTGGTGGTACTACACGCGCCGCCACGCCGAGGTCCGGCTGACCGGCGCGCCGGGACCCGGTGAGCATCCCACCGCCGCCGTCGCCGCCGAGTAACCGGAGCCAACGCCATGAGCCATTTCCTCGACCGGCTGACTTTCTTTCGCAAGAACGTCGGCACGTTCTCCAACGGCCACGGCGTCGTGACCAACGAGGATCGCGGCTGGGAGGACGGCTACCGCAGCCGCTGGCAGCACGACAAGATCGTGCGCTCGACCCACGGCGTGAACTGCACCGGCTCGTGCAGCTGGAAGATCTACGTCAAGAACGGCCTGGTGACATGGGAGACCCAGCAGACCGACTATCCGCGCACGCGCCCCGATCTGCCGAACCACGAGCCGCGTGGCTGCGCGCGCGGCGCGAGCTACTCCTGGTATCTCTACAGCGCGAACCGCGTGAAGCATCCGTTGATCCGCGGCCGGCTGTTGCGCCTGTGGCGCACGGCGCGGCTGACGCGCGAACCGGTCGAAGCCTGGCGCTCGATCGTCGAAGACCCCATCCTGGCGAACTCCTACAAGTCGATCCGCGGCCTCGGCGGCTTCGTGCGCGCGCGCTGGGACGAGGTCAACGAGATCATCGCCGCGGCCAACATCCACACGATCAAGACCCACGGGCCCGATCGGGTGCTCGGCTTCTCGCCGATCCCGGCCATGTCGATGGTGTCGTACGCCGCCGGCACCCGCTACCTGTCGCTGATCGGCGGCGTGTGCATGAGCTTCTACGATTGGTACTGCGACCTGCCGCCGAGCTCGCCGCAGACCTGGGGCGAGCAGACCGACGTGCCCGAAAGCGCCGATTGGTACAACTCGACCTTCCTGATCCTGTGGGGCTCGAACGTGCCGCAAACGCGCACGCCCGACGCCCATTTCTACACCGAGGTGCGTTACAAGGGCGCCAAGAGCGTCGTCATCACGCCCGACTACAGCGAGGCCGCAAAATTCTCCGATTTGTGGCTGCACCCGAAGCAGGGAACCGACGCCGCGCTCGCGATGGCGATGGGACACGTCATCCTCAAGGAATTCCACGTCGCGCGGAGGACCAAGTATTTCGACGAGTACTGCAAGCAGTACACCGACATGCCGCTCCTGGTGCGGCTGCGCAAGCAAGGCGACGGCTACGTGCCGGATCGCTTCCTGCGCGCCAGCGATTTCACCGGCGGGCTCGAGCAGGCGACCAATCCCGAGTGGAAGACCGTGGCTTTCGATGCCGACGACGGCGCCGTCGTCGTGCCGCATGGCTCGATCGGGTTTCGCTGGGGCGACAACGGCAAATGGAACATCGAGGAACGCGACGCGCGAACCGGCAAACCGTTCGATCCGGCGCTGAGCCTGGCCGAGCGACATGATGCCGTGTTGCCGGTGCAGTTCCC
>DATJNS010000102.1:0-13990 GCA_035507915.1 Candidatus Sulfotelmatobacter sp.
GCCAACGACCTGGCGATGATCGACGCGGCCGGGCTCGGCGTCGCCTACCACGCCAAACCCGTGGTCGCCGCTGCCGCGGACGTCCGCATCGAACACGCGGATCTGACCGCCCTGCTCTTCGTGCAGGGCTACACGAAGGCCGAGTTCGTCGCCTAGCCGGCGCGCGTCAGGAGTCGATGCGCACCGCGACGAAGCGCAGATCGCCCTTCTGATCGACCAACAGCAGCACGGACTTGCGCTTGGCGTCGCGCGCCGCCTTGATCTTGGCCGCGACGTCGGCCGGGGTTTTGACCTCCTCCTGGCCGACCTCGACGATGATGTCGCCGGGCTTGATGCCCTTCTCGGCCGCCGGGCTGGTGTCCGAGACGTCGGTCACCAACACGCCCTGCGCGTCGTCGGCGAGACCGTATTTCTCGCGCAGCTGCGGGTTGACCGCCGTCAGCTGCAGTCCGAGCTCGGTCACGCTGCCGGCCGGTGCGCTGGGCGCATTGCCCGGGCCGGGCGTCGCCGCGGCGACCTGGTCGCTCTCGACCAGCTCGCCGACCTGGACCTTGAGCGGGATCTCCTTCTTCTTGCGCCACACCACGACGTCGACGACCTTGTCGATCGGCGTCTCGGCGACGATGCGCGGCAGTCGGCGCATCTCGTTGATGTCCTTGCCGTCGAACTTGAGGATCACGTCGCCCGGCTCGATCTTGGCCTTGGCCGCCGGCCCGTTCTCCGTGGCGCTCGACACCAGCGCGCCGCGCGGCTTGTCGAGCCCGAGACTCTCGGCGAGCTCGTCGGTGACCGTCTGGATGCGCACGCCGAGCCACCCGCGCCTGACCTTGCCGTACTGCTTGAGCTGGTCGATCACCGGCTTCGCGAGCGACGCCGGGATCGCGAAACCGATGCCGACGCTGCCGCCGGTCGGCGAGTAGATCGCGGTGTTGATGCCGATCACGTCGCCGTTGGTGTTGAACATCGGCCCGCCCGAGTTGCCTCGGTTGATCGAGGCGTCGGTCTGCAGGTAGTCGTCATAGGCGCCGGACTGGATGTCGCGGCCGCGCGCCGACAGGATGCCGGCCGTCACCGAGCCGCCGAGCCCGAACGGGTTGCCGATCGCCAGAACCCAGTCGCCGACCCGGGTCTGGTCGCTGTCGCCCCAGTTGACCGCCGTCAGCGGCTTCTTGGAATCGACCTTGAGCAGCGCCAGGTCGGTCTTGACGTCGCGCCCGACCAGCTTGGCCTTGTAGGTGCTGTCGTCGTGGAGCGTGATGGTGATCTCGTCGGCGTCGGCGACGACGTGATTGTTGGTCACGACGTAGCCCGCCGGGTCGATGATGAAGCCCGAGCCGAGCGAGGTGGCGTGGCGCGGCGGCGCGTCCGGCCGGTCGCCGTGCTGCTGACGCTCGAGGAAGTCCTTGAAGAACTCCTCGAACGGCGAGCCGGGCGGGAATTGCGGAATGTCGGGCCCATGCCTGCCGCGCTCGCCCGAGGCCGTCTTGATGGTCTGGGTGGTCGACACGTTGACGACCGCCGGCAGGAGCCTCTCGGCAAGATCGGCGAAGCTGTCCGGCGCGCTGCGGGCCGACGCCGGCGCCGCCCCGATCAGTGGCGTCGGCAACACCAACGGCAGCACGATGGCGAGGGCTCCGGCGGCGCGCCGCAGCCTGCGGGCGGGTGACCGGCCGGCGGCTCCGGCGACGGCGGGACTCATCATGGTTCGAGCGTCTCCTGAGCGTGAAAGTCGCATGGCCTCACTCTAATACGCCGGGACCGCGGCGTCCCGGCGAAGCGTCCGGCAACAACATATGGTGTAGTCAAATCGTTTTTGCAGCGGGGCGGTCCGCGATCGCCTCAGTGCGCTCCGGACGCCGGCGGTTTCGGGCCAGTGGCGGGCTTGAGCGCGCCGCTCGGATCCTCGAGATAGCGCAGGAAATCCATGTCGGGCGACAGCACCAGCGAGGTGTCGCTGTTCGCCAGCGCGTTCTGGTAGGCCTGCATCGAGCGGTAGAAGGCGAAGAACTGCGGATCCTTGCCGAACGCGTCGGCGTAGATCTTGATCGCGGCGGCGTCGCCCTCGCCGCGCACGATCTGCGCCTCGCGCGCGGCCTCGGCCAACAGGACGATCTTCTCGCGATCGGCGCGGGCGCGGATCTCCAGCGCCTGCTCCTGGCCCTGGCCGCGGGCTTCCTTGGCCTCGCGGTCGCGCTCCGACTTCATGCGGTCGTAGATCGCCTGGCTGGTCTGTCCGGGCAGATCGGCGCGGCGCAGCCGGACGTCGACGATCTCGATGCCGAAGCGTTTCGCCTGGTCGCCGACCTCGTGCAGGATGTTCGTCATGATGCGCTCGCGCTCGGCCGACAGCACGCTCGCCAGCGGGACCGAGCCGAGCACGCGCCGCATGCTCGAGTTGATGATCGCGGCGAGCCGCGAACGGGCGCCGCTCTCGTTGGTGACCGTCTGGTAGAACTGCAGCGGATTGGTGATGCGGAACACCGCGTAGGCGTCGACGTCGACGCGCTTCTGGTCGCCGAGGATCACCTGCTGCGGCGGCGGATCGACCTCGAGCACGCGATTGTCGAAATAGAGCACGTCCTGGATGACCGGGATCTTGAGGTGCAGGCCGGGATCCTTGACGAACTCGTCGACCGCGCCGAAGCGCAGCACCAGCGCCTGCTGGTACTGCGTGACCGTGAAGAAGGCGCCCGAGCCGACCAGCGCCACCACGACGAGGATGACGATCCCCGCGATCATGCCGGGGCGGTTCATGGCGTCTTCCCCGGCGCCGGAACCGGCTTGGGCTTGAGCTCGGGCAGCGGTAGGTAGGGCACCACGCCCTGGCCGGTCTCCGACCGGTCGAGGATGACCTTGTTGGCGCCCTTCAGCACCTGCTCCATGGTCTCGAGATACATGCGCTCGGTGGTGACTTCCTTGCTGGCCTGATACGCCTTGTAGACCGAGTCGAAGCGCTTGGCGTCGCCCTGCGCGCGGTTGGTCACCTCCTCTTTGTAGGCCTGCGCCTCCTGGATCAGGCGCTGGGCGTCGCCGCGGGCGCGCGGGATGATGTCGTTGCGGTAGGCCTCGGCCTCGTTGCGCAACCGCTCGCGATCGGCGCGCGCGCGCTGCACGTCGTTGAACGCGTCGACCACCTGGGCCGGCGGATCGACCGCCAGCAGCTGCACGCGCCGGATCTCGACGCCGGCGCCGTAGGTGTCGAGGAACTTCTGCATCAAGGCCGCGGTGTCGACCTCGATCTTGTCGCGGCCCTCGGTCAGCGCCTGCTGGATCGGCGTCTCGCCGACCACCTCGCGCATGGCGCTCTCGGCGACCACTTTGACGAGCGCTTCCGGGTCGCGCGTGCCGAACAGGAAGGGGATCGCGTCCTTGATCTTCCAGAACACCGTGAAGCCGATGTCGACGATGTTCTCGTCGCCGGTCAGCATCATGCTTTCCTCGGCGAGATCGCGCGACGACACCGTGCGGCCCTCCTGGACCGAGCGGAAGCCGATCTCGATGCGGTTCTCGCGCGTGACGTCGGGCGTGAGCGCGTGCTCGATCGGCGCCGGCAGGTGATAGCGCAGGCCCTGCTCGGCCGTGCGCACGTACTTGCCGAAGCGCAGCACGATGCCGACCTGCTCGGGCTGCACCGTATAGAAGCCGCTCGCGAACCACACGCCGATCGCGATCAGGGCGATCAGGATCAGGCCGCGCAGGCTGCCCATGCCGCCCGGCAGCAGCGAGCGCATGCGCTCCTGGCCGCGGCGCAGCAGCTCTTCGATGTTGGGCGGCTGCGGGCCTTGGCCGCCGCCGCCCGGTCCGCGACCCCACGGTCCGGGTCCGCCGCCGCTGCTACCGCCGCCGCCGCCCCAGGGACCGCCGCCCCCGCCACCTTGGTTCTGCCACGGCATGATCGCGTCGTTCCTTCCCAGCCAATCCGTTGCACACTATCCCGGCGAGGCCAGATATAGGACAACCGGATCGCGCGCGTCGCGTCGACGCGCGCCGAACGGGCCATTACGGAAGTCCCCTGCCGCCGGCATATTTAGGCATCACGCGGAGAATTCAAGCATGACGGCCAGTCCCCCGCTGACCACCGAGCGCATTATGGCGGCGTTGGCGCAGGTTATCGATCCCGATCGCGGCCGCGACATCGTGGCGCTCGGCATGGTGTCGGGCTTGGCGCTGAAGGACGGCCATGTCGGCTTCACCCTCGAGGTCGATCCGCAGCGCGGCCCGTCGCTCGAGCCGTTGCGCAAGGCCGCCGAGCAGGCGGTCGACAAGCTGCCGGGCGTGCTCTCGGTGACCGCGGTGATGACCGCCGAGAAGTCGGCCGGCGGCGGCGGACCTGCGGCGCGCCCGGCGGGCGGCCCGGGCGCACACGCCGGGCATGGACATGGGCATGCGCAAGGGCAGGGGCGCGGCGAGCGCGCGCTGGTGCCGGGCGTGCGCTCGATCGTCGCCGTCGCGTCGGGCAAGGGCGGCGTCGGCAAGTCGACCACCGCGGTCAATCTCGCGCTCGGCCTGGTCGCCGGCGGCCGCAAGGTCGGGCTGCTCGACGCCGACATCTACGGTCCGTCGGCGCCGCGCATGATGGGCATCAGCGGCAAGCCGACCAGCCGCGACGGCAAGGTGCTCCAGCCGATGGAGAACTACGGCGTGCGCTGCATGTCGATGGGCTTCCTGGTCGCCGAGGATACGCCGATGATCTGGCGCGGCCCGATGGTGATGAGCGCCTTGCAGCAGATGCTGCGCGACGTCGATTGGGGCGAGCTCGACATTCTGGTGGTCGACATGCCGCCGGGCACCGGCGACGCCCAGCTCACCATGGCGCAGCAGGTGCCGCTCACCGGCGCCGTGATCGTATCGACGCCGCAGGACATCGCGCTGCTCGACGCGCGCAAGGGCCTCAACATGTTCCGCAAGGTCGATGTGCCGGTGCTCGGCATCGTCGAGAACATGAGCTATTTCGTGTGTCCGAACTGCGGCCACCGGTCCGAGATCTTCAGCTACGGCGGCGCGCGCCGCGAGGCCGAGCGCCTGGCCGTCGAGTTCCTGGGCGAGATCCCGCTCGACAGCGTGATCCGCGAGACCTCCGACAGCGGCCACCCGATCGTGATCGCCGATCCGGCGAGCCCGCACGCGCGCGCCTACCGCGCGCTCGCCGACCGGGTCTGGGAAAAGGTCGCCGAGATCATCGACGGCGCGGCCCGCAAGGCGCCGCGCATCGTGGTGAGCTGACGGCTCAGGCCGGCACGGTCACGCCGGCCGGTCGAGCAGCGCCATCAGCTCGGCCCATTCGCGCTTGGACAGGCCGCTGGCCTCCGGCGTCACGGTCTCGCCGGCGACCAGGCGACGGACCACCGCGAGCATCTTGGCCGACAGGCGCGCGCCGCCCATCCGGTAGTCCATGAACGCCTCGCAGGTCAGCGGCACCCAGGCGCGCAGGGTGTCGAGCATCGCTTCGGCATAGACGCGGATCTCGTACTGCGCATGGGCGTCGGCGCGCAGCGCGAGGAAGTGCATGAGATTGTGGAGGTCGACCTTCCAGTACCACTGCGTGTAGGTGTTGAGCGTGAGGTTCATGCGCGCGAGCTCGCGCGCCAGGCCGCGGCGCCCCGGGTCGGGCGCCGCGCCGGTCTCGTCCTCGTTGAGCAGCCACGCATAGTCGCGATAGCAGCGTTCGGCGTCGTCGCGCAGCAGGTCGAGCACGCGCGCCGCCTCGTCGCCCTCGAGCACGTCGCCGCGGCCCTGCCGGTTGGCGGTCGACTGGGCGGCGAGCTGGTCGGCCGCCGGCAGGTAGAACTCCTTGTCGAGGATCGAATAGCGCGCCGAGTACTCGTTGACGTTGGCGGTGCGGTGGCGGATCCACTGGCGCGCCACGAAGATCGGCAGCTTGACGTGATACTTGATCTCGCACATCTCGAACGGCGTCGAGTGCTGGTGGCGCATCAGGTAGTTGATCAGTCCGCGATCCTCCGACACGCGGCGGGTGCCGCGGCCGTACGACACGCGCGCCGCCTGCACCACCGCGCCGTCGTCGCCCATGTAGTCGATGACGCGCACGAAGCCGTGGTCGAGCACCGCGATCGGCTGATACAGCAGCGCCTCGAGCGCCTCGACGGTGGCGCGCCGGGTCGGCGCCTGGCGCGCGCGCGCCGCCGCGATCTCGGCTTCCTGTTCGGGGGTCAAACCCATGAGCCCTTTCTATGCGACCGCCGCGATTCGGCGACAGGGGCTTTTTTCGCTGTGCCGCGACCCGTATATTCCTTGGCGTCGGGCAACCGACTATGGCGATAAACGCCGCGTGGCATAAGCGTTGCGGACCCGGGGGCGGTACCCGGCGCCTCCACCAAGTCTTCGATCGCGGCCGGGACGACGACCTTGCCGCGGTCACCTCGGGGGCGAAACAGGATCGACGCGCGTGGTAAAGGCGTGGTTTTCGCTCGGCATGGTTCCGCCGTTATCGGGCCAATCATAGGTGCCAACGACAACGTTGCGCCCGCTCAGGCTCTCGCCGCCTAACTTCCTCACGGAAGTTAACGGCTAAGCCAAAGCGCGGTCCGGGGGGGCACCGGGCAACAGAAGCCCCCCCACTTCACGGCCGGGCACCGCCGCGCGGGCGGCGCCCGTTGAGAACCGAAACGAGAGCCCGCTGTGCCGATGCCGATCAACCAGCTCCGCTACGACCAGATGATCGAGGAGGCCCTGCGCGGCGTGGTGCGGCGCGCCTTGCGCACGGTCACCGAGACCGGCCTGCCCGGCAGCCACCACTTCTACATCACCTTCAAGACGACCGCCCCCGGGGTCGAGCTCGCTCCCGGTCTAAAGGAAAAATATCCTGAAGAAATGACAATCGTCCTACAACATCAGTTCTGGGGGCTCGAGGTCGGGCCCGAGCTGTTCGCCGTCACGCTCAAGTTCAACGAGGTGCCCGAGCGGCTGGTCGTGCCGTTCGCCGCGGTCACCGCCTTCGCCGATCCGGCCGCCAAGTTCGGGCTGCAGTTCCAGCAGGAGACCGGCGCCGCGCCCGAGGAGGCGACCGGCACGGACGCGCCGGCCGCGCGCAGCGTCGGCGCGCCGGCGGCCCGCGCCAAGGCCGAGACACCGACACCGCCCGCGGCCGACGACGCCGGCGCGCCAGCAGGCGACGCCAAGGTCGTCGCGCTTGACAATTTTCGCCGGAAATAACCGGTCGGTTGCGGCATAGTCGGCCCCGGTGCCACGTGCCCGGAGCTCGCCCATGTCGGCTTACGTCCATCACGAGCTGTTCCCGCTCGGCCACGACGACGACACGCCCTTCCGCAAGCTGACGTCCGACCACGTCGGCACGCAGAGCTTCGGCGGCGAACGCGTCGTCACCGTCGAGCCCGCGGCGCTCACCAGGCTCGCCGACCAGGCGTTCCGCGACATCTCGCATCTCTTGCGGCCGGGCCACCTCCAGCAGCTGCGCGCGATCCTCGAAGACCCCGAGGCGTCCGACAACGACCGCTTCGTCGCGCTCGACCTGCTCAAGAACGCCAACATCGCCGCGGGCGGCGTGCTGCCGATGTGCCAGGACACCGGCACCGCGATCGTGATGGGCAAGAAGGGCCAACGCGTGTGGACCGGCGCGGACGACGAGGCGGCGCTCGCCGAGGGCATCCGGCGCACCTACACGGAGACCAACCTGCGCTACAGCCAGCTGGCGCCGCTCGAGATGTTCAAGGAGACCAACACCGGCGACAACCTGCCGGCGCAGATCGAGATCTACGCCACGCCGGGCGACGATTACAAGTTCCTGTTCGTCGCCAAGGGCGGCGGCTCGGCCAACAAGACCTTCTTCTACCAGGAGACGCCGGCGCGCCTGCGGCCCGAGGCGATGCTGAAGTTCCTCGACGAGAAGATCCGCACGCTCGGCACGGCGGCCTGCCCGCCCTACCATCTCGCGATCGTGATCGGCGGCACGTCCGCCGAGCTCAACCTCAAGACCGTCAAGCTCGCCAGCACGCGCTATCTCGATCACCTGCCGACCCAGGGCAACAAATACGGCCAGGCGTTCCGCGACACCGCGTTCGAGCAGGAGGTGCTCGGGCTCACGCGCAAGATGGGCATCGGCGCGCAGTTCGGCGGCAAGTATTTCTGCCACGACGTGCGGGTCGTGCGGCTGCCGCGCCACGGCGCCTCGTTGCCCGTCGGCATCGGCGTGTCGTGCTCGGCCGACCGCCAGATCCTCGGCAAGATCACCGCGGACGGCGTCTACCTCGAGCAGCTCGAGACCAACCCGGCGAAGTACCTGCCCGAGATCGACGAGGCCAAGCTCAGCGGCACGGTCGTGCAGGTCGACCTCAACAAGCCGATGAGCGAGCTGCGCAAGACCTTGTCGCAATATCCGATCAAGACTCGGCTCAGCCTCAACGGCCCGATGGTGGTGGCGCGCGACCTCGCCCACGGCGTGATCAAGGATCGGCTCGACCGCGGCGAGGGGCTGCCCGGCTACATCAAGGATCGCGTGATCTACTACGCCGGTCCGGCCAAGACGCCGCAGGGCTACGCGTCCGGCTCGTTCGGGCCGACCACCGCGGGCCGCATGGACAGCTATGTCGACACCTTCATGGCGGCCGGCGGCAGCTTCGTGACGCTCGCCAAGGGCAACCGCTCGCGCGCGGTCACCGAGGCCTGCAAGAAGCACGGCGGCTTCTATCTGGGCTCGATCGGCGGCCCGGCGGCGCGGCTCGCCCAGGACTGCATCAAGCACGTCGAGGTGCTCGAGTATCCCGAGCTCGGCATGGAGGCCGTGTGGAAGATCGACGTCGTCGATTTCCCCGCCTTCATCGTGGTCGACGACAAGGGCAACGACTTCTTCGCCAACATCTGACAGGCGCGGTCCGCAGTCGGCCACCGTCATTGCGAGGAGCCCCCGGGTCCGCGCGTAGCGCGGCCCGAGGACAGGCTCCGCGACGAAGCAATCCAGAAGGCGGTCGCGCGACCCTGGATTGCTTCGCTGCGCTCGCAATGACGTCTGGCATTTGTTGCGGCCTCTGAACTATAATTGACCCCAGCACGGCGCGATCCGATTCGGGCGCGCCGTTTTTGTCTGACCCGAACCGAGCCGAGCTTGGTCATGTTCGCCCTCAGCCGCGCCGCGATGGCGCGCGATGCCGCCGCCGAGCAGGCGCGCGCGGACGCCAGCGATGCGTCCGAGCTCGCCCAGCCGGTGCGCGTCCTGCCGACGACGCCGTGGGCCTTCCTCGCGCATTTCGCGCGCGAGGGCTTCGTCGCGCGCTACGTCAGCATGATGGCGGCGGTCGTGCTGGCGCAGATCTGCCAGACGCTCGACCCCTACGTCCTCAAGCTGCTGATCAACCGGGTGACCGCCGCGCTCGGCATCGACGTGGCGGCGCGCGCGAGCGTGACCGGCCCGATCTTCGGCCTGTTCGGCCTGATGGTCGCGCTGTGGTTCGCCGATACCTTCCTGGTGCGCTGCTACCAGATGATCGACATCTACACCGCGCCGTGGCTGCGCAAGCGCGTGCAGACCCGCATGTTCGGCTACCTGCTCGGCCATTCGCCGCGCTACTTCCAGGAGAATTTCGCCGGCAAGCTCGGCCAGAAGGTCAAGGAGGCCGGACGCGCCTGCGTGTCCATCATGGAGATGGTCACGTTCGACCTGACCAAGATCGTCGTCATGCTGATCGTGTCGATGATCCTCCTGATCGCGCAGCGCCCGCAGCTCGCCCTGCTGCTGGGCGGCTGGATGGTCGTCTACCTGATCGGCTCGTCGCTGCTCGCCTATCGCTGCGTCGGCTTGTCCAAGGCGTTTTCGGCGTCGGTCAGCACGAGCTCGGGCAAGCTGATCGACGCGATCGCCAACGCCGACACGATCCGGAGCTTCGCGCGCTGGCGCCACGAGCGCGGGTTCCTCGAGGAGTATCTCGAGACCGAGCGCGCGCGCTCGGTCAGGCTGCGCTGGTTCCTGACCGTGATCCGGATCTTCCAGTCGGTCGCCGTGCTGTCGATGATCGCCGGGCTGTGCTGGTTCGCGCTCAGCGACATGCTCGCCCATGGCGGCGATCTCGGCTCGTTCACCCTGGTGTTCTCGCTGTCCGGCCTGATCGCGATGAACGTCTGGAACCTGTCGAACCGCATGCTCGACTTCTTCGACAACATGGGCACGTTGACCGAGGCGATCGAGCTGGTGACCCAGCCGCACGAGATCATCGACCGGCCGGGCGCGCGCCCGCTGGTGGTGACCGCGGGGCGCATCGACGTCGAGGCGGTGAGCTTCGCGCATCCCGACGGCCTCACCCTGTTCGATCGCCTGACCCTGCATATCGGCGCCGGCGAGAAGGTCGCGCTGGTCGGCCCGTCGGGCGGCGGCAAGAGCACGTTCGTCAAGCTGCTGCGCCGCCAGTTCGAGCCGAGCGCCGGCCGCATCCTGATCGACGGCCAGGACATCGCCCACGTCACCTGGGACTCGGTGAACGCCGCGATCGCCGAGGTCAGCCAGGCGCCCGGCGTGTTCCACCGCCCGGTCGGCGCCAACATCCGCTACGGCCGGCTCGACGCCGACGAGGATGCGCTGCTGACCGCGGCGCGGCGGGCGCACAGCCACGACTTCATCGCGCGCCGGCCGACCGGTTACGACACCATCGTCGGCGAGCAGGGCATCAAGCTGTCGGGCGGCGAGAAGCAGCGCATCGCGATCGCCCGCGCGCTGCTCAAGGACGCCCGCATCCTGATCCTCGACGAGGCGACCTCGTCGCTCGATTCGGAATCCGAGCACCTGATCCAGGAAGCCCTGTGGGACCTGATGGTGGGCCGCACCGTGATCGCGATCGCGCACCGGCTGTCGACCATCACGGGCATGGACCGCATCATCTATCTGCAGGCCGGCCGCATCGTCGAGCAAGGCAGCCACGCCGAGCTGGTGGCGCGCGGCGGCGCCTATTCGCGCATGTGGCGCCGCCAGGTCGGCGGCTTCATCGGGGCGGCCTGAGCGGCAGGCGCGAGACGACAGAGGACAAACGACGGAGCGCACCGGACGTGCACGCAGCCATCACCGCTCTGCCGTCGGTCTTCTGACGCCTGTCGTCTGGCCGGGGATACCCGTCCCGGTACGCCCGTACCTTGCCTGGGAGCCGCCGGTCTTGGTCCACGAGGGTACGCTCGACATCGCGCGACTGAGGCGCGGCGACAAGCCGGCATGGGACGCCTTCGTCGCGCGTTTCGCCGGCCTGATCCACGCCGCGGTGGCCGGCGTGCTGCGGCAGAGCGGGCGCGACCTGAACGAGGTCGCCGACCTCGCCCAGGACGTGTTCGTGCGGCTGTGCAAGGACGACTACCGGCTGCTCGGGCAGTACGACCCCAGCCGCGCCGCGCCGGCGACCTGGTTGACCGTGGTGGCGCGCAGCGTGGCGCTCGACGCCGTCCGTCGCCGGCGGGCGCCGTCGATCACCCTCGAGGACGCCCCCGAGACCGCGGTCGCGGTGGCGGCCCACGAGCCGACCCGCCTGCGCATCCCGCCCGGGCTCCTGTCGCCGCGCCAGGAGTTGATCCTGACCATGCTGTACGACAAGGACATGGACCCCGCCGAGGTCGGCACGGCGCTCGGCATCGATCCCCAGACCGTTCGGAGCATGCACCACAAGGCGTTGACCCGGCTGCGCGGCCATTTCGCCCCGGAAGCCCGGGGCGATGGGCCGAAGGGGGATGTGTGAACGAGCTCACACGTATTATCGGGAGAGGACCGAAAAATGTCGGATCTTGAGCGAGACGGGCAGGACCTGTGGCGGCGCTATCGCGCCGTCGCGTTGGCGCCTGCCCCCATCACGGCGGCAGAGCCTGACCCCGGGCTGCTGGCCGCCTGGCTGGATGGCCGGCTCGACGAGGCCGCCGCCGAGCCGGTCGAGGCTTGGCTGGCGCGCAACCCCGAGGCGTGGTGCCTGATCGATGCACCCGCCACGGCGGCCGAACCGGCGCCGCTCGACACGATCCGCCGGGCACGCGCGCTGGTCTCCGGCGCGCTGCCGCGGCGGACCTGGCGCGAGACGGTGGCCTGGGCCGCCATCGCGGCGAGCCTCGTCGTGGTCGGCTGGACCGGCTTCATGGTCGGCCACGACTCGGTCGACAGCCACGAGGAGATCGCCAGCACGGTCGGCGGCGACCTGATCTACGGCACGGACGGGGGAGACGGTGATGGCGCGGTTTTTTGAGCGCCTGCCGAGCCTGCGAGCCAGCCTTCCTTGGATCCTGTTCGCGCTGTCCGTGACCCTCAATGTGTTCTTCCTGGGCGGCTACTACTACAAGCGGACATTCGACCAACGGCTGCTGGCCAACGAGCAGGCGCGCGTGCGCTACGTCATGGATCAGCTGCACTTCGATCCCGAGCAGCGCGACCGCTTCCAGGCGTTTCGCGAGCACACCCGCGAGCGTCAGCACACGATGTTCCGCGCCAACCACCCGGTGATCGACAATCTGTGGCGCGAGATCGAGAAGCCGCAGCCCGACACGGCGCAGCTCGATGACTACATCAACACGTTGACCGCCAATCGGCTCGCCTTTCAGCGGGCACAGATGCACGACTTGGTCGCGTTCGCCCAGACGCTCGAGACCCGGCAGCGCCTGGACTTCCTCGAGCTGGTGCGGGCGCGGCTCGAACGCGGTTTCCCTCGCAGACCCGAGATGAGGCCCCAACGATGACCCCCCCATCGATGACCCAAGGCAGCCAGAGCCCCAACGAGAGGCCCAACCAGACGGGCGCCATCGTCAAGCGTTCGGTGGTGATCGCGGGTCACCAGACGAGCGTGTCGCTCGAGCACGCGTTCTGGAACGCGCTCAAGCAAGCCGCCGCCCGGCGCGGCGTCACGATCAACGACCTGGTGACGCGGATCGACTCGCAGCGCCAGGGCAACCTCTCGAGCGCGATCCGCGTCTTCCTGCTCGAGGAGAGCCTGCGCGGCAGCGCCGCGGCGACCTCGACCGCCGCCTAGACCCCCTACGGTTTGAGCCGCGCCGCGAGGAAGTCGGCGAGCGCCCGCGCGTCGACCTCGCGCGTCGGCGCCGCGAGCGCGCCGGTGAGCCGCACGGTCGCCGGCGGCGCGGTCGGATCGCCGGCGGGTTGGAGCGTCAGGGTCATATCCAGCGTGCCGGCACCGAGGTCGAGCGAGCCGCCCACGCCGACCGTGCCGTCACCCCCCGTCAACGTCGTGTTGTCCGTCGTCGCGCGCGGGCCCTGAAGCGCGAAGCCACCGTCGAGCGTCGCAAACGTGCTGCGGCCGCGCGTCAGATCCTGCGCGACGGTTTGCGCGACGGCGTCGCCCCCCTGCGCGCCGGTGTGCGCCAGCAGCGACGCGAGCGACGCGAGGTCGAAGCCTGAAACCGCGACGTCATGCGCGTGCAGCGCGCCGGTGACGGACAGCGACGCCGGCGGCGCGTTCAACGCGAGGCCGCCGACGGCGAGCGCGGCCGACAAATTCAGCGTGCCGGCGAGCGCGCCGTCGAGCGCATGCGTGCCGAGCGCGGTCGGCAGGGCGCGTCCGAGCGCGAGATCGGCCATGGTCAGCTTCAAGTCGAGCGAACGCGCCGTCAGGTCGGCCTCGCCCGTCGCGCCCAGCGTGCCGCCGGCCAGCCCACCGTCGAGCACCAGCTGCACGTGATCGAGCGGCCCCGACGCACGCAGCGACACGGCGATCGGACCGACGTCCGAGGTCGCCGCGTCGTCGCCCAGCAGCTGGAGCAGCGGTGACGGATCGTCCGCCTGCGCCGACACGGCGAGGTCGAGCGCACCCGGCTGGCGATCCCACCGGACGGTGCCGCCCAGCGACGCCTGCAGCCCGGAGGCGCTCGCGACCGTGAGCGCGTGCACGGTCAGCGCGCCGCGTTCGAGCGTGAGGGCGGCGTGCACGCCGTCGAGCGGCACGGTGTCGAAGTTCAGCCGATCGACCGCGAGCTCGAGATTGGCGTCGAGATCGGCCAGCCAGCCGAGCCCGGCGCCCGCCGCGCCGGCGCCGGATGCGCGCGGCAGGTA
>DATJNS010000103.1:0-5557 GCA_035507915.1 Candidatus Sulfotelmatobacter sp.
CCGTGCGCGCCTCGAGGTCGTCGTAATAGTTCTCGGGGATCGGCAGGAGCGCGAAGCCGGCGGCGCGCAGATGCGCGACCGTGGCGTGGATGTCGTCGGTCGCGAAGGCGAGGTGCTGGACGCCCGAGCCGAAGAACTCGATCAGGAAACGCGCTGCCAGGGTGCGCTGGCTCTGCGAGGCGTTGAGCACGATGCGCAATGCGCCGTCGCGGCTCTGCACGACCTGGCTCTGGACGATGCCGCCCGGATCGACCACCTCGTTGGCCGGGCTCTTCGTCACGTCGAGCAGCGAGGTGTAGAACAGCAGCCAGGTCAACAGCTCCTCGTCGTGCATCGACTGCGAGATGTGGTCGACCCGCGTCAGACCGGCGGTCGGGCCGATGGGCGCCGTAGTCGGGTCGATCACCGGCTCGAAGTCGACCGACCAGATGTCGGCGAGCGGCCCGTTGCGATCGACGAAGTAGATCAGACTGCCGCCCAGCCCGCGCAGCGCCGGGATCTCGAGCTCGCCCGGGCCGACCGCCTGGCGGAACGGCTGGTCGAGCAGGAGCTGCGCGCGGTCCATCGCCGCCGCGGCGTCGTCGACCTGCAGCGCGATCGCGCACACCGAGGCGCCGTGCACGATGTTGTAGGAGTGCGCGAATCCCTCCTTCTCGGCGTTGAGCACGAGGTTGATCGAGCCTTGGCTCCAGCGCGTCACCGCCTTGGACCGGTGCACGCCGGTGCGCCGGAAGCCGAGGCCGCGCACCAGCGCCTCGAAGCGCGGCGCCGACGCCTCGTCGACCGCGAACTCGACGAACTCGACGCCGCGACAGGTCGCGCGCGCGGGCAAGGTCGGCACGCCGGGCGTGGCGGCGCCGCTCGCGACGGTCAGCTGGTCGACCATGAAGCGGATCGACCGCTGGGCGTCGACCGCGACGCTGCGCGCCGAGCCCGCGCGGAAGCGGTCATTGAAGATCTCGAGCGACAGCAGGCCGTCGAAGCCGGTGGCCTGCAGCGCCGCCATGAAGGCGGCGAGATCCAGATCGCCCTGGCCGGGCAGGCAGCGGAAATGTCGGCTCCACGACAGGTAGTCCATGTCGAGCTTGGGCGCGTCGGCGACCTGCACGAGGAAGATGCGATCGCGCGGGATCGACCGGATCGCGCCGAGCTCGGTGCCGCGCGCCAGGATGTGGAAGCTGTCGAGCACCAGGCCGATCGCCGGGTGGTCGGCGCGCCGCACGACCTCCCAGGAGTCGCGATAGTCGTTGATGTGCCGGCCCCAGGCGAGCGCCTCGAAGGCGACGCGCAGGCCGCGGCGCTGGGCGCGTTCGCCGAGCGCGCGGAAATCCTCCGCGGCGCGGTCGATGCCGCCCATCGAGTCGGACGAGACGTTGCTGCAGATCAGCAGGAGGTCGCAGCCGAGCTGCTGCATCAGGTCGAACTTGCGCTCGGCACGCGCGAAGCCGCGCTCGCGCTGCACGCCCGTCATGCCCTCGAAGTCGCGGAACGGCTGGAACGTCACCAGGCGAAGCCCGAGATCCTCGATCATGCGGCGCACGTCGGCCGGCGTGCCATTGAACGACAGCAGGTCGTTCTCGAAGATCTCGACGCCCGTGAACTGGGCCGCCGCGATGGCGGCGAGCTTCTCGTCGAGCGCGCCGCTGAGCGAGACCGTGGCGATCGCCGTCTGCATGGAAGCGGGCCTCCCTACATGGACTCGAAATGGCGCAACATTCGATCGGCGTCGGCGCGGCGCCCGGTGAACAGGCGGAACGCCTGGGCGGCCTGGAACACCGCCATGCCGCCGCCGGCGAGGGTGCGCGCGCCGAGCGCGCGGGCCGTGCGCAACAGCGCGGTCTCGAGCGGGAAGTAGACGATGTCGGCGACCCAGAGGTTCCGTCGCAGCAGGTTCTGCGGCAGCGGCAGGCCGGGATGGTTGGCCATCCCAATCGGCGTGGCGTTGATCAGGCCGTCGGCGGCGCGAACCGCCGCGGCGAGGTCGTCGACGACGCGGGCGCGGCCGGCGCCGAAGCGTCGGTTGAGCTGGTCGACGAGCGCCTGCAGCTTGGCGGCGTCGGGATCGGCGAGCGCGAGGACGCCGACACCCAGCGCCAACGCCGCCGCGGCGACCGCCGCACCGGCGCCGCCGGCGCCGAGCTGCACGACGCGGTCGCGCGGCGCATCCGGCATGAAGCGCCGAAAACTTTCGGCGAACCCGTATGAGTCGGTGTTGTGTCCGACGCGGCGACCGTCCTCGAACAGCACGGTGTTGACGGCGCCGAGCGCGCGCGCCTCGTCGGACAGGGCGTCGAGATGCGCGATCACGGCTTGCTTGCACGGGTGCGTGACGTTGACGCCGCGGAAGCCCATGCGCTGGGCGGCGGTCAGCAGGTCGTCGAGCGCATCCGGCCCGAGCCCGTGGCGCTCGAGGTCGATCAGCTGATAGAGGCAGGTGAGGCCCTGCTCGGCGGCTTCGCGCTCGTGCAGCGCCGGCGAGCGCGAGGCCTGGATGGCCGCGCCGATCAGGCCGACCAGGACGCGTCGTTCGCTGTCGAGACGATCGCGGTTCGGGCTTGTCATGCCGGGATCGATAATGTACGAACTAGTTAGTTAAGTCAACCGCAGGCGCCGCATGACAGGAACCGCGACACCGGAGGCAGCGACCGACCGCGCCGGCCGGCCGCGCGCCGCCGAGGCGGACGCGACGCGCCGCAACATCCTCGAAATTGCGACCGAGGAGTTCGCGGCCAAGGGCTACAGCGGCGCGCGCATCGACGAGATCGCCGCGCGCACCGACACCAGCAAGCGGATGATCTATTACTACTTCACCGACAAGGAGGGCCTGTTCGTCGCCGTCCTCGAGGAGGCCTACCGGCGCATCCGCACCATCGAGGCCGCGCTCGATCTCGACCACCTGCCGCCGCGCGAGGCGCTGCGCCGCCTGGTCGGCTTCACGTTCGACTACCAGAACGCCAATCCGGACTTCATCCGCCTCGTCATGGTCGAGAACATCCACGACGGCGCGCACCTCGCGCGGTCGCGCGCGATCCAGGACGTCAACGTCAAGGCGATCGACGCCATCCGCGCGCTCTACCGGCGCGGCGTCGCGGCCGGCGTGTTCCGCGCCGGGCTCGAGCCGATCGACATCCACATGTCGATCAGCGCGCTGTCCTTCTTCAACGTGTCGAACCGCGCGACCTTCTCGCGCATCTTCGCGCACGACATGACGTCGCGCGACGCGCTCGCCCGGCGCCGCGCCGTCGTCATCGACACCATCGAGCGCTTCCTGGCGGCATGAGACGCGGCGCGCCGCCGCGTCCGCGCCTTTTCGCTTGTGCAGCCCCCCGAGCGTGCCGCTAATGTGGGCCTCGCTTTCACCAGGAGGACCGTTCCATGTCACTCAGCATGTACCAGGGCTCGGTGCCCGTGTTCCTGCAGCTGCTCGGCGGCCTCAAGGGCGTGATCGAGAAGGGCGAAGCCTACGCGACCGAGCACAAGGTCGATGCCGCCGTGCTGCTCAACTGGCGGCTCACCCCCGACATGTTCACGCTTGCGCGCCAAGTGCGCCAGGCGAGCGAGCATGCCTTCGGCGCCGGCCGCGCCGCCGGCGTCGAGGTGCCGAAGCTGCCCGAGATCGACAACAGCTTCGCCGAGATGAAGGGCCGCGTCGACAAGACCATCGAGTTCCTGAAGGGCCTGAAGCCGGCGCAGCTCGACGGCCGCGAGAACGCCGAGATCACCGTCACGGTCGGCGGCCAGCCGCGCCAGTTCAAGGCGCAGAACTACCTCTATCACTTTGCGGTGCCGAACTTCTTCTTCCACCTGACGACCGCCTACAACATCCTGCGCGGCGTCGGCGTCGGCATCGGCAAGCGCGACTTCATGGGCCAGATGCCCTCGTAACCGTCAAGATCCAGGTTCCGACGTCGACGGGCGCGGCGCGAGCCGCGCCCGTTCCGTTTCGTCTCCCGCGTGCTCGTGCTAGGGTTGACGCCAATCAATCCAGCCAATGGGAGGAGCGGGCGATGGCGTACGACGTGCTGATCCGCAACGGCCGGATCATCGACGGTTCCGGCATGCCGGCGTTTCGCGGCGACGTCGGGGTCAAGGGCGGCAAGATCGTCGAGATGGGCAAGCTGTCGGGCCCGGCGGCGAAGACGGTCGACGCCGACGGCTGCGTGATCTCCCCCGGCTTCATCGACAATCACTGCCACTACGATGCCCAGGTGACCTGGGATCCGCTGTGCTCGTACTCGTGCGATCACGGCGCGACCAGCGTGGTGATCGGCAACTGCTCGCTGGCGCTGGCGCCGCTCAAGCCCGGCGCCGCCGAGCGCGTCGCCGAGTTCCTGTCCTACGTCGAAGCCATCCCGATGGAGGTGCTGCGCACCATCGACTTCGACTGGGAGACCATCCCGCAATACATGGACAAGCTCGACCGCCGGTTGGGCGTCAACGTCGGCACCCTGATCGGCCACTCGACCGTGCGCCACTACGTGATGGGCGCGGCCTGCCAGGAGCGCGAGGCCAACGCCGACGAGCTCAAGGCGATGCAGAAGGTCGTGCGCGACGGCATGGAGGCCGGCGCGCTCGGCTTGTCGGTGTCGCGCAACCAGGGCCACTACGATCCGCAGGGCGTGCACATCCCGGCGCTGTGGGCGTCGGAGGACGAGCTCTTCGCGCTCGGCGACGTGCTGCGCGAGCTCGGCACCGGCGTGATCCAGAGCGGCGGCGGCCGCGACGCCGAGATGAAGAACGGCCTGATGAGCCGGCTGTCCGAGGCGACCGGCCGCACCGTGCTGTACAACAATCTCGGGCACTCGGTGCGCAAGCCCGAGCAGTGGAAGCAGCACATGGCGCGGCTCGAGGAGACCACGCGCAAGGGCATCCGGGCCTATCCTCTGTGCACGCCCAACCGCACGACGCAGCATTTCACCATGCGGAACTGCCAGGTGTTCCGCGGCACGCCGACCTGGCACCCGATCCTGCTGGCGTCCGACGCCGAGAAGCTCGCCGCCTATCGCGATCCCGCGGTGCGCCGCAAGCTCCACGAGGAGGTCATCGAGTTCAAGGCCGAGATCCCCGGCATGCCGTTCGGGCGCAACTGGTACGACTACATGTGGGTCGAGAAGCCGGCGCTGGCCAAGAACGCGGGGCTCATCGGCAAGTCGATCCGCCAGATCGCCGAGGCGCAGGGCAAGGGCATCATCGACGCCTTCCTCGACCTCGTGGTCGAGGAGAATCTCGACACCGCGCTGATGTCGGGCGAGCTCAATGTCGACGACGCGGCGGTCGCCGAGATCCTGAACTGCCCGAACGCCGTGGTCGGCCTGTCGGACGGTGGCGCCCACGTGCAGTTCCACGGCGGCTACGGCTACTCGACACGGTTGCTCGGCGAGTGGGTGCGCGAGAAGCACATCATGTCGCTCGAGCGCGCGGTGCGGCGGCTGACCTTCGAGTCGGCCTCGGCGTTCGGCCTCTACGATCGCGGCCTGCTGCGCCCCGGGATGGTGGCCGACATCACGGTGTTCGATCCCGACACCGTGCGGCCCTTGCCCGAGGAGGTCGTGCACGA
>DATJNS010000104.1:0-8331 GCA_035507915.1 Candidatus Sulfotelmatobacter sp.
GCACCAGCGCGTCGAGCGCCGCGCGATCGAGGCGCCGCGTCGTCGGCACGAGCAAACCCGGGATGCCGGCGAGCGTGGCGGCAAGCCGATCGCGCCGAGTCGCCGGCACACGGTCGGGCGGGTTGAGCAGCGGCCGCTGCAGACGCGCCGCGAGCGTCGCGACCTCGGCGAAATACGGCGCGCCGAGATCGGCGTCCGCGATCGTGTTGAACACGAGATCGATGCGCGGCAGGTCGTCGAGCGCCGCAGCGGGATGCGGCCCGCCATCCTCGGGACGCACGAGAAAGAGGTGCACCTTGGCGAAATGCCGCGCGTCGAGCAGGAAGCGGGTCGACACGTCGCGTCGGTCGGCGCTGCACAGCGCGAGCACGGTTGCCTCGGGCGCGGCGCCCGTGCGCGCCTCGACGATGACGGGTTGCCGTCGATAGGCAATCGTGCGATGTCGGCGCGCTTCGTCGGGCAGGCGCACGGCCTCGAGCGCCTCGGCGAGCTCGAGATGGGCGGCGACCAGGTCGGGCTCGAGCGCCAGCGCGCGCCGGAAGCTCGCGATCGCATCGGCCGGTCGGCCGAGCTTGGCGAGCGCGATGCCGCGGTTGACGTGCGCCATGGCGAGGCCCGGATCGGCCGCGAGCGCGGCGTCGAACTCGGCGAGCGCGGCGTCGAGCCGGCCCTGCGATCGCCGCAAGTCGCCAAAATTGTTGCGCGTCACGGCGTCGATGGCACCGAGCGCGAGCGCGCGCTCGAAGGCCGACGCGGCGGCGTCGAGGCGCCCGAGGCGATGCAGCGCCAGGCCACGGCCGTGCTGCGCGGCTGCCAGATCGGGCTTGTGCACGAGCGCGCGGTCGAACAACGCGAGCGCGGCCTCCGGCCGGCCCTGCCGGTCGCGCAGCATGCCGAGATTGCAGGCGGCGACCGGGTCGTCGGGAAACGCGTCCAGATCGGTCGCCAGCAGCGGCGCGCCGGCGTCCGGGTCCGTGCGCCCGAGAATCAGGCCGAGCAACAGCGAGGCGTGGGCGTGCCGTGCGTCGCTCGCCAGCACCTGCCGGCACAGCGCGACGGCTTCGTCCGACCGGCCGGCGCGCTGCGCGTCCAGCGCGCGCGCGAGCAACACCGTGTCGGGCGCGTCGGTCACGACGTCGGGCTCACCGCCCCAACCGCGGCAGGAGACGCAGCGCGTTGTCGCGCTCGATCGCCCGGCGCTCGGCCTCGCTGAGCCGGATGGTCGCGAGCGCGGCCACGTTCTCGCCGACCGTGAAATAGGGATAGTCGCTGCCGAACACGATCTGCGAGGTCTCGACCAGCGCCATCAGAGCCGCCATGGCGGGCGCGAAGGCCGCGTTGGCGGTGTCGTAATAGAGCCGCTGCAGCTCGCAGTCGACGCCGTCGGGCGCGATCTCTGCGGCATCGGGGCGCGCGCGCACCACGTTGGCGATACGTCCGGCGAGCGCGGGCAGCGGCCCACCGGCGTGCGAGAACAGCCATTTGATGTTGCGGCAGCGCGCGAAGGTGCCGTTGACCAGCAGGCTGAGCGCGGCGCGCCCGGTGTCGTAGGGATATTCGAGCGGCGACCCCGACACGCCCGGCACCGTGAAGCCGCAGCAGTCGGGTGCCAGCGGGTGGAAATAGACCACCGCCTTGCGACGCTCGAGCTCCTCGAACACCGGCTTGAACATAGGGTCGCCCGGCCACTTGTCGCCGTAGCTGGTCATCAGGCCGATGCCGTCGGCCTTGAGGATGTCGAGCGCGTAGGCGATCTCGGCGAGGGTGCCGTCGACGTCGGGCATCGGCATGGCGGCGAACAGGCCGAAGCGGCCCGGGTGATCGGCGATCATGCGTGCGGCGAACTCGTTGCAGACGCGCGCCATGCGCCGCGCCTCGGCGGGTTCGCCGAACCACACGCCCGGGGTCGAGATCGACAGCACGGCGGTCGCGACGCCGTTGCGGTCGAGCTCGTCGAGGCCGCGCGCGATCGACCAGTCGCGGTGCGGCCCGCGCAACCCGCCGAAGCCGACGCGTTGGCCCCACGCCGCCAGCGGCTCGAGATAGGCCGGCGGGAAATAGTGGTGGTGGGTGTCGATCCGGTGCGGTTTGGGGGGCGTCTGGTCGGCCATGAGGGTTCCTCCGCAGCGCCCACGCTATTCGATTTCGCGGCGCGATGCCGTAGCATCGTCGTCTCACCAGCGATTCTCGGGAGACCCCCATGAAGCTCGGCGTGATGGTGCCCTTTGTCGATGTCGGCGGCGAGCCCGAGACGGTGCGGGAGTTCGCCCAGGCCGCCGAGAATCTCGGTTATCACCACTTGGCCGCGGCCGACCACGTGCTTGGCGTCGATGCGGCCAAGCGCCCCGAGTTCGCCCAGCGCAACAACTCGAAGGACTGGTTCCACGATCCGTTCGTGCTGTTCAGCTACCTGGCGGCCTGCACGACCAAGATCGGCTTCTCGACGCAAATCCTGATCCTGCCGCAGCGCCAGACCGTGCTGGTCGCCAAGCAGGCGGCATGCCTCGACGTGCTGTCGAAGGGCCGCTTCCGGCTCGGCATCGGGGTCGGCTGGAACGCAGTCGAGTTCACCGGCCTCAACGAGGACTTCTCCAACCGCGGCAAGCGCTCGGTGGAGCAGGTCAAGGTCATGAAGGCGCTGTGGGCCGATCCGCACGTCAGCTTCAAGGGCACGTGGCACACGGTCGACGACGCCGGCATCAATCCGCTGCCGCCGGGCCGCTCGATCCCGCTGTGGTTCGGCGGCCACGAGGACGTGACCCTGCAGCGCATCGCCCAGTGGGGCGACGGCTGGATCATGCTCGCCCACCCGCTGGGCGACGAGGCGCGCGCCGCGTTCACCAAGCTGCGCAGCCTCGCCAAACAGGCCGGCCGCGACCCGGCGAGCATCGGCATCGAGGTGTGGACCTCGACCGCGGTCGGCGACGCGACCGCCTGGCGCGACGAGGTCAAGGGCTGGCAGGATCTGGGCGTCACCCACGTGACGCTCAACACCACCTTCGGGCGCTACCACCACAAGCGCATCAAGGGCCGCACCATGGCCGACCATCTCGACGCGTTAAAGCGGTACCGCGACGCGGTCGGTGGCCTGGCAGCGTAGCGCGGCTCCTGCGGCCTAGCCTTTCGGCCGGTAGCCGCTGACCTCCTGCCCGTCGGTCGGCCGCACCCGCACGAACCCGACCAGCGAGCTGAGGGCGATCAGGGCGACGATCACGAAAGCCGGCGGGAAATCCTCGGCGACGATCGGGCCGTCGTGGCCGGCCACCACGGCCAGCAGCGACGCCGCGATGGCGACGCCGAAGCTCTGCGACATCTGCTGGGCGATGCCGCCGATGCTGGTGGCGCGGCTGACCAGGCCCGGCGGCACCTCGGCATAGCTCAACGTGTTGATGCAGAGATACTGGGTCGAGCGCAGGAACCCGAACACCAACAGATAGGCCAGCACGAACCAGTGCGGCGTGTCGGCGCGAAACAGCGCCAGTCCCGCGGTCGAGGCCGCCGCGAGCAGCAGGTTGCCGATGAGCAAGCGCCGGAAGCCGAAGGTGCGCAGCAGCACCCGCCCGGTCGGCCGCATGATCATGGCGCCCACGGTCGACACGAACGTGAGCGATCCCGACTGCATCGGGCTGAGTCCGAACCCGAGCTGGAACATCAGTGGCAGCAGGAACGGCGCGGCGTTGATGCCGATGCGGCACACGCTGCCGCTCAGCACGCCGATGCGGAAGGTGCGCACACGCAACACCGCGAGGTCGACCGCGGGATACTCGGTCCGATAGGCATGGCGCACATAGAACGCGAGCAGCACGACCGCGCCGAGGAACAGCCCGATCGCGATCCCGACGTGCCCCACCGTCCGCCCCAACACCTGAAGGGAGATCTGCAGCGCCGCCAAGCCGAGACCGCACATCGCGAAACCCGCGAAATCGAAGCCCGCGGACGTGGTCTCGCGGAAATTCTGGATGAAACGCCGGGCGAACAGGATGCCGAGCACCCCGATCGGGATGTTGATGTAGAAGATCCAGCGCCACGAGGCGTAGGTCGCAAAGAAGCCGCCGATCACCGGCCCCAGGCTCGGTCCGATCATCGCCGGCAGCGACATGTACATCATCGCGCTGACCAGGCGATCGCGCGGAAAGGTGCGGAGCAGGATCAGCCGACCGACCGGCGTCATCATGGCGCCGCCAAGGCCTTGCAGCACCCGGGTCGCGATCAGCATGGCGAGCCCGGTCGACGCGCCGCTGAGCGCCGAGCCCACGGTGAAGACGCCGATCGCCGTACAGAACACCGTACATGTGCCGTAACGGTCGGCGATCCAGCCGCTGATCGGCATGAACACCGCGAGGCTCACGAGATAGCTCGTGATGGCCAGGCTGAGCAGCAGCGGCGGCTCGCCGAAACTCTCGGCGATCTTCGGGATGGCGGTTGCCAGCACCGTCTGGTCGAGGTTCTCCATGAAGAACGCGAAAGCGACCACCACGGCGACCAGAACGCTGGGCTGCGCGGGCTGCCGCGCAACCCCGGGAGCGGCGGCGGTTTCGGGCGCGGCCTCGGGAGCGGTCATGACGCGGCCGATGGGCGGGCGGGCGCGACGCCGCCTACAGCCGATCCTTGCGCTCGACGATCTTCCAGTAGGTGTCCTTGGCGAGAATCTTGCCGTCGCGGAACGTGTAGATGTCGCAGCCCTGGTAGTTCAATGTCTCGCCGTCGGCGCCCTTGCCCGTCACGGTCCAGACCGAGATCGCGCGGTCGCCCGCCAGCACGTACTCCTTGTGCTCCCAACGCATGTCGGGGATCTGCTTGAACCGATCGGCCAGCGCCCGACGGATCGTCTCGCGGCCTTGTAAGGTTCGTCCGACCGGCTCCGGTCCGCGCGCCAGGTAGAAGGTCGCATCCTCGGCGAAGAAGGCGACGATACGGTCGACGTCGCGGCTGTTGAACGCCGCGGAGATCGCGCGCATCAGCTCCAGCGTGACGGCGCCGTCTGCGACTCGCGTGCTCGACATCGGCAGCTTCCCCCGGCTGTGGCCTGCCCCAGTATCGGCGAGCCGGCCCGAGTCTGCTAGCCGGAGCCTGCGGCGGCGCGAGCGCAAGTTGCCGCGCCGGCACGGAACGGCTATCACGATCCACCGACACCGCGCCGGGGAGGAAAGGCGTGCCCAGACCCGCCAACATGCTCTTCATCCTGTCCGACGAGCACAACCCACGCGTGCTCGGCTGCGCCGGCCATCCGATGATCAAGACGCCCAACCTCGACCGGCTGGCCGCCGGCGGCGTGCGGTTCGCCGACGCCTATTGCAACTCGCCGATCTGCGTGCCGTCGCGCGCCGCGCTGGCGACCGGCCGCTACGTCCATCAGATCCGCTTCTGGGACAACGGCATTCCCTATGACGGCAGCGTGCCGAGCTGGGGCCATCGCCTGAAGCAGGCCGGGCACGAGGCGACCTCGATCGGCAAGCTGCACTTCCGCAGCGCCGACGACGACAACGGCTTCAGCGAGGAGGTCATGCCCCTGCACGTGGTCGGCGGCATCGGCGACCCGCTCGGCTGGTTGCGCGACCCGCTGCCGGTGCGCAAAGCCGCCCTGCGGCTCGCCGCCGACGCCGGCTGCGGCAACTCAAGCTACCAGGAGTACGACGACAAGATCACGGCGGCCGCGATCGACTGGCTGAAGGCACGCGCCGACAAGGCGGGCGACAAGCCCTGGACGCTGTTCGTCTCGCTGGTCTGTCCGCACTTCCCGCTGATCGCCCGGCCCGAATGGTACGGCCTCTATCCCGAGGACCAGGTGCCGGAGCCCGCAATGTACGCGCCGCGCGAGCGCCCGGACCATCCCTACATCGTCGGCATCCGCGAGTGCATGATCTACGACAAGGGGTTCGACGAGGCCAAGCGACGGCGTGCCATCGCGGCCTATTTCGGCATGGTGAGCTTCGTCGATCACAATGTCGGCAAGCTGCTCGACACGCTCGCGGCGACCGGCCTGGCGGACCGCACGCGGGTGCTCTACTCGAGCGATCACGGCGACAATCTCGGCACGCGGGGGCTGTGGGGCAAGTCGACGATGTACGAGGAGTCGGCCGGAATCCCGATGATCCTCGCCGGCCCCGACGTGCCGCGCGGCGCCGTCTGCCGCGAGCCAGTGTCGCTGGTCGACTGCTTTCCCACCATCGTCGCGGGCGCCGGGTTGCCCATGCATGCCCAGGATCGCGACCTGCCGGGCGCCTCGCTGCTCGACATCGCGCAAGGCACGGCGCCGCAGCGCACGATCCTCTCCGAGTACCACGCGGCGGGCGCCGCGACCGGCGCCTTCCTGATCCGCCACGGCCGCTTCAAGTACGTCCACTATGTCGGCATGCCGCCCCAGCTCTTCGATCTCGCGGCCGATCCGCAGGAGCGGCGCGATCTCGGCCAAGACCCCGGTCATCGCGAGGCGATCGGCGCGTGCGAGGCCGCGCTGCGCCGGGTCGTCGATCCCGAGAAGGCCGACGCGCTGGCGCGCGCCGACCAGGCCGCGCGCATCGCGGCGTTCGGCGGCCGCGAGAAGATCCTCGCGCACGGAAGCTTCGGATACTCGCCGACTCCCGGGACCAACCCGGTCTACAATTGATGGCGGCGCTGCGCCGCAGCCGGTGGCTACGCATCCTGGGCGTCGCCTTCGTGATGTACGTGCTGTCGTACATCGACCGGGTCAACATCGCGATGGCGACGCCGGCGATGCGCTCCGAGCTCGGCCTCAGCGGTGCCGACATCGGCTTCGCGATCGGCTTCTTCTTCTGGGGTTACATCGTCCTGCAGATTCCGGCGGGGCGGCTGGCCGGCGTGTGGAGCGCCAAGTGGACGATCCTCATCCAGCTCGTGCTGTGGAGCGGCGCCGCGCTGTCGACCGCGTTCGTGCACACCGAAGGCCAGCTGATCGCCAACCGCTTCGCGCTCGGCTTGAGCGAAGGCGGTGTGCTGACCGGCACCATCGTACTGATCCGCGCGTGGTTCACCCGCGCCGAGCGGGCGCGCGCCAACACGATGTTCCTGCTGAGCCTCGCGATCGCCCCGGTCATCGCCAACCCGATCTCGGGACTGGTGCTGGCGTATTTCGATTGGCGCGACATGTTCCTCGTCGAGGCGCTGCCGGCCTTGCTGTGGGGTCTCGTCTGGTGCTGGGCGGTCGCCGACCGGCCGGAGAACGCGCGCTGGCTGCCCGCCGCCGAGCGCGACCGCCTGGTTGCGGCGCTCGAGGCCGAGCGCACCCTCGCCGGGACGCCGCGCGGCCACTGGATCGCGACCTTGTGGCACCCGGCGGTGCTGCTGCTCGCGGTCTACAATTTCGGTGCCCTCATGGCCGAGTGGGGCGTCAATTTCTGGCTGCCCAGCGTGCTCAAGGAGACCGGCCTCTCGATCGTCACCGTCGGCTTCCTCAGCGCGATCCCCTACGTCGTCGGCGCCCTCATGATGATCCTGGTGGCGTGGCGGTCGGACCGCGTGCAGGAGCGCAAGTGGCACATGATCACGGCGACCGCGGCCTCCGGCGCGTTCCTGATCCTGGCGAGCCTGGCACCGCAAGGCAGCACGGCCGCGATCCTGATCTGCCTGACCTTGGCGGTCGGTGCGTTCCTCGGTCGCTTCGGGCCGTTCTGGACCTTGCCGAGCGAGATCCTGCCGCCCGCGGTCGCCGGCGTCGGCATCGGCCTGATCAACGGCGCCGGCAATCTCGGCGGCACCGTCGGCCCCTATTTCTTCGGCTACGTCCGCACGGCGACCGGCAGCTTCTCGCTCGCGCTCCTGGTCGGCGGCGCTTCGCTGATTCTCGGCAGCCTGATCGCCGCGCCGATCCGCAGCCGGCGCGTGGACGCGCGCTAGCCGGCGAGCGCCTGCCAGCATCCGGTCTGGCGAAGCGCCGGCTCGATCGGCGTGATGTCGCCCACGGACAGCGCACGGAACCGCGTCTCGAGCTGCCGCAGACATTTCACTTGGTATTTGAACGGCTGTAGCACGTAGGTGTGGCCGAGCGCCTGCAGCTCGAGCCGGGCCCGGCCGGCATCGTAAGCCGCCGCGTTCGCGCGCAGGAACGGCAGATAGAAATCCCCGGCGAGCTGCAACAGATCCCGCACCCAAGGACCGACGCCCCGCTGCGACATGTCCCAGTCGCCCTCGACGCCCGACGCGTCATCGAGCCGACGTGCCCAGATGTCGGTGAACGGCGCGCGCTCGCGCATGATCCGCATCGGCGTCGGATCGCAGGCCATCTGGGCGAGCTGCCCGTACCACGCGAAGTCGGCAAGCGACGGGCGCGTGCCGAAGAGGAACTTGCCGAGCCCGACATGCGGCTCGAACGCC
>DATJNS010000105.1:0-29875 GCA_035507915.1 Candidatus Sulfotelmatobacter sp.
CGCTCGGCACCTTGCCGCGCGCCGCCGTCGAGGCCCAGCTCGGCTCGCTGTCGGCGGCCGACCGCAAGCGGCTCGGCAGCCTCGGCGTGCGCATCGGCGTCGAGTGCGTCTACGTGAAGCCGCTGCTGACGCCGGCGGCGATGCGGCTGCGCGCGCTGCTGCACGCGGTCGCGCACGGCCTCAAGCCGCCGCGGCTCGCCGATCCGGCGCGGCCGTCGCAGCCGCGCGATCGCGCGCTGCCGGTGGCGCTCTACGAGGCCGCCGGCTGGCGCCTGCTCGACGGTCGCGCGGTGCGGCCCGATGCGCTCGAGCGCTTCGCCCAGCAGGTGCGCGCGCTCGCCAAGGCGGGGCCGTACGTGCCGCCGGCGACGCTCGGCGCGATGCTCGGCTGCAAGGCGCATGAGCTCGCCGGCGTGATCCAGGCGCTCGGCTATCGGGTACGCGCGGGCGAGGCCGAGGTCACGGTCGGCGCGCGCCGGCGGCGCCGGGCCGAGCGGCCGGACGGCGCGCCGCGCGATCCCGCCGACTCGCCGTTCGCCAAGCTCAAGGAGCATCAGCTGGCGCGCCGATGAGCTGGGCGAGCGACAGCGTCGAGACGGCAGCGCGCGCCGACGCGAAGGACGGCGGGCAACGGCTCGACAAGTGGCTGTGGTCGGCGCGCTTCTTCAAGTCGCGCAGCGGCGCCGCCGCGCTGTGCGCCGAAGGCAAGATCCGCATGAGCGGCCGGGTGATCACCAAGGCGCACGTCACGGTGCGGATCGGCGACGTGCTGACGTTTCCGCTCGGCCGCCACATCCGCGTCGTCAAGGTGCTGGCGCTCGCCGCGCGGCGCGGTCCCGCGGCGGAAGCGCGCGGGCTCTACGAGGACCTTAACCCGATTCCCGGCCAGGCCTAGATTCGGTCCGGCATGCTGGAGCAGCTCCGATCATTGCTGATGGGCGAGGCGCCGCCGCCGGTGGCGCACTGGCAGCGCGGCGACGTCGAGGTGGCGGCCGCCGCGCTGCTGATCGAGGCGGCCCGGGTCGACGGCCAGTTCGATCCGGCCGAGCGCGACACCATCGTCGCCCTCCTGGGCGAGCGCTTCGGGCTCGATCCCGCCGACGCCGCCGAGCTGATGACATTGGGCGCCGGCGAGAACGACCGCTCGGTCGAGCTCCAGGGCTTCGCCCACACGATCAATCAGCGCTTCTCCGAGGCCGAGCGCATCGAGCTGATCGAGATGCTATGGGCGGTGGTCTACGCCGACGGCGTGGTCAGCGCCTACGAAGCGAACTTGCTCCGCCGCATCGGCGGACTACTATACGTCGACGATCGCGACCGGGGGGCTGCGCGCAAGCGGGTGCTGGCGCGGCTCGGCCGAACCGACCCGAGCGAACGCGGCTGACGGCGATCAGGCCCCAGCGACACGCCCCGAACCGACGCGCCCCCAAGTCGCGGCTTCCCCGTCGGCTCGCGCGGTGCTAGACGACACGCCGCCCGGGGGCGAGACGGCACAGGAGACGGTGGCATGACGTACGTGGTGACCGAAAACTGCATCAAGTGCAAATATATGGACTGCGTCGAGGTCTGCCCCGTGGATTGCTTCTACGAGGGCGAGAACATGCTGGTCATCCACCCCGACGAGTGCATCGACTGCGGCGTGTGCGAGCCCGAGTGTCCGGTCGAGGCGATCGTGCCGGACAGCGATGGCCAGGCCGAGAAGTGGCTGTCGCTCAACCGCGACTATTCGGGGCAGTGGCCCAACATCACGCGCAAGGGCGAGCCGCCGGCCGACGCCGACGACTGGAAGGACAAGAAGGACAAGTTCGCCGAGCACTTCAGCGCCAATCCGGGGAAGAAAAAGGGCTGACGACACCCGACGGTGCGACCGGGACGAGCGGTAGTAGGTATTTGAGCCACATTGCCACTAAGGGTTGAGGAGCCGGCTCGCACAGCAGCCATGCACCCTGCGCAGGGGCGCGCAACGGGTGATTCGGCTACCTTTTTGGGGCCGAATGTGGTACATACTGACCATGCGGTTTGGACGCCGCCGTCCGCCCAAAAGGCCCTGCCGGCGCGTCAGCAGATCAATATAGATGGAACGCCTGGCATGACCCCGCGCGCCGGAAGCCAGGATCGTTTTGTCTCTACGGTTCGGCACGGCTGCGTGCACTTTGGATGGGTATGCAATGCCTAAGGATAATAACGATTTCCTGACGGGTGACTTCGTGGTGTACCCCTCCCACGGGGTGGGCAAGATCACGAGCCTGGAGACCCAGCAGATCGCCGGGTACGACCTCAAGGTGTTCGTCATCTCGTTCGAGAAGGACCGCATGACGCTCCGCCTGCCGATCGGCAAGGCGCGCTCGGCGGGCCTGCGCCGGCTCAGCACCCCGTCCGAGATGAAGGCGGCGCTCGCCAAGCTGCGCGGCCGCACGCGCGCCAAGCGCACCATGTGGAGCCGCCGCGCCCAGGAGTACGAGGCCAAGATCAATTCGGGCGACCCGGCGTCGATCGCCGAGGTCGTGCGCGACCTCTACCGGAATGCCGGCCAGGCCGACCAGTCCTACAGCGAGCGGCAGATCTTCCAGGCCGCGATGGACCGGCTGGTGCGCGAGTTCGCCGCGGTCGAGAAGATCGACGAGGCGACCGCAACCAAGAAGCTCGAGGAGCTGCTCCAGGCCGCCTGATGCGGCAGCCGGACAGCGAGAAGTTCGCGCTGCTCCGCCGCTGCGAGCGTATCTGGGCGATCGCCTCCATCCACGGTGACGTCGAGCGTCTGACGGCGCTCCACGACCAGCTGTCGACGCGCATCCGCGCGACCGATCGCGTGGTCTATCTCGGCAACTACATGGGCGTCGGGCCGGCGGTCGGCCCGGTGATCGACGAGCTGATCGAGTTCCGCCGCTGGCTCCTGGCGCGGCCGCGCGCGTTCGTCGCCGACGTCGCCTTCCTGCGCGGCGCGCAGGAGGAGATGTGGAGCAAGCTCCTGCAGCTGCAGTTCGCGCCCAATCCGTCGGAGGTCTTGCGCTGGCTGCTCGACCACGGCACCGCCGCGACCCTGCAGGCCTATGGCGGCGACACGCGGCGCGCCGCCGAGGTCGCGCGCGAAGGTCCGGTCGCGATGACGCGCTGGACCAGCGGCCTGCGCGCCGCGCTCGCGGCATGCCCGGGGCACCAGCCGTTCTTGAGCGGGCTGCGCCGCGCCGCCTTCACCGACGACCAGGGCCTGCTGTTCGTCCATGCCGGCATCGACGTGTCGCGCCCGCTCGGCGCCCAGAGCGACAGCTTCTGGTGGGCGGGCGCCGCCTTCGCGCGCATCGGCGAGCCCTACGAGGGGTTCAAGCGCATCGTGCGCGGCCATGACGTGCAACGCGCCGGTCTGGTCGAGACGCCCTTCACCGTGTCGATCGATGCCGGCTGCGGCTATGGCGGCAAGCTCGTCGCCGTCTGCCTCGATCCGGCCGGCACGGTGCTCGAGACCGCCGAGGCCTGATCGCCCGCCGGCGCCCGCGTCGCCGCGGGTGACGGACTCAACTTCACACGCGCCGGAATATCGTTATCGTGAGCCGGGCGCCGGCAGCGCAACGGCCGGATGCGCGCGGTCGTTGCTGGGTACAAGGCGGATGCGAGGGTGCGGAATGGGTCGGCGGTATGGCGATGCGTACTGAGCTCTATCCCGCGATCGAACCTTACGCGAGCGGCATGCTGACGCTCGACGCCACGCACGCCATCTACTGGGAACAGTCGGGCAATCCGCGCGGTCTGCCGGTCCTGTTCCTGCACGGCGGGCCGGGCGCCGGCGCCTCGCCGACGCATCGGCGCTTCTTCGATCCCGCGTTCTACCGCATCGTCGTGTTCGATCAACGCGGCAGCGGGCGCTCGAGCCCGCTGGGCGAGCTCGCCGCCAACACCACGCCGCACCTGGTCGACGACATCGAACGGCTGCGCCGGCTGCTCGAGATCGACGCGTGGCTGGTGTTCGGCGGCTCGTGGGGCTCGACCCTCGCGCTCGCCTATGGCGAGGCTCATCCGGAGCGCTGCCTCGCCTTCATCCTGCGCGGCGTGTTCCTCTGCCGCCCGAGCGAGATCGAGTGGTTCCTGCACGGCATGCGCATCGTGTTCCCGGAGGCTTGGCGCGAGTTCGCCGGCTTCCTGCCCGTCGAGGAGCAGGGCGATCTGCTGAGCGGCTACTATCGGCGCCTGATCGATCCCGATCCCGCGATCCACATGCCGGCGGCGCGCGTCTGGAGCCGCTATGAGGGCGCCTGCTCGACCTTGCTCCCCAACGTCGAGGCGACCGCCAACTTCGCCGACGATCGCGTGGCGCTCGGCCTCGCGCGCATGGAGGCGCACTATTTCGTCAACCGCATCTTCCTGCCCGACAACGCGCTGATCGACAACATCGCCCGCATCCGCCGCCACCCGGCCACCATCGTGCAGGGCCGCTACGACATGGTGTGCCCGATCATGACCGCCGACGATCTGGCGCGCGCGTGGCCCGAGGCGCGCTACATCGTCGTGCCCGACGCCGGCCATTCGGCGCTCGAGCCCGGCATCCGGGCGGCGCTCGTCGCGGCTACCGAGCGCTTCAAGGACGAGCACCGCGCGGTCGCCGCGCAGTAGTCAATCGGTTCTCGACCCGATACCGAGGATTGTTCCGACGTTGACCGCCCGTACCAGCGTGGGAGCGTCATCTTGCAACCTCTGACGGTCGGATTGCTGTTCGGAGGGCGCTCCGCCGAACACGACGTCTCGCTGATGTCGGCGAGCTTCGTGTTCGAGGCGCTGACCCGGGCAGGTGCCCAGGTCGTCCTGATCGGCATCGGGCGGGACGGCGTCTGGCGGCACTGCCCCGGCGCCAACGCGGTGCCCGAGACAGTGCCCGAGATCGGCGGCGAGGTGACGCTCGCACCGGGCCGGGGCGGCCAGCTGTTCTCGCTCGATCCGTCGGCGGGAGCCGTCCCGACGCTCGACGCGGTCTTTCCGGTGCTGCACGGGCCGTTCGGCGAGGACGGCACGATCCAGGGCCTGCTCGAGATCGCCAACGTGCCCTTTGTCGGCGCCGGGGTACTCGGCTCCGCGGTTGCCATGGACAAGGACGTCGCCAAGCGGCTGCTGCGTGACGCGGGCCTGCCGATCCCGCGCTTCATCGCCTGCGCACTTCCCGATGTCCCCGACTTCGAGGCCGCGTGCGCGGTGCTGGACGGTGCGCCGCTTTTCGTCAAGCCGGCGCGGCTTGGCTCTTCGGTCGGCGTCAGCAAAGCCGAGGACGCGGGCGCATTCGACGCGGCGGTCGCGCTGGCGGGGCGCTATGACGACAAGATCCTGATCGAGGCGTTCGTGCCGGCGCGCGAGATCGAGTGCGCCGTGCTCGACACCGGGACCGAGCTGATCGCGTCGGTGCCGGGCGAGATCGTTCCAGCCATCGACCGCCATGGCTTCTACAGCTACGAGGCGAAGTACCTCGATCCCTCCGGTGCCGCCCTCGTCGTGCCGGCGGACCTGCCCGCCACGACCGCGGAGCAGGTGCGCGCGCTCGCGCTGAAGGTATTCCGCGTGCTCGGCTGTGCCGGCATGGCGCGGATCGACTTTTTCCTGCACAAGACCACGGGCGAGGTCCTGGTCAACGAGGCGAATACCATCCCGGGCTTCACGGCGATCAGCATGTATCCCAGGCTGATGGAGGCCAGCGGCGTCGCTGGCCCCGAGCTCGTGGCGACGCTGGTCGACCAGGCGGTGCGGACGTGGCGCCGGCGTCACGGGCGGGGGACGGCTTGAGCGCACCGGGCGCGTGACGGCCGAGCGGCGGCGCTGCGGCAATGCGCCCCCGACGCGGGCTTTCGCGTCGTGGTTTCGCTGGCCGGGATTTTGCTGCATCTTGTCGCGTATTGGCGCGATGGGGGAACCCGATGGATAGCGTGGACGCCCCGAAGACGCGGGCCCGCAAGGGCTCGCCGGGGACCTCCAAGACGTTGGCGTTGGCGCTGCAGGGCGGCGGCGCGCACGGCGCCTTCACGTGGGGCGTGCTCGACCGGCTGCTCGAGGACGACCGCGTCACCTTCGAGGGCGTGAGCGCGACCAGCGCCGGCGCGATGAACGCCACCGTGATGGGCTATGGCCTCGCGGTCGGCGGGCGCGCGGGCGCGCGCGAGGCGCTCGGCGGCTTCTGGCGGCGCATCAGCGAAGCGGCCTCTCAAGGGCCGCTGCAGCCGAGCTGGCTCGACCGCATGATGGGCAACCATTCGCTCGAGATGTCGCCCGCCTTCCTGGCGTTCGACCTGCTGACCCGGCTGCTGTCGCCCTACCAGTTCAATCCGCAGAACTACAATCCGCTGCGCCAGGTGCTCGAGGCGTCGATCGATTTCGCGCGCCTGGTCGACTGCCCGATGAAGATCTTCCTGTCCGCCACCAACGTGCGCACCGGCAAGATCAAGGTGTTCGAGAAGGGCGAGATCGGCCCCGACGCGGTGCTCGCCTCGGGCTGCCTGCCGTTCCTGTTCCAGGCCGTCGAGATCGACGGCGAGCACTACTGGGACGGCGGCTACATGGGCAATCCGGCGATCTTTCCGCTGATCTACGGCTGCGAGTCGACCGACGTGCTGATCGTCCACATCAATCCGCTCGAGCGTCCGGAGCTGCCGCGCACCGCGACCGACATCCTCAACCGGATCAACGAGATCAGCTTCAACTCCTCGCTGATGCGCGAGATGCGCGCGATCAGCTTCGTGTCCAAGATGATCGACCAGGGCGTCATCCGCGAGGGCACGCTGAAGCGCATGAATATCCACGGCATCCTGGACGACGCGGTGATGACCGGGCTCGGCGTGGCGAGCAAGCTCAATGCCGACTGGAACTTCCTCACCCGCCTGCGCGACGCCGGACGGCTGCGCGCGAGCGCCTGGCTCGACGCCAACTACGACCGCATCGGCGTCGAGTCGACGGTCGACATCGCGGCGACCTATTTGTGAGCCATACTGGCGAAACCGACCGTCCTTTCCGCGACCGCAAAGGAGCCGTGCGTTGAACCGCGAGCAGATCCTCGGCCTGCCGTCGATCCCGGCGGCCAGCCCGAGCTACCCGTTCGGTCCCTATCGCTTCATCAACCGGGAATATTTCGTCGTGCTCTACGAGAGCGACCGCGCGGCGCTGCGTGCGGCGGTCCCCGAGCCGCTCGAGCCGGCGGCCGAGAACCTGGTCGCCTACGAATGGATCAAGATGCCGGACGCCTCGGGCTTCGGCGACTACTGCGAGAGCGGCGTCGTGATCCCGTGCAGCTACCAGGGCAAGCATTACAGCTTCGTGTCGCAGATGTATCTCGACGACGAGGCGCCGATCGCTGCCGGGCGCGAGATCTGGGGCTTCCCCAAGAAATTCGCCCACCCGGTCCTCAAGGTCACGAGCGACACGCTGACCGGCACCCTGCATTACGCCGGCCAGCCGGTCGCCATCGGCACGATGACGTACAAGCACGAGTCGCTGGCGCGCAGCCCCGAGAAGACCCTGGCGTCGCTGACCACGCCGCAGGCGACCCTGAAGTTCCTGCCCGGCCCCGACGGCAAGCCGGCGATCGCCCAGCTCATCACCTTCAGCCTGCAGGAGGTGACGGTGAAGGGCTCGTGGGTCGGTCCGGCGCGCCTGCACCTGGTGCCGCACGCCAACGCGCCGGCGGCCGACCTGCCGATCCGCCGCGTCATCGGCGGCCGCCACTTCATCGCCGACCTGACCTTGCCGTACGGCACCGTGCTCTACGACTACCTGGCGTAGCGCGCCGGACGAGATGAGTCTCTGCCGGGTGCCGCGCGGGACCACGCCCAATCCAAGGCGGTCCTAGTCCTTTTGGCGGCGCGGCGGCGTTTTCAGTTGCACGGACGCACCGCACACGCTGAGCTAGCGCGGCAAGGGGGATGGCTCGCGCCGATGCGCACGGGATGGTTGACGCTCGCCTTGGTCGCAGGCCTCGGGATCGCCGCGGGGCACGCGGCGGCTTCCGAGGGGCCGTCGAGAAATTCGCGTACCTCGAGCTTCACGATTTCGCCGGCCGAGGCGCTGGCGCCGCACCCGCGGCCGCAGGTCGTCACCGCGCCGCTCGACAAGCCGCCCGGCCCGCCCTCGATGGTGGTCGCCGCGACCCCGCTGACGCCCGATCAGGTGCTGGGGCGGTGGACCGAGCGCGACCCCGGCTACTGCACCAGCCAGGAATACGTCATCGAATGGCTGCCCGACCGGCTGCGCCTGATGGTCGACGGCCGCGAGATCGACGGCGGGCGCGTGCGCTATGCCACCGACGGCATGACGCTGAAGATCGAGCATCTCAACGACGCCGGCGCGGTCGACGGCTATTGGCGCCTCGAAGGCGTCGACGAGGCGCACCTCGAATGGGTCGAGAGCGCCGAGCTGCGCGACGGCGCGCTCGAGGTGATCGCGAAACCGGAGAAGCTCCTCCTGCGCTGCGGACCGGGGCCCGCGGAGCCCCCGGGCATGATGGCGCGCGTGCGGCTCTGGTGGGCCGCCTTCATCGGCCGCCTGTGGCCGTCGTCGCCGCCGCGGGCGCAATCCGCCGGCGTCGCCCACCCGACCTCGTGACGCGGCCGGCGCGCCGGGCGATGTCGTGACGGAGCGTGTGATCGCCAGCCGTCTTCGCATCTACCTGGCCGGGCCCGAGGTGTTCTTGCCCGATGCGGCGGCGGTCGGCGCCGCCAAGCAAGCCCTGTGCGCGTCGTTCGGCTTCATTGGTCTCTATGCGCTCGAGCCGTCGGCGGCGCCGCCGCCGGATGCCGAGCCGTTCGAGCGCGCCGCGGTGATCTTCCGCCATTGCGTCGCGCAGATGAATCAGGCCGACCTGGCGATCGCCAACCTGACGCCGTTCCGCGGCACCGGCGCCGACCCCGGCACCGCGTTCGAGGTCGGCTACATGGTGGCCGCCGGCAAGCGCGTGTTCGCCTACACCAACGTCGCCGTATCGCTCGAGGCGCGCGTGCGCACGGCCGCCGGCGGCCGGCTCGACGCGGCCCCGGACGGCGGCTGGCGCGATCCCGAGGGCCTCGCGGTCGAGCCGTTCGGGCTCGCCGAGAACCTGATGCTCGCCTGCGCGACCGCAGCGCCGCTCGTCGTGCACGACGCGCCGGTCGCCGACCGCTTCCGCGACCTCACCGCGTTTCGCCGCTGCCTGGAGCAGGTGAAGGCCGCATTCGGGCGTTAGCGCAGGATCGCGCGCGGCCTACGTGCTGACCTGATTGCGGCCCTTCTCCTTGGCGCGATAGAGCGCCAGGTCGGCCGCCTTCATGACCGTCTCGGGGGTGGGCGTGGCCGCGGTCCATTCGGCGGCGCCGATGCTGATCGTGATCTTGACCTGCTTGCGTTGGCCGGGCTCGACCGACCCACCCTCCGGCCGCTTCGACGGCCGGTCGGGGCCGCGGATCTCGAACGGCGTCATCGCCATCGTCGCGCGCACCGTCTCGAGGTGCTGCAGCGCCTCGGCGACCGACTTGCCCGGAAACACCACGGTGAACTCCTCGCCGCCGTAGCGGAACGGATGGCCGCCGCCGCCGACCTTGCCGACGATGCTGGCGACCCGGCACAGCACCTGATCGCCGATGTCGTGGCCGTAGGTGTCGTTGAACTTCTTGAAGTGATCGACGTCGAGCATGGCGACCACGTAGTGGTCGCTCAGGGTCGCCTCGAGCGCCCGCAGCGCGCGCCGGCCGGGCAATCCGGTCAGCTCGTCGTGGAACGCCACGCGGTAGCCGTTCTGGATCACGGCGACCGCGAGGATCACGGCGGCGGTCGCCGAGAAGGTCGCGAGCGCGGTGCGATCGGCCGCGAAATGCACCGCCAGCATGCCGGCGACCAGCGCGCCCGCTTGGCCCGCCTCGATCGGCGTGCGCCGGCGCATCAGCTGGACCAGCATGGCGCCGAGCGCGGCGAGCGCCACCAGCGCCGCCAGGACCGGCATCGGCGAGCCGCCGAGATGCGGCGTCAGAGACACGAGCGGCAGGCGCGGCAACCCGTTGCCGCCGGCGACCAGCGCGGTGATGAGCAGCGCCGGCGCCGTGATGGCGCCCAGCCGGATCAGGCCGCTGCGGTTGACCAGGCCGCGCTCGCGCAGCAGCGCGAGCCAGCCGAGCGCGGCGGGCATGTAGAGGGCGGCGGCACGATAGCCGTCGCCGCGCAACGCGCCGGGCAGCACCAGGAGGCTGTAGCCGAGCAGCAGCGCGCCGCAGGTCAGCACCAGCTTGGTCTGGCGGAAGCGCCAGGCGACCGCGGCGGCCAGCATGGTCGCGAGATAGGGCGACAGCGGTGCCAGCTGGATGAAGATCGCGCCACCGAAGCGCGCCGACAACGCGCCCGCCGCCAGGAGCAGGCCCGGCAGCACGGCAAAGCTCAGAAGATCGAGCATGGCGACCGATTCTAGGCAAGATCGCCGTGCCGACCAACCGGACGGTGCGAATCGGCGGGAATCGGCGGTCGGCCTAGCGGGCGCGGCGTCGGCGCGGGCGCGCCGCCGGCGAATCGTCGGGCGCCGCGCGCCGGCGCGGACGGGCGCGCGCGAGCAGCCGGGCGAGCGCGACCGGCGCGAAGTCCCAGCAATCGACCCCGACGTCGATCTGACGGGCGAGCCCGGTCATGCGGCCGTGGCTGTGGCCGTGCAGGTCGAGCGCGCCCTTGGCCATGCCGTTCCACGAGCGGAACGGGTAGTGGCACAGCACCAGCTTGGCACCGGCGAGATCGAGCTCGGCATACTCGGCGACCGACGCCCAGCCGCCGAGAGCGCGCACCGCCGGCGGATCGTTGTTGCCGGCGACCAGGTGCTTGGTGCCCGCCAGCGCGTCGAGCAGCGCGCCGGCGCGCGCCATCCCGGGCCCGAGCGCGAAGTCGCCGAGATGCCAGACCTCGTCGTCGGCGCCGACGACGGCGTTCCAGCGCGCCACCAGCGCCTCGTCCATCGCGCGCACCGAGGCGAACGGCCGGCCGAACAGGCCGAGCGCGCCGCCATGGCCGAAATGCGTGTCGCTGGTGAAGAACACCGCCATCGCGGGCAGCCTCGGACCGCCGCCATGTCCGGTCAAGCACGGGTCATGACGGTTTCACCGCAGCGGACGCGGGTGGTGCGCAGACGCCGGGCTGCGATCCGCTACGCCGCCGCGGACGGCGGCATCGGCGCGGGCCGAAGCTGCGGAATGTGCGCGATGTGTTCGGCGAGCTCGGGATCGATGGTGAGCACCAGCGAGCCGCGCCGCACGCCGGTCTCGTTGTTCGAACCGATCGGATAGAAGTAGCGCGGCGCGTACGCGGCCAGCGGCGCCAGATACTGCAAGGTGAGCGCGCCGGCGGCGCCGTAGTCGTCGTACGCGTAGCCGGCGTCGTCCCAGACCTGGAAGTCGTCGATCATGACGACCGTCTTGGGTGCGCTGTCGAACAGGATGCGGAGCTCGTCGAGCAGCGGCAGGTCGTTCTTGTCCCAGTGGGCGTCGAGATAGCACAGGCTCGGCGCGGAGCGCCCGAACACCGGCACGTAGCGCTTGAGGAACGAGCGCGAGTCGAGATTCACCACGGTGACGTTGGGCGTGTCGCGGAAGCGCTCGGTCGCATAGTTGAAGTAGTTGACCTCGAGCTCGCAGGTGAAGATGTGGGCGGCGGTCGCGCGCGCCATGAAGTCGGTGGTGGTGCCGCGGAACGTCCCGGTCTCGAAGATCGCGCGCGGGCGGAGCAGCGCGACCAGCTGCAGGAAGATGTTCTGGCGCATCTGCTGTCCGTTGAACGGGCCGTAGAACGGCATGCGCATGTACTCGAGGAACTGCGGATGGGCGAGCATCTCCGTCATGGTGGCGAAATAGGCGCCGCACAGCGGGTCGGCCTGCAGCGCCTTCTTCAGCGCCTCGTAGGCCTCGTAGCTCTTGCCATGCGCGAACCGGAGCACCGCGAGGTTGTGATGCGCCAAGGCGTCGTCGGGCCAGGTCTCGAGGATGCGCCGATAGAGCCGCTCGGCATCCTCGAGCTGGCCCTTGAGAACGAGCGTACGGGCGGCTCGGTAGGCGCGGCGCGGCACGAAGCTGAACACGGACGAGAGACTTTCCCAGACAAGCTTTCGGCTTGGTAAATACCAGATTTCGCGCCAGATTCCCCGGCGCATTCGTGGAGCCTGCCGATGACCGCCGCGAGCCTGCACAAGATTGCGGTCAGCCCCCTCAGCGCCGCGGCCTTCGCGCCCTACGGCCAGATCGTCACGCCGCGCCGCGCCGGCGGGCAGGGCGTCGGGGCGACCGACCATGCGCGCGATCCGGAGGAAGCCAAGCTGGTGCTCGACCACGGCGAGCCGCGGCTGTGGATCATGCGGCTGGTCGGCATCGGCACGCGGTTCCGGCGCATCGCGCGCCACCGCCGCGTCACCCAGTGCCTGGGCGCGCTCGGCGGCAAGGATTGGCTGATCGGCGTGGCGCCGCCCAACGACCTGTCGGATGCTGGCCGGCCGCGCCTCGACGACATCGTCGGCTTCCGGGTGCCGGGCGACTGCGTCATCAAGCTTCACGTCGCGACCTGGCACGCCGGGCCGCACTTCACCCATGACGCGGTCGACTTCGTCAATCTCGAGATGATGGACACCAACCAGGCCGACTTTCACGCCGTCGACCTCGGCGTCGACTGCGCGTTCGAGCTCTGAGCGCGCAGCGGCGCCGTCATGCCGCGCATCCCGCGCCCGATCCCGCACCGCGGCGCCCCGGAAGTCAGCGCGCTGGCGGAGCGTTTTCCCGAATGGTTCGCGCTCGGCGCGGTTGCCGTGCCGCCGGGCTGGATCGCCCTGGTCGACCGGCTGTTCGACGAGCTGGCCGCCACGCTCGACGCCGCTGAGCGCGCGCACTTCCAGGTCGCCGCGGTGCGCGAGCGCGACGGGCGGTTGAGCGTGGAGACCTATGCGGCCTTGCCCGCGGCCGATCCGGTGATCGAGCGGGCGGCGGACGCGGCGCTGCGCATCTGCCAGAGCTGCGGCGCGCCCGGCAAGCATCGGCGCTTCGCGGGCTGGTCGGCGACCCTGTGCGCGGACTGCCGCAAACGCCTGGGCAAGATCCGCATCGGCGGCTGACGAAAAAGAAGGCCCCGGGCGCGGGGGGCGCCCGGGGCAGGCGGGGGGCAAATGCTACTGCGGGGCGTAGGGATAGGGCGCCGGCGCGTAGGCGACCGGCGGCGGCGCGTAATAGGCCGGCGGGTAGTAGGCCGGCGGCGGGGCGTAGACGACCGCTGGCGGCGGCGCGTAGGCGGAGCCGACGACGGCGGCGCCGACCGCCAAGCCGGCGAGCGCGCCGAACGCGATCGCGGGGCCCGCCCGGAACCCGCCATGATGCCAGCCGTGCGCCTCCGCGGTGATCGGCGTGGCGGCGGCGAGCAGGGCGGTCACGGAAGCAACGGCCACAAGCTTCTTGAACATGGCGTCCACCTTGGATCTCGAACCGGCGCCGACGGTCGGGCCGGCATGCCTTTCTCTACGAGCGCGTCCCCGACGCCATCCCGGCTTTTCCGCCCGCCGCGGGGTTAAATCTTGGTCATGCGCCGGTCATGCGGCCCGGCTCTCTTTATCCGCTGCTAAATACGCGCTTGCACCGCCGGCGTGTCGGGACGACAGTGGCGGCGAGGCGCGCCCTTCGCGCGCCGGGGATGGACCATGACGGACGACGTCGCCGCGCTGCGGCGCCACGCGATGGCGGTGAGCAACGCCGGCCCCGCGCCGAGCCGCGCCGATCTGCTCGAGCGGGTCGCCGCGCTGGCGCCCGAGATCGAGGCGGCCGGCGACGAGATCGATCGCGGCGGCAAGGTGCCGGACGCGCTGCAAGCCAAGCTGGTCGACGCCAAGCTGTTCCGCCTCCTGATGCCGCGCGCGCTCGGCGGCATCGAGGTCGATCCGGTCACTTTCGTGCACGTGATCGAGGCGGTGGCGCGGCGCGACGGCAGCACCGCCTGGTGCCTGTGCCAGGGCAACGGTTGCTCGATGGTCGGCGCCTATCTCGATCCCGCGGTCGCGCACGAGATCTTCGGCAAGGACCCCAAGGCGATCCTCGCCTGGGGCCCGGGACCGGGCCGCGCGGTCGCGGCCGACGGCGGCTATCGCGTGAGCGGAAGCTGGGCGTTCGCCAGCGGCGCACCGCACGCGACCTGGCTCGGCGCGCACACGCCGGTTCACGAGCCCGACGGCACGCCGCGCCTGCGCGACGGCAAGCCGGTCGTGCGCACCGTGCTGTTCCCCGCCGCGGCCGCGCCGCTCAAGGACATCTGGAAGGTCGTCGGGCTGCGCGGCACCGGCAGCAACGCCTATGCGCTCGACGACCACTTCGTTCCGGACGCCTATTCGCTGTTGCGCGACGATCAGACCGACCGCCGCGATCCCGGCCTGCTCTACTGCTTCCCGCAGGGCAGCCTGTACGCCTCGGGCTTCGCCGGCGTGGCGCTCGGCCTCGCCCGCGGGCTGCTCGACGCCTTCATCGCGCTCGCGCTCGAGAAGACGCCGCGCGGCTACAAGCATCCGCTGGCGCAGAGCGCGGTCGTGCAGGCGAAGGTCGCGCAGGCCGAGGCGCAGCTCGGCGCCGCGCGGCTCTATCTGCTGAGCTCGCTCGAGGAGATCTGGCGCTCGGTCCAGCGCACCAGCGAGCTGACCCTGGCGCAGCGCATGCAGATCCGCCTGCAGTCGACCTGGGCGATCCACCAGGCGCGCGCGGTCGGCGATTTCGCCTACCACGCCGCCGGCGCCACCGCGATCTTCGATGCCAACCCGTTCGAGCGGCGCTTCCGCGATCTCAACACCGTGACCCAGCAGCTGCAGGGCCGCGAGGCGCATTTCGAGACGGTCGGCCAGTTCCTGCTCGGGCTCGACGCCGACACCACCTGGCTCTGAGCCGGGGCCGCGCGGGCTCCGAGCCGCGCCCGGAGTCGCGCTTGACCGCCGATCGCAAACGGCGAACTTTCTAAGCGACGCGAGCACCCCCTCCCTGACCCTCCCCCGCAAGGGGAGAGGGGTGCGATCCGCGTGGAACAGGGAGACGACGATGGCTTCGGTGCCGGATGCGGGCTTGCCGGCGGGGCGGCTCAAGCTCGAGCGCCGCGGTCCGATCGCGCTGCTCGGGCTCGACCGCGCCGACAAGCGCAACGCCCTCGATGACGCCGCGATCCTCGCGCTCGAAAGCTTCTTCGCGCGGCCGCCGGACGACGTCCGCGCCGTCGTGCTCTACGGCGAGGGCAAGCATTTCTCGGCCGGCCTCGACCTGACCGAGCTCAGCGAGCGCTCCGCGTCCGCCGGCATCGCGCATTCGCGGCGCTGGCATCGCGCATTCGATGCGATCCAGTTCGGCAGCGTGCCGGTGGTCGCGGTGCTGCACGGCGCGGTGGTCGGCGGCGGGCTCGAGCTGGCCGCCGCGGCCCACGTGCGCGTCGCCGAGCGCTCGGCGTTCTACGCGTTGCCCGAGGGCGAGCGCGGTATCTTCGTGGGTGGCGGCGGCTCGGTGCGCATCACGCGGCTGATCGGCGTCGCGCGCGTGATGGACATGATGCTGACCGGCCGCACCTACACGGCGGAGGAGGGGCTCGCGATCGGATTGTCGCAATATGTCGTCGACGGCCGCGATGCCGGCATGGCCAAGGGCATCGCGCTCGCCGAGCGCATCGCCGGCAACGCGCCGCTGACCAACTTCGCGATCCTGCAGGCGTTGCCGCGCATCGCCGAGTCGGGCCAGGCCGAGGGGCTGCTGACCGAATCCCTGATGACCGCGCTGGCGCAAGGCGATCCCGAGGCCAAGCGCCGCATCGAGGCGTTCCTGTCGAAGCGCGCGCCCAAGGTTGGCGAGGCCTGATGGACGCGCCGGTCCGCCGCGTCCGCATGGGCGCGACCGCGACCACGCGCGAGGCGCGCGGCGACGGCGTCGTCATGCTGCGCTCGCCGCATCCGCTCGGGCGCTACCCCGAGCGGCTGACCGAGCGGCTCGAGCATTGGGCGCGCCGCGCGCCCGACCGCGTCTTCCTCGCCCAGCGCGACGCCGCCGGCGCGTGGCGCACCGTCGGCTACGGCGCGGCGCTGAGCCTGGCGCGCCGTCTCGGTGCGGCGCTGCTGGCGCGCGGCCTCGGACCCGAGCGGCCGCTCGCGATCCTGTCCGACAACGACATCGAGCACGCGCTGCTCGGGCTGGCGGCGCTGCATGTCGGCGTGCCTTACGCGCCGATCTCGCCGGCCTACGCGCTGCTCTCGACCGACTTCGCCAAGCTCAAGCACGTGCTCGGCCTGCTGACGCCCGGCCTGGTGTTCGCCGCCGACGGCGCGCGCTACCAGAAGGCGATCGCCGCTGCGCTGCCGCGCGACGCGACCCTGGTCGTCACCGTCGATCCGCCCGATGGGCGCGCCGTTCGCTTCGGCGAGCTCGCCGCCACCGCGCCGACCGAAGCGGTCGATCGGGCGGCGGCGCGCGTCGGGCCCGACACGGTGGCGAAGATCCTCTTCACCTCGGGCTCGACCGGCCTGCCCAAGGGCGTGATCAACACCCAGCGCATGCTGTGCAGCAACCAGCAGCAGATCCTCGAGGCGATGCCGTTCCTCGCCGACGAGCCGCCGGTGCTGGTCGACTGGCTGCCGTGGAACCATACGTTCGGCGGCAACCACAATGTCGGGCTGACGCTCTACAACGGCGGCACGCTCTACATCGACGAAGGCAAGCCGTTGCCCGGCATGTTCGAGGAGACCGTGCGCAACCTGCGCGAGGTCGCGCCGACGGTCTATTACAACGTGCCCAAGGGCTTCGAGATGCTGGTGCCCTATCTCGAGGCCGAGCCGGACCTGCGCGCGCGCTTCTTCAGCCGGCTCACCATGACGTTCTATGCCGGCGCCGGGCTGTCGCAATATGTTTGGGACAGTCTCGACCGGTTGGCGGTGGCGACCTGCGGCGAGCGCGTCATGATGGTCACCGGCCTGGGCGCCACCGAGACCGCGCCCTACGCGATCTGCGCCAACTGGGAGACCGGGCGCTCGGGCCACATCGGCGTGCCGGCGCCCGGCGTCGACCTCAAGCTGGCGCCGGTCGGCGACAAGCTCGAGGCGCGCGTGCGCGGCCCCAACGTGTTTCCCGGCTACTGGCGCCAGCCCGAGCTCACGCGCACCTGCTTCGACGACGAGGGCTTCTGGTGCATGGGCGACGCCGTGCGCTTCGTCGATCCCAGCGCGCCCGGACGCGGCCTGATGTTCGACGGCAGGCTCTCGGAAGACTTCAAGCTGACGAGCGGCACCTGGGTCAGCGTCGGACCGCTGCGCGCGGCCTTCATCCAGCATTTCGCGCCGCTGGTGCGCGACGTCGTGATCGCCGGCCACGATCGCGACGACGTGACCGCGCTGGTCTTCCCCGATCTGGCGGCATGCGGCGCGCTGGTCGCCGGGCGAACGCCGCTCGCGCCCGCCGCGCTGGTCGAGCACCCGGCGGTGCGCGCGCGCTTCCAGGCGCTGCTCGACGCGTTCGCCGCCGCGGCCACCGGCGGCGCGCGCCGCGTCGTGCGCGCGCTGCTGCTCGCCGAGCCGCCGTCGATCGACAGCCACGAGATGACCGACAAGGGATCGATCAACCAGCGCGCCGTGCTGGCCAACCGCGCCGCGCAGGTCGCTGCGCTCTACGCCGAGCCGCCGTCGCCGCCGGTGCTGGTCGCCCGCTTGCCCGCATGATCGCCGCCATGGCCGCGCTGCGCCGTGTCCTGCTGGTCGCCGCGCTGGCGAGCCTCGCCCTCGGCGCGGCACGGGCCTCGAACGTGCCCGAGCCGACGATCGATGCCCAATTGCTGCTGCCGATCCCCGACGACCCGCGCGTGCTGGCGATCGAGCCGCGCGACGACAGCGACGAGAACCTGCTGCTGCGCGACCAGATGGCGGCGCGCGTGCGCGAGCAGAACGGCCGGGTGGTCGCCGACGCGCCGCTGGTGCTGCGCTTCTCGACCGGCGTCGTCTCGGGCCGCGACACGCCGCGCGACGGCCCGCCCAACCGGCACGGCCTGTACGGCGGCGGCCGCGCACCACCCAACGCCGTCCCGGTCGGCACCCCCGTCAGCTATCGGGTGAGCGCGACGCTCGAGCGCCGCGACGGTCCGATATTGTGGCGCGCCGACGCGACCCTGCGGGTCGACGATCTCGACGAGGCCGAGCTGTCGGCGCGGCTCGCCCAGGTGTTGGTCGACAATATCGGCCGCACCATCGGCACGCTGCGGCCGGGCGGCGCGTGGCCCGACCCGTCGCGGTGACGCGCGCCGGGGCGCCGACGGCCGGGCCGCCGCCCGTGGTTGCCCGACGCGCATCGCGCGCCTATCGTCGACGGCGATCCAGGTCGTTCATGCGGAGGAACGATGTCTCGTCTCACCTGGCTTGCCTGCGGTGCCATGATGCTGGCCTGCATCGCCGCGTCGACGAGCGCCGAGGCGCAGGACCCGTCCAAGCCGGTGGTGCAGGCTCAACTCATGATGCCGATACCCGGCGGCGAGCGCGTCATATCGGTCGAGCCGCTCGACGACACCGACGAGAATGTGAGGATCAGCAACCTGATGGCGGCGCGCCTGCGCGGGCAGAACGACCGCGTGGTTCCCAACGCGCCGCTGGTGCTGCGCTTCTCCATCAAGGTCATCTCGGGCCTCGACGCCCCGCCGGACTCCGGGCCGGGATGGACCGGGATGTCTGGTGGCGGGACCGCGCCGCCCAACTCGCTGTCGCGCAACACCCCGCTCATGTATCGCTTGCGCGCGAGCCTGGAGCAACGCGACGGTCCGGTGCTGTGGAAAGCCGACGTGTCGGCACGGCCGCGCGGCCGCGACGACCGCGAGCTGCGGGAGCGGCTTGCCACCGTATTGATCGACAACATCGGCCGCACCGTCGACACGCGCCAACAGGCCGGCTCGGCGTCCAACTGAGATTCGTCGAGCGATGACGCGCCCGCCGTCGGATCCGAAACGCGCACCGGCCGCGCTCGCGGCACCGTTGCGCGCCGCCTGGTCGACCGAGACCGGCGGCAAGTGGCGGGCCGACAATCCCGCGTGCGGCCAGTGCAGCGTCACGGCGCTGGTCGTGCAGGACGCCTGCGGCGGCGAGATCCTGAAGACCGATGTCGACGGCGCCTGGCACTTCTACAACCGCGTCGACGGGCAGCGCTGGGACCTGACCGAGAGCCAGTTCGGCGGACCGATCGCCTATGACGACCGGTCGAGCGACCGCGACGAGGCGCTCGCCGATACCTCGCCCGACAAATACGCACTGCTCAAGGCGCGCGTGCTGGGCGACACTGCCTGAGATCTGCCGCACCGGGGAGGAAATCGTGAAATTGTGGCGCACGCTCGTTCTGGCGCTCGTCGTGGCGTCGGCGCTGCCGACGCTCGCGTCGGCCGAGACTTATCCGGCGCGGCCGATCCGCGTGGTCGTGCCGTTTCCGCCCGGCGGTCCGTCGGATTTCTTCGCGCGCGGCCTCGCCAACGCGCTGAAGGCCCATCTCGACCAGCCGCTCGTGATCGAGAATCGCAGCGGCGCGACCGGCATCGTCGGCGCCGACAACATCGCGAAGTCGCCGCCCGACGGCTATTCGGTGCTGCTCGGCAGCCCGGGCACCATGGTGGTGGCGCCGAGCATCTCCGAGCACGTGCCGTTCGACGTGTTCCGCGACTTCGTGGCCGTCACCCTGGTCGTCAAGGTGCCGGAGGCGGTGGTCTGCATCCCCAAGCTCGGCGTCAAGACGCTGCCCGAGTTCGTCGCCTACGCGAAGGCGCACGCCGGCAAGCTCACCATGGCGTCGACCGGCTCCGGCGGCGTGCCGCATCTCGCCGGCGAGCTCTTGAAGCGCGAGGCCGGCTTCGACGCCGTGCACGTGCCCTATCGCGGCGCCGCGCCGGCGGTCAACGATCTGCTGGCGGGCCAGGTCGATTTCATGTTTGCCGACCTGCCGGTGCTGTTGCCGCACATCCAGGCCGGCTCGCTGGTGGCGCTCGCGCTCGGCAGCGCCAAGCGCTCGCCCAGCCGGCCCGAGCTGCCGACCACGGCCGAGGCCGGCTATCCCGGCGTGACCGCCGACAACTGGTACGGCCTGTTCCTGCCCGCGAAGACGCCGCCGGAGATCCAGGCCAAGCTGCACGACGCGGTCGTCGCGGCGCTCCAGGAGCCCGAGCTGCAGGCGATGTACGCCAAACAGGGCGGCGAGGCATCGCCGATGACCCAGGCGGCGTTCGACGCCTTCGTGCACAGCGAGGCGACCAAGTGGGGCGGGCTCGCCAAGGCGGTCGGCGCGCACATCGATTGAGCGAGGCGAGCCGATGAAGCTCTATTGGTCGTCGCGCTCGCCGTTCGTCCGCAAGGTCATGATCGCGGCGCACGAGCTCGGCCTCGCGGCGCGCATCGAACCGATCCCCGCGGTGGTCGCGCTGGCGCAGCCCAACCCGGCCGTGATGGCGCACAATCCGCTCAACAAGATCCCGACCCTGATCGCCGACGACGGCAGCGTGCTGTTCGACTCGACGGTGATCTGCGCGTATCTCGACGAGCTCGCGGGTGCGCCGCGCCTGTTTCCGACCGCCCCCCGCGAGCGCTGGGCGGCGCTGCGCTGGCACGCGCTCGCCAACGGCCTGACCGACGTCCTGATCCTGTGGCGCTCGGAGGCCTTGCGTCCGGCGCCCCAGCGCTCGGATGCGGTCACCGCGGCCCTGGCGCTCAAGACCGCGGCGACCCTGGACGTGCTCGAGGGCGAGGCCGACGCGCTGGCCGCGGCGCCGTTGTCGATCGCCCATGTCGGCGCCGCCGCCGTCCTCGCCTATCTCGATTTCCGCTTCGCCGATCTCGCCTGGCGCACCGGGCGGCCGCGCCTGGCCGCCTGGTTCGCCGGCTTCGCGCAGCGTCCCTCGATGCAGGCCACCGCGTTCAAGGACGCCTGACGCGCGGGGGTGACCCGCCATCCCAACCTTCCCCCTCGAGGGGGGAAGGAGTCAGAGTGTGGGGGAGGGGGCGAGAGGAGACGCCATGTCGACCCAGGGCACGATCTTCACCGGCGAGATGTCGCGCCGGGGCTACGCGCTGAACAAGTTCGCGATGTCGCTGATCGATCCGGCCAACCGCCAGGCGTTCCTCGCCGACGAGGTCGGGGTCATGCGGGCCTCGGGTCTCGGCGACACCGAGATCGACGCCGTGCGACGGCGCGACTGGGCGGCCCTGATGGCGTGCGGCGGCAACGTCTATCTGGTGCTCAAGATCGCGGGCACGGTCGGCCAGACCCTGCTGCAGATGGGCGCCCAGATGCGCGGCGAGCCGGTCGAGACCCTGATGGCGCGCATGAACGCGCGCGCGACCGGCGCGGGGGCGCGCTGACCATGGCGCGCATCGTCGGCGGCATCGGCAGCTCGCACGCGCCCTCGATCGCGCATGCGTGGGATCACGGCAAGCGCGCGGACCCCCTGTGGGCCCCCTTGTTTGAGGGCTACCGGCCCGCGAAGGCCTGGCTCGACGCCCAAAAACCCGACGTCATGATCGTGCTCTACAACGATCACATGAACCGCTTCTTCTTCGACGCCTACCCGACCTTCGCCCTCGGAGTGGGCGACCGGCACGAGCTGGCCGACGAGGGCTGGGGCAAGCGCGACTTTCCCGCCATCCCGGGCGATGCGGCGTTCGGCTGGCACCTGGCCGAGCGCCTGGTCGAGGACGAGTTCGATCCGACCGTGTGCCAGGAGATGCGCATCGACCATGGCATCCTGTCGATCCTGCCGCTGCTGCTCGACGTGCCGTGGCCGGTGCCGATCGTGCCGCTCGCCGTCAACGTGATCCAGCATCCGCTGCCGACCGCGCGCCGGCTCTACCGGCTGGGCGCGGCGCTGCGCCGCGCGGTCGAGAGCTATCCCAAGGACCTCAGCGTCGTCGTGATGGGCACCGGCGGGCTGACGCACCAGCTGCAGGGCAAGGGCTTCGGCACCGTCAATCCGGACTGGGACAACGAGTTCCTCGACCTGATCGAGCGCGACCCCGACGCGCTCGCGCGCCTGCACCATCGCGACTGGATCGAACGCGGCGGCACCGAGGGCGTCGAGATGATCATGTGGCTCGGCATGCGCGGCGCGCTCGGCGCCGGCGTGCGCCGCGTCCACCGCAACTACCATCTGCCGCTGACCACCGGCCTCGGCCTGATCGTGCTCGAGCCGGCGTAAGGGAGTTCCGATGGCCATCCGCACCGGCAAGGCGTTTCTCGAGGCGTTGCGCGACGACCGCCAGGTCTTCGTCGACGGCGAGCGCGTCAAGGACGTCACGACCGACGTGCGCTTCGCCGGGGCCGCCCAGACGGTCGCCGAGCTCTACGACATGCAGCACGACCCGGCCCTCAAGGCGCGCATGAGCTTCGCCTCGCCGAGCTCGGGCGCGGCGGTCGGGCTGTCCTTCATCATGCCGCGCTCGGTCGGTGACCTCGAGCGCCGACGCGCCATGGTCAAGACCTGGGCCGACTCGACCTGCGGCATGTTCGGGCGCAGCCCCGACTACATGAACATCATGCTGACCGGCTTCGCCGCGGCGGCCGACGCCTTCGGCAGCAAGACCAAGGATTTCGCCGCCAACGTGCGCGCCTATCACGAGCATTGCCGCGAGCACGACCTCGCGATGACCCACACGCTGATCAATCCGCAGGTCGACCGCTCCAAGCCGGTGCATCAGCAGGACAAGGATCTGGCGGCGCGGATCGTCAAGGAGACCGACGCCGGCCTGGTGATCAACGGCGCCCGCATGGTGTCGACCCTGTGCGCGTTCTGCGACGACATCATGGTCATGCCGTCGACCTTCCTGCAGAACAGCCCGGAGGCCGAGCCCTACGCGTTCGGCTTCTGCATCCCGATCGCGACGCCGGGGCTGCGCTTCATCTGCCGCCCGATGGTGATCCATCGCGACGCCGCCTCGCCGATGGATTACCCGCTGTCGTCGCGCTACGACGAATGCGACGCCATGGTGGTCTTCGACGACGTCGAGGTGCCGTGGGAGCGCGTGTTCATCCACCGCGATCCGGCGATGTGCAACGGCCTCTACGATCGCACCGGCACGATGCCGCAGGTCATGCACCAGTTCGCCACCAAGAACCTCGCCAAGGCCGAGTTCATGATGGGACTGGCCTTCGCGATCGCCAAGGCGACCAACTCCGACCAGCACCTGCACGTCCAGGGCATGCTGGCCGAGCTGATCCAGTTCACCGAGTTCAGCCGCGCCTGCCTGCGCGCGTCCGAGGTCGACGCGACGACCGGCCCGTCGGGCGTCGTGGTGCCGGCCGCGATGCCGCTATGGACCGTGCGCATGATGTTCGCGCCGATGTTCCGGCGCATGTGCGAGATCGTGCAGACCCTGGGCGCCGGCGGCCTGGTCGCCGTGCCGTCCTTCGCCGAGCTCGGCGGCCCGGTCGGCGCCGACGTCGAAAAGTATTTCGAGGCGGCCAACGCCGACTCGAAAAGCCGCATCAAGCTGTTCCGCCTGGCGTTCGACGCCGCGATGTCGTCGTTCTCGGGGCGCCAGCAGCTCTACGAGCGCTACTACTCGGGCGACCCGGTGCGCCTGGCGTCGACGCTCTACAATCTCTACGACAAGGAGACCCCGCGCGCGCGCATCGCGACGCTGCTCGACGACCTCGAAGCGCGCCAGAACCCGCCCGGCCAAGCGCCCGCCTTCAAGGCGAAGTTTCGCGGCTAGACACTCGCTGGGATGGCGAGGATCGGACTGGGCGGCCGGATCTCGACCTTACGATGGTAAGGAGTAACCTCCATCCCACCCAGGATGCGCTAAGCCTAACCGCATAGAGCTATGCCAGCAGCTCCCGATAAGGGGGATGCCGGATTGGCCCCTGGGGAGGGTGCGATGGGTCATCGGGGAATCCTGAATTCGATCCGGGTGGCGGCGGCGCTCTGTCTGCTGCTCACCGGCTGTCTCGCACCGCCTTCGGTGGTGTCTGTGCCGCCGAGCGACACGCCCATCAACCTGTCGGGCATCCTGCCGCCAGGCAGCGCGCCCGAGGCCAACGACCCCATCCGCATCTTGTTCATTCACGGCATCGGGGCCGACGCAACCAACTATTGCCTGCCGGTTCCCCTGATGCTCCATCTCGCCAAGGTGCTTGGGGCTCAGCCGCAGACCGCGACCCCGCCATGGATGCCGCCCAAGGGCAGTGCGAGCGTCTGCAGCGGCGTCCCGGTGCCGGAGCCGATCCAGATCCGGGTAACGGGCGCGCCCGATCCGGCGCTGCTGTTCCACTACCGGCTCGATGGCGACGGCGGCAAGCGTACGGTCGATTTCTGGTTCCTGTTGTGGGCGCCGCTGACCCAGACATGGAAAGAGACGCCGAGCGTCATGGAGGACGGGCATCCGCCCTGGGCCGTGGCCACCGAGCTCGCCAAGGGGTTCATGCAGACCCACCTCACCGACGTCGTACTCTACGGCGGTACGTATCGCGCGGTCATGCGACCCTCCGTCGAAGCGGCGCTGTGCTACGTCGTTGGCGGCCAGCCCGATCCAGCCGACCCAAACTATCGCGATTGCGATGGCGGCACCGCTGCCAAGCGCACCGTCGTGATTACCCACAGCATGGGAGGCTACATGCTGTTCGACGCGGTTGCCGATCTCAAGGCGCACCACTCGCCGGGCATGGGTACGGCCGCCCCGGCTTCGCACCCGCGCGACGCCAGCGCGAAGCTGCTCTCGAGCACCGATCAGGTCTTCATGCTGGCCAATCAACTGGCGTTGCTCGACCTAACGACCGCGACCGCGTTTCCGTCGGCGCCGGGCGACGATCCGGCTCACGTCAAGCCTCTGAGGGCGTTCGCGGACCGTTGGAAAGAGGTGCATGATGCCGATCCGACGCGACCGAGACGGGGGCGTCAGATCGTTGCGATCAGCGATCCCAACGACTTGCTGAGCTTTGTCGTGACGGCCGGCGCGATCGATGTCTCGGGTGGCACGACCGTGGCCAACGTCTATCTCGGCACCGCGCCAGACTGGTTCGGTTTGTTCGCGTCGCCGGCGTCGGCGCACAACAATTACCTGACCGACACGGACGTGATGGACATCATCGCCTGCGGCATGTCGGGCAATCGGATTTTGCGCTGCACGCCGTAAGAGTCGGTTCAGCGCGACGCTAGTCTAACGGCGGTACACCGAGCTCGGCGGCGAGCGCGTCGAGCTCCTCGAGGACCGGCGCGGGCAGCGGGATGCCGGCGCTCGCGCGCTGCACGCGGCTGCGATGGCCGCGCTCGCCGGGCAGCAGGATCTCGGCCACGTCGGGGTCGCGTGGCAGCGCCTTCAGCGCGCGCGCCAGGCGCTCGACCTCGCGGCCGAACGCATCGACGTCGGTGAAGCGCGCGATGTCGATCGCGATCACGGCGCCGTTCTGACGGTGGCGCTTGCCCGTGTCGGTGCCTTCGAGCGTCTCGGCGAGCACCGGATTGCCGACGATCAGGCTCGTCACCAGCTCGATCATCAGCGCCAGGCCGGCGCCCTTTGGCCCGCCGAGCGGCAGCGGGATCTGCGCGCGCGCCGGGTCGGTGGTCGGATTGCCGTCGGCGTCGAGCGCCCAGCCGGCGGGGATCGGTTGGCCGGCGCGGCGCGCCTGCATGAGCTTGCCGAGCGACACGATGCCGGTGCCCATGTCGAGCACGACCGGGTCGCCGGCGCCGCCCGGTGCCGCGATCGAGATCGGGTTGGTGGCGACGCCGGCGGCGCGCGTGCCGTGATAGGCCATGGTCGGCCACGATGCCGAGATCGCGAGACCCGCCATGCCGGCTTCGGCGACGCGCGTCGTGTAGTAGCCGAGCGCCGCCGTGTGGGTGGTCGCACGCACCAGCGCGAGGCCCATGCCGGCGTCGCGCGCCTTGCGCAGCGCGTGATCGGCCGCCGCCGTCATGGCGACCGGCCCGGCCGCGCGGTCGGCGTCGAGCAGCACCGTGGCGGCGGTCTCCTGCGCGATCGCCAGCGCCGGCCGCGGGTTCATGTCGCCGAGGCGGATCAGCTCGACGTAGCGCGGAATGCGCGTGACGCCGTGCGAGTCGACGCCACGCAGGTTGGCCCACACGAGCACGGCGGCGACGATGCGCGCATCCGCCGGCGTCATGCCGGCGCGCGCGAACACGTCCGCCGCGAAGCGCTCGAGCGCGGCGGATTGGATGGTCACCGGACCGTCGGGTTGTCGCGCCACCGGAGCGTCAGGCCGGGAAGTGCTTCTCGAGCCAGCCGCGCACCAGCTCGACGACGATCGGATTGTGCTCCGACAGCAAGAAGTGATCGACGTCGGCGACCAGATGCAGGTCGGTCGGCTGGCCGGCGCGGCGGAACAGCTCGATCGACTGCTCGGTCGGCGTCACCGAGTCGACCGCGGGATGCAGCAGCAGGAGCGGCCGCGGCGCGATCCGGCCGACCACGTCGTTGGCCGTGAAGGCGTACATGCTTTCGACCACGTCGAACGGGAACTCCATGATCGAGCCGGCGGCCAGGTTGCCGCGCAGGCCGGGCGGCATCGGCACGATGTCGAAGCGGGGCACCATCAGGGTCTCGCCGCGCGCCCGCCGGCGCCGCCCGTCCTCGAGCATCGCGCTGAAGCGCGCCCAGGCTTCCGGCGTCGCGTGCTGGGCGCGGAACTTGCTCGCGCCGTCGCCCCAGCCGCCGGTCGAGATGCAGGCGGCCAGGCGCGGCTCGACGCCGGCGGCGTAGATCGCCACCGCGGCGCCGAAGCTGTGCCCCATCACGGCGATGCGGTCGGGGTCGATCTCCGGCCGGCCGGCGAGAAAGTCGCGCGCGCCGCGCGTGTCGGCGACCTGCTCGAGGCAGATCACCCGGCCGCGCGCGCCCTCGCTGGCGCCGCAGCCGCGCATGTCGAAGCGCAAGGTGGCGTAGCCGAGCGATTGGAACAGCGCGGCGGCCGCCAGCATGGTGCCGCTGTCCTTGTTGCTGCCGAAGCCGTGCAGCACCAGGAATGCCGGTCGGCGTCCCGGCTTGCCGTCCGGCACGTTCAGCACGCCGGCCAGCGTGAGCCCGTCGGAGGCGAACGTGACGCGCTGTTCCATCACCGTGCTCCCCTCGGCGCGCGCATCGTCGCGCATTTTGTTGGATGACAAAACAATCTTGCGACGCCCCGGATTTTGACCGACCTTGCGCGCAACGGTCCATCAGGTTCCAGGGGAGAGAGACGTCGATGATGACGCGGAAGCTGGCGCTCGCGCTCGGAGCGCTTTGTGCGGCGGCGAGTGCCGTCATGGCTGCGCAACCGGCGGCGGCGCAAGACAAGCCGATCACCCTCAAGATCTCGTTCTGGATCCCGCCGGCGCATCCCTTGATTCCGGCGACCAAGGCGTGGGCCGACGACATCGAGAAGGCGTCGGGCGGCACCATCAAGTCGGTGCTATTCCCGTCCGAGCAGCTCGGCAAGGCGTTCGACCACTACGACATGGCGCGCGACGGCATCGCCGACCTGACCTACGTCAACCCGGGCTACCAGCCCGGCCGCTTCCCGGTCGTGGCGCTCGCGCAATTGCCCTTCATCTTCAAGGACGCCCACGGGGGCACGCTCGCGTTCGATGCCTGGTACCGCAAGTACGCCGCGGCCGAGATGAAGGACACGCATTTCTGCTTCGGCTTCATCCACGATCCGGGCACGTTCCATTCGCGCGTGAAGATCGTCGTGCCGGCCGACATCAAGGGGCTCAAGGTGCGGCCGGCGCAGAGCACGATCGGCCAGCTCGTCACCATGCTGGGCGGCACCAACGTGCAGGCCTCGGCGCCCGAGGCGCGCGAGGTGCTGGAGCGCCACGTCGCCGACGCGATCACCTTCCCGTGGGGCTCGATCTTCCTGTTCGGCATCGACAAGGTCGTGAAGTACCACACCGACGTGCCGCTCTACACGACGGCGTTCACCTATTCGATGAACCTCGCGACCTATAATTCCATGTCGCCCAGGCAGAAGCAGGTGATCGACGACCATTGCACGGGCGCGTGGGCCGAGAAGGTCGCCGGACCGTGGGCCGATTTCGAGGCCGCCGGCCGCGCCAAGATGAAGGCTCTGCCGGACCACGAGGTGTTCGAGCTCACGCCGGCGCAGCTCGCCGAGTGGCAGGCAACCGTCGAGCCCTTGCGCAAGAGCTGGGCCGCCGACGCCGCCAAGGCCGGCATCGACTCCGCCAAGGCGTTGGCCGAGCTGCAGGCCGATCTGGCGACATACCACGCCGGCTTCTGAGCGGCACGTCCGTCGATCAGATGCGAATTCTCTCGATCGTCATTGCGCGCAATGACGCTCATGAATAGCGCGCGCGCATGACGCCGCGTCGCAATCCGATGGATCGGTTCATCGACGCGATCGAGCTGATGGCGGCGCTGTTCGTCGGGCTGGTCGCGGCCGACACGTTCGTTTCGGTGCTGCTGCGCAAGTTCTTCGACACCTCGATCCCCGACGCCTACGATGTCGGCCGGATGCTGCTCGGCATCCTGATCTTCTGGGGCATCGCGGCGACCAGCTATCGCGGCACGCACATCACGGTCGATCTCGTGTGGGCCGCCGCGTCGCCGCGCCACAAGCGCCTGATCGACGTGTTCGCCACCCTGGTGCTGCTGCTCGTCGTCGCCGTGCAGACCGCGACCCTGCTCGACAAGGTGGTCGACACCCGCGCGTCCCACGTGCTGACCTACGATCTCAACCTGCCGACCTGGCCGTTCTTCGCGGTCGCCTGGATCGGCGACGTGTCGGCCGTGCTCCTGATCGCGGTCAGGACCTATCGGTTGATCTTCCATCCGGAGCTGCTGAACCGACCGTCGGGGCCGGAACCGGCCGTCAAGCCCGTCGAGTGAGCGCGTGGCCATGAGCACCGATGCGGTGGCCGCGAGCGGCTTTGTCGTGCTGTTCGTCCTCATGCTGCTGCGCGTGCCGGTCGGCATGGCGATGGGGCTGGTCGGCGTCGCGGGCTACGGCTACCTGGTGGGCGGCGCGCCGGCCCTCAAGCTGGTCGGCCAGACCTCGATGCGCACCGTGACGGACTACACGTTCGGCGTCATCCCGATGTTCCTCCTGATGGGCGCGTTCGTATCGGCGTCGGGCATCAGCCGCGAGCTGTTCCGAGCCGCCAATACGATGGTCGGCCACCTGAAGGGCGGGCTCGGCATCGCGACGATCGCGGCGTGCGGCGGCTTCGCGGCGATCTCGGGCTCGTCGGTCGCCACCGCGGCGACCTTCTCGACCGTCGCCTATCCGGAGATGCGCCGCTACGGCTATCCGAAATCCTTCGCGACCGGCGTGATCGCGGCCGGCGGCACGCTCGGCGCCATGCTGCCGCCGTCGACCGTGCTCGCGGTCTACGGCATCATCACGCAGCAGGACATCGGCAAGCTCTTCATGGCCGGCATCCTGCCCGGCCTGCTCGCCGCCGGCATGCACATGATCACCATCGCGCTGCTCGCGCGCCTGCGGCCCGGCTATCTGCCGGCCGGGCCGCGCAGCACGTGGCGTGCGCGGCTCGCCGGCCTGCGCGACGTCTGGGCGCCGCTCGCGCTGTTCGCCTTCGTGATCGGCGGGCTCTATGGCGGCGTGTTCACGCCGACCGAGGCGGGCGGCGTGGGCGCCGGCGGCGCGTTCCTGATCGGCGTGCTGCGCCGGCGCCTGAGCCGCGCCGACATCCGCCAGTCGCTGCTGCAGGCGACGCGCACCGCGGCGGCGGTGTTCACCATCCTGATCGGCGCGCTGCTGTTCGGCTATTTCCTGACGGTCACCGAGACGCCGCAGAAGATCACCGTATTCCTGACCGGGCTCGGGCTCGGGCGCTACGGCGTGCTCGCGCTCATCATGGTCATGTACCTCGCGCTCGGCTGCCTGATGGACGCCATGGCGATGATCATCCTGACCGTGCCGATCATCTTCCCGGTGGTCAC
>DATJNS010000106.1:0-3084 GCA_035507915.1 Candidatus Sulfotelmatobacter sp.
ATCAGGCGGGCGCCCAGCGCAAGGTCGTCAACCTGACCGACCAGCGCCTGCGCCAATGCCCGAAATGCGGCCAGGCCGCCCTGATCCGCCAGGAAGGCTGCGACACCTGCACGAGCTGCGACTACTCGAAGTGCGGCTGACCGCACGCGCCCGCTGGCGCGCCTGATCGAGGCCCGATCGTTGCACCCCCCTCCCCGCCCTCCCCCTCAAGGGGGGAGGGGATAAGATCGTGACGCATGCACCATCGGACTCCTTCCCCCCTTGAGGGGGAAGGTCGGGATGGGGGGTGCGGCGTCGGGGAGTTTGCATGGACATCGTGCTGGAAGAATCGGCGAGCCTGCTGGTGCGCTGGCTCCACATCGTCGCCGGCATCTGCTGGATCGGCTCGTCGTTCTACTTCGTCGCGCTCGACCTGTCGCTGAAGCGACGCGCCGGGCTGCCCGACGGCGCCAGCGGCGAGGCCTGGCAGGTCCACGGCGGCGGCTTCTACAACATGGTCAAGTTCATGGTCGCGCCGGCGCGCATGCCCGACGAGCTCGGCTGGTTCAAGTGGGAGGCCTACACGACCCTGCTGTCGGGCCTCGCCCTGATGGCGATCGTCTACTACCTGAACGCCGAGCTGTTCCTGATCGACCGCAGCGTGATGGCGCTGACGCCGCTCGAGGCGGTCGGGCTGTCGATCGCCGGCATCGCGGTCGGCTGGCACGTCTACGATTCACTCTGCAAATCGCGGCTCGGCCGGCACGACGGAGCGCTCGGCGCGATCGGCTACGCGCTGCTGGTCGCGGCTTGCTACGGCTACACGCGGCTCTATGGCGGGCGCGGCGCCTTCATCCAGATGGGCGCGATGATCGGCGCCGTCATGGTCTTGAGCGTGTTCGCCGTCATCATCCCGAACCAGCGCAAGGTGGTGGCCGACCTGATCGCCGGGCGCACGCCCGACCCGGCGCTCGGCGCCGCCGGCAAGCAGCGCTCGGTGCACAACAACTACCTGACCTTGCCGGTCGTGTTCCTGATGTTCTCCAACCATTACCCGCTGGTGTTCGCGACGCGCTTCAACTGGCTGATCTTCGCGATCGTGTTGGCGATCGGCCCGCTGATCCGCCACTTCTTCAACGCGCGCCACGCCGGCAAGCCGTCGCCGTGGTGGACCTGGGGGGTCGCCGCCGTCGGCGTCGTCGCGATCGTCTGGCTCACCACCGCCGGACCGCCGAAGACCGAGACGGGCGCGGCAACCGCCGGCGCGCCGCCGCATTTCGACGACGTGGTCGCGATCGTGTCGAGCCGGTGCAGCATGTGCCACGCGGCGGAGCCGGCCTATCCGGGCATCCGCGCGGCGCCCAAGGGCGTGCGGCTCGACACGCCCGAGGCGATCTACGCGCGCCACGTCCAGGTGGCGCTGCAGGCGGCCTATTCAGCGGCGATGCCGCCGGGCAATATCACGGCGATGACCGACGACGAGCGCGCCAGCATCGCGGCCTGGCTCGAGGCGGGCGCGCACCCCTTCTGAGGGAGGACGCCATGGACTATCGGGAGGTCAGCGAAGTCCGCGACAGCATGCGGATCGACTGGGACGTGCCGATCGCGATGGAGGACGGGCTGGTGCTGCGCGCCGACGTCTTCCGCCCGGTCGCCGAGGGCCGCTATCCCGTGATCCTGAGCTACGGCCCGTACGGCAAGTGGCTGCATTTCGAGGACGGCTACCAGACGGCGTGGCGGCGCATGGCCGAACTCCAGCCCGACGTCGTCACCGGCTCGACCAACAAGTATCAGAACTGGGAGGTCGTCGATCCCGAGAAGTGGGTGCCCGACGGCTATGCGTGCGTGCGCGTCGATTCACGCGGCTGCGGCCGCTCGCCCGGCTACGTCGAGCTGTGGTCGCCGCGCGAGGCCAAGGATTTCGCGCAGTGCATCGAGTGGGCCGGCGCTCAGCAGTGGTCGAACGGCAAGGTCGGGCTCAACGGCATCTCGTACTACGCGATGAACCAGTGGCAGGTCGCCTGCCTCAAGCCCAAGCACCTCGCCGCGATGTGCATCTGGGAGGGCGCCGCCGACTTCTACCGCGACGTCAGCCACCATGGCGGCATCCTGTGCACCTTCCTGCAGAACTGGTACGACATGCAGGTCAAGACGGTGCAGCACGGCGTCGGCGCCAAGGGCAATCGCAGCCGCATGAACGGCGATTGGGTCGCCGGCCCGCCGACGCTCACCGCCGAGGAGCTCGGCGGCAACCGCTTCGATTTCGGCAAGGTCGCGTTCGAGCACGCGCTCGACGACGAGTTCTGGCAGGCCATGAGCCCGGACTGGTCGAAGGTCGAGGCGCCGCTGTTCTCGTCGGCCAACTGGGGCGGCCAGGGCCTGCACCCGCGCGGCAATTTCGAGGGCTACGTCCGCTCGGCCTCCAAGCAGAAATGGCTCGAGGCGCACGGCATCGAGCATTGGACGCACTTCTACACCGACTACGGGCGCACGCTGCAGAAGCGCTTCTTCGACTGCTTCCTCAAGGGCGCCAAGAACGGCTGGGACACCGGCCCGCGCGTGCGCCTGCAGGTGCGTCACGTCGACCGGTTCGTCGAGCGTCACGAGGCCGACTGGCCGATCCCGCGCACCGAGTGGACCAAGTATCATCTCCAGCCGTCGGGCCACGGGCTCGCGACCGAGACGCCGCGCTCGACCGGCTCGGTCGCGTTCCAGGCGCTCGGCGACGGCGTCACGTTCGTCTCCGAGCCCTTGACCTGGGAGACCGAGATCACCGGGCCGATCGCGGCGCGGCTCCACGTGTCGTCCTCGACGACGGACGCCGATCTCTTCCTGGTGCTGCGCGTGTTCACGCCCGACTTCAGGGAGATCGTGTTCCAGGGCGCGCTCGATCCGCACACGCCGATCGCGCAGGGCTGGCTGCGCGCCTCGCACCGCAAGCTCGACCCGACCCTGAGCCTGCCGCACCGGCCCTATCACACCCACGACCGCAAGCAGGCCTTGAAGCCGGGCCAGGTCTATCCGCTCGACATCGAGATCTGGCCGACCTCGATCGTCGTGCCCGCGGGCTACCGGGTAGGCCTCAGCGTGCGCGGCCGCGACTAC
>DATJNS010000107.1:0-2411 GCA_035507915.1 Candidatus Sulfotelmatobacter sp.
CGCGTGGGCGCGCGTGTGGGCGACAGTGCGATTGTGCTCGGCATGCCGGGTGTCTATCGTGCGCGCACAGGAAACTTTTCTCCGCGGCCATCGCAGTCCGCCGCAATCCGGAGTGGCAATGGCGCACATCCTGCTGGTCGAGGACGATCACCAGGTCAGCGATCTTCTGTGCGAGATCCTGGAAGCGGCGGGCCACACGCTCGACTGCGCCCGCACCTTCGCCGAGGCGGAGGCGCGGCTGACCGGCCCGTACGATCTGCTGATCTGCGACGTCATCCTGCCTGGGGGATCGGGCTACCAGATCGCCGCCCGGGGCGAGGCGAAGGGCGTGCGCGCGCTGCTGATGACCGGCTATCCGGACGACATGCTGAGCACCGTCAAGCCGCCCGGCGCGGCGCTGCTGCACAAGCCGTTCCACGCCGACGAACTGCTGCTGGCGGTCGACAACTGCCTGAAGCTGCAACGGCCCGGCGGTTGAAACCCGGCGCCCGAACGGCGCCCGTGCCGCTTGCCGCTGCGGGGCAACCGCCCTACCGTCGGTTGCCATCGACCCGAGAGGCCCCTCCATGCCGATCATCAACCGCATCGCCGGCTACCACGACGACATGACGGCGTGGCGCCGCGACATCCACGCGCATCCCGAGACCGCGTTCGAGGAGCACCGCACGGCCGACGTGGTCGCCGCCAAGCTCGCCGCATTCGGCATTCCGGTGACGCGCGGCATCGCGGGCACCGGCGTGGTCGGCACCATCAAGGCGGGCACGAGCAAGCGTGCGATCGGGCTCCGCGCCGACATGGACGCGCTGCATATCCACGAGAAGAACGGCTTCGATCACCGCTCGCAGAACGCCGGCCGCATGCACGCCTGCGGCCATGACGGCCACACCGCGATGCTGCTCGGCGCCGCGCGCTACCTGGCCGAGACGCGCAATTTCGACGGCACCGTGCACGTGATCTTCCAGCCCGCCGAGGAGAACGAGGGCGGTGGCCGCGTCATGGTCGAGGAGGGGCTGTTCGAGAAATTCCCGGTCGAGGCGGTCTACGGCATGCACAACTGGCCGGGCATGCCGGTCGGCCAGTTCGGCGTCATGAAGGGCCCCATGATGGCGTCGTTCGACATCTTCGAGCTCGTCGTGACGGGTGTCGGCTGCCACGCCGCGATGCCGCAGCGCGGCGTCGATCCGATCGTCGTCGCGGCCGAGATCGTCGGCGCGTTGCAGACCATCGCGAGCCGCTCGATCAGCCCGCTCGACGCCGCGGTGGTGTCGGTCACCCAGATCCACGCCGGCGACACCTGGAACGTGATCCCCGAGGAGGTCGTGCTGCGCGGCACCACGCGCACCTTCAAGCCCGAGATCCAGGACCAGGTCGAGGCCGGCATCAGGCGGCGCGCCGAAGGCATCGCGGCGGCGCACGGCTGCACCGTGACGATGCGCTACGAGCGCCGCTATCCGGCGACCATCAACAGCGCCGCCGAGACCGATCTCGCGGCCGGCGCGCTGACCGAGCTGGTCGGCGAGCCGAACGTGCTGCGCGACCTCGCGCCGACCATGGGCTCGGAGGACTTCGCCTTCATGCTGCAGGCCAAGCCGGGCTGCTACGTGTGGATCGGCAACGGGCCGGGCGACGGCGGCTGTATGCTGCACAACCCAGCCTACGACTTCAACGACGAGATCCTGCCGCTCGGCGCGAGCTACTGGGCGCGCCTGGTCGAGCGCACGCTGGCCAAGTAGGCGTAGTCGATCGCTGTACGAAACGAAAAACGACCGTCATGCCCGCGAATGCGGGCATCCAGGGGCCACGCACGCCGAACCCGTCAGGCGACTCCTGGATCCCCGCTTTCGCGGGGATGACGGTCTTGACGTCATGGCGAGTGGCTAAATGGCGCGACCGCTGTTCCACGGCTGGTACGTCGTGCTGTGCTGCTTCGGCATCGCGCTGTTCGGCTGGGGCCTCGGCTTCTACGGGCCCAGCGTCTATCTGGTGCGGTTGCGCGAGGCCCACGGCTGGAGCGCCGGCGCGATCAGCGCGGCGCTGACGTTCTACAACCTCGTGATGGCGGCGCTGGTGATGCACGTCGGCGACACGATCGCGCGCTGGGGCGCGCGCCGCGTCGTGATGATGGGCAGTCTGGCGCTCGGGCTCGGCGCGGCGTGCCTGCCGATCGTGACGGCGCCGTGGCAGCTCTACCTGGTGCTGCTCGTGATGGCGCTCGCCTTCGCGGTGATCGGCGGCGCGGCGATCGCCGCCATCCTGGCCGAGTGGTTCGACGCCAAGCGCGGCCTGGCGATCAGTCTGGCGCTCAACGGCGCCAGCGTCGCCGGCATCGTGATCACCCCGGCGATGATCTGGCTGACCGGCCGGTTCGGCTTCGCGGCCGGCCTGTGGATCCTGATCGCGGCGATGTGGGC
>DATJNS010000108.1:0-5707 GCA_035507915.1 Candidatus Sulfotelmatobacter sp.
GCCGTTGCCGATGCCGTCGCCGGCCGCCCCGCCGCCGGTCACGATCGCGACCTTGCCGGTGAGCCCGAGATCGTCCTTGCCCGGATCGCTCATGCGCGCGTCCTCCCTGGTCGATCGAGACACTACCCGCGCCAGCCGAGCTGCGACAACCGCCACGCCGCTGGTTGCACGGCCCGATCACATCGGCTCCAATCCGCCGATGATCTCCCGTGCATCGAGGGCACGCGCCGCCGGCTGGGCCGGTGCGTGCTGCGTGCTGCCGCTCGCCGGCTGCGGAGGCGGCTACAGCTGGGGATGGTACATCGTGTCCCCCGGCGGCGCGCGCGGGCGCGACAACATCCTGTTCCTGCTGAGCGGCATCGCCTACACAGTTGCAACCGCGCTGTGCGCGATCGTCATCTCGATCGTGCTCGGCCTCCTCGTTGCCCTGCCCGGCCTGTCGCGCAACCGCGTCGCCCGCCGGCTCAACCTGCTCTACGTCGAGGCGCTGCGCGCGGTGCCCATGCTCGTGATGGTGCTCTGGGTCTATTATGGCTTGCCGGTCGTGCTCGACATCCGGCTCGACCCGTTCTTCGCCGGGGTGGTCGCGCTCGCGCTGTGCGACAGCGCCTTTGAGGCCGAGATCTTCCGCGCCGGCATCCAGTCAATCGAGCGCGGACAGCACGAGGCCGCCGACGCGCTCGGCCTCGGCTACGTCGCCAAGATGCGCTTCGTCATCCTGCCGCAGGCGATCCGGCGCGTGCTGCCGCCGCTTGGCAACCAGTTCGTCTACATGCTGAAGACCTCGTCGCTGGTCTCGGTGATCGGTCTCACCGAGCTCACCCGGCGCGCCAACGAGCTCGTCGTCACCGAGTATCGGCCGCTGGAGGTCTATACCTTCCTCGTGCTCGAATATCTCGCCCTGATCCTGATCGTGTCTTGGGCCGTGCGGCGGCTCGAGATGCGGCTGGCCGCGGGCGAACGCCGTTGATCGAGCCGGCCGGGTTCCGCGGGCGCGCCGGCTGCCCGCCGCAACGAGGATTGCTGGAATGGGTGCGTGGATCGAGATGATTCCGCTCGAACAGGCGAGCGGCAAGCTGCGCGAGATGTACGAACGCGTGAAGACGCCGCACGGCACCGTGGACAACGTCATGAAGGCGCACTCGCTGCGCCCGCACACGATGGAAGGACATCTGGTGCTCTACAGGTCGGTGCTCCACAATCCCGACAACAGCCTGCCGTTTTGGTTCCTGGAGGTGGTCGCGTCCTATGTCAGCATGACGAACGCGTGCGCCTACAGCCTGACCCACCACTGGACCAATGCGCACCGCCTGATCGGGGATCGCGCACGCGCCGACCAGGTGCGGCGGGCGTTGGAGGCGAACCGGCCCGAGGATGCGTTTGCCGGCAAGGAGCTCGAACTGCTGCGCTATGCGCGCAAGCTGACCGCCAGCCCCGGCGCCATGACGCGGGCCGATTGGGACGCGCTCAAGACGGCCGGCTGCGCCGACGCCGAGATTCTCGAGGTCAACCAGGTGACGGCCTATTTCAACTACTCCAATCGACTGCTCAACGGGCTGGGCGTCGACACCGAAGGCGACGTCATCGGCTATTACACGGATGACTAGGCCGGATCGACGATCGGCTATGCTGACTCGGCCATGACCGCGTTCCACCACATCCCGCTGATCGACATTGGCGCGCTCGGACAGGGGCGGCGCGCCGACGACCATAAGATCGCCGACGCGATCTACCGCGCATCGCGCGAGGTGGGCTTCTTCTACATCACCGATCACGGCGTCTCAGCCGCCGTGATCGAGCGCGCGGTCGACGCGGCGCGGCGCTTTTTCGCGCTGTCGGATGCGGCCAAGGAGAGCGTGCCCGTCGACACGAGGCACCGCGGCTATCTCGGTTTCGGGGGTGCCAAGATGTACGCGGGCGCCAAGGCGGACCTGAAGGAAAGCTTCGTGTGGGGTCTGGAGCTCGCCGCCGACGACCCCGACGTGCGGCCCGAACGCACGCTGATGGGTCCCAACCAATGGCCCGCCGTCATGCCGGAGCTGCGCACCGCCCTCTACGCGCACTACGAGGCGGTGCTCGGCTGCGGGCAGCGCCTGCTCGGTGCGTTCGCGCTGGCGCTCGGTCTGCCGGACGCTTTCTTCCGCGACCGCTTCGACAAGCCGCTCGCGCGCGCCTCCATCATCCACTATCCGCCCCAAGCGCCGGACCTCGCGGGCGATCAGTTCGGCGTCGCACCGCACACCGACTACGGCTTCATCACCATCCTGTGGCAGGATCCGAATGGCGGGCTCGAGGTCCTCAACCCGGCGCGCGAATGGGTCGCGGCGCCCCCGGTGCCAGGCAGCTTCGTGATCAATGTCGGCGATCTGCTGGCGCGCTGGTCGAACGATCGGTTCGCCTCGACCCCGCACCGCGTCGTGAACCGATCGGGACGGGAGCGCTATTCGATGCCGGTGTTCTTCGATCCGGACTGGGACGCCGTGATCGACCCACGCGACTGCAACCTGCCGGTCGACGACACGCCCCGCTATCCGCCGGTCGTCGCCGGCGAGCACATTCGCGGACGGTTCGATCGTGCGTTCGGGTATCGCGGTCGCGGCGCACCGGGCGAAGCCGACGTTGCGTTCGTGCCGCCTGCCGATTGATCCGCGCTACGGCCGGTAGGCCGTGCACTCGACCTCGACCGCGATGTCGGGATGGAAGAACGCCGACATGTAGACGAAGCCCAGCGCCGGCCGGATGTCGGCGAACACCGCGGCATGCGCGCGCGCCGCCTCGGGCCAACGGTGCGCCTCGACTAGGTAGATGTGCGTCTTGATCACGTCGCCGAAATCGAAACCGAGCTCGCGCAGTGCCTCGCCGATGATCTCCAGGCTGGCGGCGGTCTGACGCTCGACGTCGCCCGGGTAAAGGATCGTGCCGTCGGGTGCGGCCGGCGAGGTCAGGCTGGTCTCGACCAGGTTGCCGATCCGCACGGCCCGCGAAAAGCCGCCCTGGGCCTCCCACGGGCGCCCGGTTTGGACGGATCGCCGACTCATCGCGCCGGCGCGCTCACTCGAGCGCCAGCCACTTGGCGCGTTCCTTACCGTAGAAGCCATCGGCCTGTTTGAGTTCTATCCAGGAATTGAGAAATCCGACCCACGCACCGTCGCCTTGCTGAACCATGTAGGCATGGATCTGTTTGCCGAACTGCTGATTCGCCAGCACGACGGCGAGATCGGGATAGGTCTTGATCAGCGCCGCGGCTTCCGTCGAGCTTGTCAGGCCGATGTCGGCCCGTCCGGCCAGCACTTCCTGGTAATCGCGCGCGGGCGCCTCGACCCGCTTCAAGGTCGCATGGGGTAGCTCGGCCTTGGCGATCGTCTCGAAATTGGTGCCCAGCGTGACCGCGACCTGGACGGACGGGTTGTCGACGTCGCTCCATGCCTTGAAGCGGTCGCGATCCTTCTTCTGCACGATGCCGATCATGAAGTAGCTGTTGTAGGGGATCGTAAAGGCCACGACCTTGGCGCGCGGAATGCTGACCGAAGTGCCCGACATCAGGATGTCGTACTTGTCGGCAACCAGCCCGGCGACCAATGTTTTCCAATCGGTCGGCACGAACTCGACCTTGACGCCGAGGTCGGCCGCAAGCGCGCGCGCCGCGTCGATCTCGAACCCGCGATATTCCTTGGTCTGCGGATCGAAGACGGTCATCGGGTTGTAGTCGCCCGTGGTGCCCACCCGCAGCACACCGCTCTCGAGCACGCGGTTGAGATGAGACGTGGTCTGCGCGAACGCCGGCGTCGCAATGCCCGCCAGCCATGCCAAGGACGATGCCAGCAGCACCGTCGCTACGCGGATCGATCTCATCGTCCATCTCCCCCGTCTGTCAGCGGACCTTATGACCTCTATGCAAGTGCGGTCAACGAGGCGAGCCGCGACAACCGTGCGCTCGCGCGCTATCGTCAAGGACCCTCACCGGAGGCGCCGCCCATGTTCGATCTCGATCGCTTCATCGCCGACTGCCGGGCCGCCGTGGCCCAGGATGCGAGCCACAAGGCGGTGCGCGAGGTGGTCGCGCGCGCGGTCGACGATCCGGCCGCGGTGCTCGAGGGGCTGGGCGCGCCGACGCGCGCCGAGGTGCAGAAGCTCTATGGCGGGTCCGACATCACGATCCTGAACGTGATCTGGGGGCCGCGCATGACCATCATGCCGCACAATCACACCATGTGGGCGGTGATCGGCGTCTATACCGGGCGCGAGGACAACGTCTACTGGCGCCAGCGTCCGGGCACGGAGGGCCGCCGCCTGGAGATCGCCGGCGGTCGCGCGCTCGGCGTGAAGGACGCCGAGCCGCTCGGCCGCGACATCATCCACTCGGTGACCAATCCGATCGACCGCCTGACCGCGGCGATCCACGTCTACGGCGGCGATTTCATCGCCGCGGCACGCAGCGAGTGGGACCCCGAGACCCTGACCGAGCAGCCCTACGACATGAACAAGGTCGCGCGGCTGTTCGAGCAATCCAACGCCGCGCTCGCGCACGCCTGACGCGTCGCGCCCGGGCCGTGCTGCGTTTCGTCGTCATCGATCCCGGGCATTTCCACGGCGCGCTCGTGCAGGCCGAGATGTACGAGGCCGTCGCGCCGACCGTCCAGGTCTACGCGCCGTTCGGGCCCGACCTGCTCGACTATCTCGGCCGCATCAATCGCTTCAACCGGCGCGCCGAACGACCGACGCGCTGGCAGCTCGAGGTCCAGGCCTGCCCCGACTTTCTCGAGCGCCTGGCGCGCGAGCGGCGGGACGACGGCGCGACGCCCGTGGCGATCATCGCGGGACGCAGCCGCGGCAAGCTCGCGCTGATCGAGGCGGCGCTCGGCGCCGGCATGCACGTGCTGGCCGACAAGCCCTGGATCATCCGCCCGGAGGACCGGCCGCGTCTGGCCGCCGTATTGGACACCGCCGCGCGCGACCGTCGCGTCGCCTACGACATCATGACGGGCCGCTTCGAGATCACCTCGATCCTGCTGGGCGCGCTCGCCCGTGATCCCGACGTGTTCGGCGCGCCGCTCGCCGGCTCGCTCGACGAGCCCGCGGTCGTCATGACGAGCGGGCATCACCTGATGAAGCGCGTCGACGGCGTGCCCAACCAGCGGCCGGCGTGGTTCTTCGACATCGCCGAGCAGGGCGAGGCGCTGGCCGACATCGGCACGCATCTCGTCGACCTCACCCATCGGACCTTGTTCGGCGACGACACGCCCGATCCAGCGCAGGACATCCGCATGCTCGCGGCGCGCCGCTGGCCGACCCGGGTCAGCCTCGCGCAGTTCCGCCAGGTCACCGGGGAGGCGCGCTGGCCGGACGGCCTCGCGGGCGCCGTCATGGGCGACGCGCTCGACTATTGGACCAACGGCCGTCTCGACTACGCGGTGCGCGGCGTGCACGTGCGCTTCGAGACCGTATGGAACTGGGAGGCGCCGGCCGGCGGCGGCGACACGCACCATGCGGTGTTCCGCGGCAGCCGCGCGCGCCTCGAGGTGCGCCAAGGCGCGGCCGGGGGCGAGCATCGCGCCCTCGTCGTGGTGCCGGACGCCGACATCGCCGCCGCGCTCGAGCGCCGGATCGCGGCGTTGCAGGCGGCTTATCCCGGTGTCGCGCTGGCGCGGCACGGCGCCGCGTGGGAGGTCGTGATCCCCGATCGCCACCGGGTCGGCCACGAGGCCAA
>DATJNS010000109.1:0-6640 GCA_035507915.1 Candidatus Sulfotelmatobacter sp.
GGTGGCGGCGAGCTCCTCCATGGAGGCGGCGGTCTCCTCGAGGCTGGAGGCCTGCTGCTCGGTGCGCGAGGAGAGGTCGCTGGAGCCGGCGGAGATCTCGCTGGCGGCGGTCGTGATGGTCGAGGTCGACTCGAGGATGCGACCGACGATATCGTGGATGCGCTCGGCGGTCGCGTTGGCGTCGTTCTTGATCTGCTCGAACATGCCGCGGTAGTCCGCGGTGATGCGCTTGGTCATGTCGCCGCGCGACAAGGCCTCGAGGAACACGACGACGTCGTTGAGCGAGGCGGCGGTGGTCTGCACGAGCTGGTTGACGCCCTCGGCCAGCTTGAGCATGAAGCCGTCCTTGCCCGCGGTCTCGATGCGACGGCTCAAGTCGCCTTCGACCGCGCCCTTGATCAGGTTGGCGACCTCGTCCTGGACCTGCAGCTCCTGAGTGATGTCCCGCCACTCGACCACGGTGCCGAGCCGCTTGCCGGCCTCGTCGATCACCGGGTTGGCGGCCAGGTCGAAGCTCCGGTCCGCGACTTTGATGCGCGTCCGGTAGGTGTCCTTCAGCGCGGCGACCATCGATCGATTGTGCGCGGGATTCTTGTGGAAGCTGTCGATGTTGGCGCCGATCAGCTTGGTCGTATCGAAGTTCGGCAGCTCGTGCCGGATGTCCGCCTCGGCCTTGCGGAACATCGCCATGACGGCCTTGTTCAGGTAGACGATGTTGCCGTCGGTGTCGGCCATCATGGCGTTGGAGGCGACGTTGTCGAGCGCGACCTTGACGCGCAAATTCTCTCCCGCGAGCCGGTTGCTCTCGATCATGTTGTCCTTGAACACCTGGACCGCGCCCGCCATCTGACCGATCTCGTCCGTGCGGCCGACGCCCGGGATCTCGGTCGTGGTGTCGCCGTCGGCGAGCTGACCCATCGCGCCGGTCATGCGGCCGATCGGCGTCACGATCGAGCGCGCGGTCAGAAGCGCGATGAGCGCGCCCAGCGCCAGCCCGACGCCGAGCAAGGACCATTGCGAGCTCGCGAGGAAGCCCATGTCGGCGCGCACGCTCTTCGAGTCGGTGCGCAGCATCTCTTGCTGATTGGACTTCAGTCCGCCGGTGCGGGTGCCGTCGGCTTGGCTGACGCCCTCGAGCAGATCGATCAGCTTGGCCGCCCGCGGCATCGCCTCGGTGACCAGGATATGGACCGGCATGTTCCATTCCGGTCCCTCACGCGTCTCGACCATCTTGGCCAGCAGCGGGCCGAACTCGACGTGCGCCTTGGCGAATGCGTCGAAGGAGGCGGCCTCGGTCGTCGGCATCGCGCCGCGCCGGCTCGCCAGATCGGCGGCGTTCTTGGCGAGGTTCGACGACCGCAGTTGGATGCGATCTTTGTAGTCGGACTCACCGACCAGCAGGAGGCCGCGGAGATTGGCCATCGCCTGGGCGAGATTGTCGCGCGCGTCGGCGGCCGCCTTGAGCACCGAGCGGTGCTCCGGCGACATGTCGCCCGCGGTCTCCGCGTCGACGATCTTGGTGAGCTCGGCGATCATGACGCGATAGCGCGGCTCGGCCTCGGTCTGCAGCAGCTTGGTGGCCGGGAAGGCGTCGGGCGTGAACGCCAACGCTTCCGCCTTGTCCTGTGCGGCGCGGAACTCGGTCAGGAGCGCCGTGGCCTCGGTCCACAGCCGCGCGTTCGTCGCGTCGTTGAAATGGGCGGCCATCTTGTCCATCGCGGCCCGGTTCGCATCGAGCTCCCTCCAGACCGCCGCCCGATCGGCCTTGCCCTGCGGGTTTCCGGTGAGCAGATAGCCGCGCAGGGTCGCGAGCGTCGCGTAGATGTTGCTGACCAGCTCCGTGCTGCGCAGCGCCACCGGTGTGCGCAGATCGACCATGCGGCCGACCGCCGTCGAGACGTTGCCGATCGTGTAGATCGTGAAGCCGACCGCCGCGGCCAGCACGAGGCAGAGCGCGGCGAAGCCGACGATCAGCTTGGTGCGGATCTTCAGGTTGGCGAGCGCGGCGAACCGACCAGTCTCGGGCGCGGAGGACTGCTTCCCGCTCGACGCGAAGTCGGTGTGAAAGGCTCCGATGCTGGCCATGGCGGACTTCCTTCTTCTCGTACGGCGGGGCTCAGGTGGCGGGGATGGCCTTGGTGTCGAACAGGCGCTCGAGCGTGAGCAGCGCGACCATGCGGTCCTGGACCGACACCAGGCCGCTCAGGAACTCGCGGTCGACGTCGCGATCCATCATCGGCACGGGCCGGATGTCCTCGCGCCGAATGCTGAGGATGTCGGACACCGTGTCGGCGAGGATGCCGACCACGCGGTCGTTGATCGTCGTGATGATGATGACGTGGGTCGGCGTCGGCTCGGTCAGGCCCTGGCCGAAGCGGCAGCGCAGGTCGAAGATCGGGATGATGTGGCCGCGCAGATTGACGACGCCGCGCACGTACTCGGGCGAGTTGGGCAGCGCGGTGGACTCGGTCCACGCCTTGATTTCGCGCACCGCCATCACGTCGACGCCGTACTCCTCGGTGCCGATCGTGAAGGTGATGTACTGGCTGGTCGCGTCGCCCTCCGAGGCGCCGTGGACGACGTCGGGCACGCCGATCGCCCCGCCTGCCGGGGCGGCCGGCAGCTGGGGCGTGCTGTCGAGCTGTGCGGTCATCGGTGCTCTCCGATCGGTGACAGGATGTGGGGCCGGCGCGCGGCGCGAGGGCTCATGACGCCAGCCTGAGGTTGGGTTCGATGGCGGCGCGGCGGCCTTGGGCGCTCTGGCGGATGCCGCTGACGTCGAGGATCAGCGCGACCCGGCCGTCGCCGAGGATGGTCGCGGCCGAAATGCCGTCGATCTGGCGGTAGTTGGTCTCCAGGCTCTTGATCACGACCTGCTGCTGGCCGAGGATCTCGTCGACCACGAGTCCGACCTTCTCGCCGCCCTCGGCCTCGACCAGCACGACGAGCCCGCGCGTCGCGTCCGTGACCGCGTCGGGGATGCTGAACAGGCCGTGGACGTAGATCAGCTCGACGTACTCGCCGCGGATCATCAGCACGTCGCCGCGGTTGACCAGGCTGGTGACCGCGGCAGGTTGCGGGCGCAGGCTCTCGATGATGTTGGTGAGCGGCAGAACGTAGCGGTCGGCGCCGACGCGCAGCACCATGCCGTCGAGCACCGCGAGGGTCAGCGGCAGCGACAGCGTGAAGCACGAACCCTGGCCCGGCGTCGAACGGATGTGCACCCGGCCGCCGAGCTCCTGGATGTTGCGCTTGACGACGTCCATGCCGACGCCGCGTCCGGAGATGTTCGACACCTGATCGGCGGTCGACAAGCCCGGCGCGAAGATCAGATTGTCGATCTCGTCGTTGTCGAGGACCTGGTCGGCGCTGATCAGGCCGCGCTCGATGCATTTCTGGCGCACCCGCTCGCGGTTGATGCCGGCGCCGTCGTCGGCAACCTCGATGACGATGCGTCCGCTGCGGTGCTCGGCGGACAGGATGATGGTGCCCTCGGGCGGCTTGCCCTTGGCGATGCGCGCGTCCGGCATCTCGATGCCGTGGTCGATGGCGTTGCGCACCATGTGGACCAGCGGATCGCTGAGCTGCTCGATGACCGTCTTGTCGACTTCGGTGGCCTCGCCGACCATCTCGAGGCGCACGTCCTTGCCGAGCGAGGTGGCGAGCTCGCGCACCAGGCGCGGCATGCGGGCGAACACCGACTTCACCGGCTGGGCGCGGATCGACATCACGCTTTCCTGCAGCTCGCGCGTGTGCTGCGCCATCTGCTCGAGGCCCTGCGCGAGGCCGGTGTAGTTGTCGAGATGGAGCTGGCCGACCTGCTGCGACAGCATCGCCTGGGTGATCACGATCTCGCCGACCATGTTGACCAGCCGGTCGATGCGGTCGATGTCGACGCGGATCGAGCTCGCGCGTTCGCCGGAGCGCCGGTCGCCCTGGCGGCGCTCGACCGGCGCCGCGCTGGGCGTGGTCGTCGGGGACGCATTCGCGGCGCTTGGCACCAGGCTGCCGGCGCCCGCGGCGCGACGCTCTGCGGGATCGGCCGGCGCGTCGGCGATGATCTCGCTCTCGAACTCGATCTGCGCGTCGTCGGTGACGAACTCGAAGACGTCGCGCACGGCGCTGTCGTCCGCCGTGGTCTCGAGGATGAAGGTCCAGGCGAGATAGGCGGCCTCGACGTCGAGCGCGTCCAGGCTCGGCAGGTGCGAGCGATCGACGATCACCTCCAGCCGGCCGAGCGACTTCAGCTCGCGCACCAGCAGCAGCGGCTCGTTGGCCTTGCGCAGCAGGTCGGGCGTCGGCCGAAAGCGGATGACGATGCGGCGCAGCGTGCCGGCGGGCGCGGTGCCGGCGGCGATCAGCGCCGTCGACGGGTCGGCGGACGGCGCGGCGGCGGCGCCGCGCCAGCGGTCGAGCTCGGTCGCGATCGCGGCCGCGCGCGCCTGGTCGGGCGGCGTGCCGTCGCGGCTGTTGCGCACGAGGTCGGACAGCATGTCGAAGCCGCGCAGCACCAGATCGTGGCTGCGGCGGTCGAGCTCGAGATCGCCGTTGCGCAGCGCGTCGAGCGCGGTCTCGAAACCGTGGGCGAAGCGCACCAGCGCCTCGAAACCGAAGGCGCCGGCGCCGCCCTTGATCGAATGGACGGCGCGGAAGATGGCGTTGAGGTCGTCGGGCCCGGCCGCGCCTTCGCCGAGCGAGATCAGCTTGGTCTCGGCCGAGCTCAGGAGATCCGAGCACTCCTCGAAATAGGTCTTCTTGAACTGCTCGAGCTCGCTCATCGCCGCGCTCCGCGTGCCGGATGCGTCACGGCCGGAATCAAGGGCAGGCTCACGGGCAGACCTTGCGCACGGTCTGGACGAGCTTCTCGGGGTTGAAGGGTTTCACCAGCCAGCCGGTCGCGCCGGCCTCGCGGCCCGCCGACTTCTTGGTGTCGTCGCTCTCGGTGGTCAGCATCAGGATCGGCGTGGCGCGGTGCTTGGGATCGGCGCGCACCTGGCGGATCAGCTGGATGCCGTCCATCACCGGCATGTTGAGGTCGGTGATGATGCAGTCGACCGGCCCGCCGGCGAGCATCGTCAGGGCGTTGCTGCCGTCGACCGCCTCGACGACCTCGTAGCCGGCCTGCTTCAAGGTGAAGGCGACCATGTCGCGCATGGTCTTGGAGTCGTCGACCGCGAGGACCCGGCGCGTCATGGCGTGACCCTCCAGCGTTCGAGCTCGTCCTCGAGGCCGAGATCGACGAGCGCCTCGCACAAGGACGGCGTCGGATCGACCAGCATCAGGCGTCCGCCGTGCGGGGCGAGGGCCGCCTCGGCGGCCAGCAGGACCTGGATGCTCGCGGTCGAGGCGCGCTCGACGTGATCGGCTTCGAGCACGAGCGAGGGCGGGTCGCCGACCAGCAGGCGCAGCTCGCGCTGCAGGGTGCCGGCGGCCGACGTGTCGAGCAGGCGGGCGAGCCGGAGACGCGGCGGCGCGGCGGTGTCGGTGCGCGGCTCGGGGGGCGCGGCCGTCTCGGGCCGCTCGAGGACTTCGTCGATCTGCGTCATCGGTTTCTCTGCCCGTCGGGTTGTCGGGGTCGTGACGTCGCCACGCGTCGAGGTGCTCCGCGGTTCGAGCGACCTTGACCCCGTGCGTTGGATGTTCGGAAAACGAGAGATCTACTGACCGCGTTATTTCGCAGTCGGAAGAAATAAAACTAGGAGTTCATGCAGTCAATTGTGGTTTACACAATTTAACAATACTAGCTGTAGCCTTACGTTTCTTTACATGACACTGATTTTCATTTTGCGCCGACCGCGCTTCGGATAGTAGTGCGCGCCGCGAGAACCACATGATCGGGACGCGCACGGGGGGCGCGGCGCCGGGTGGGGTCACCGAGCGTGAGTCACCGAACGTCAGGAAGAGGCGCGTGTCAGCCGGCCGTGCCGGCGCCGTAGCCGTCGAGGAACAGCGCGACCGTGCCGTGCGCCCAGGCCCGCAGTTCGGCGGCGCTCATGCGTGGGCCGAGCCCGAGCGCGCGGCGTTGGGGCAGGGCGATCACCATGTGGAGAAACTGCTCGGCCGCGAAGCGCGTGCGCGCGCCGTCGGCGGCGGGCATGGCGTGCTGCAGCAGCGCGGCGATGCGCGTGACCGCCTCGTCGCGCGCGCCGACCCGGTCGCTGATCGCGGCGAGCTCGGGGAAGCGGCTGGCCTCGGTCAGGATCAGGCGATAGAGCGCGAGCGCGTCGGCGGTCAACGCTGCGTCGAGCAGCACCTCCGCGAGCTGGACCAGGGTCGTGCGGAGGCTGGGTCCGATGAACAGGCGGTCGACGTCGGGCGGGCGCAGGCGCGCGACCAGGCGTTGCAGCACGGCGGTGAACAGCGCCGGCTTGCCGGCGAAGCGCTGGTAGAGCGTGCGCTTGGATACGCGCGCGCGCCGGGCGATCGCCTCGATGCTGGTGACGCCGTAGCCCTCGGTCAGGAACAGCGCGCTGGCGGCGTCGAGGATGCGGTCGGCGATCAGCGCCGCCCGGGCGAGCGACGGGCGTCCGCCGCGCGGCGAGATCGCGATCTCGGGCGGCGCGGGCGCGGGGTCAGCAGGGTTCAGCGCGGCGCCCCATAATAAGGATAACCGTAGTAGGCCGGCGGCGGCGCGTAGTAG
>DATJNS010000110.1:0-15405 GCA_035507915.1 Candidatus Sulfotelmatobacter sp.
AGGCGACGCCGGAGATCCGCAAGGCGATCTGGCTCAAGATGTGGGGCAACGCGACCATGAACCCGGTCAGCGTGCTGGCCAACGCGACGATCGACCGGATGCTCGGCGATCCCGCCGTCAAGGCGACGCTGGCCGCCGCGATGCTCGAGGTGCGCGCGGTCGCGGGCGCGCTCGGCCTCAGCTTCGAGCTGACCCTCGACCAGCGCTTCGCGCAGGCCGCCGAGCTCGGCGCGTTCAAGACCTCGATGCTGCAGGACCTCGAGGCCGGCCGCGCGCTCGAGATCGAGGCGCTGGTCGGCGTCGTGGTCGAGCTCGCCCACAAGCTCGACGTCAAGGTGCCCGTCATGGACACGGTCTACGCGCTCACGCGCCTGCGCGGGCTGCGCGCCTAGACGCTCCCGACCCACGGATCGGACACGGCGATGTCGCGCCAGCGCAGGCAGGCGGCGCGCTGGCTCGCGTCGATCGCCTCGAGCGCGGGATCGGCGGCGGCGCAGGCGGCGGCGGCGAAGCGGCAGCGCGGACGGAAGCGGCAGCCGTCGGGGATCGCCGCGGCGCTCGGCGGCTCGCCCGGCACCATCGGCTCGCGCGCGGCGGCGGAGCGCGTCAGGGTCGGCGCGGCGGCCAGCAGCGCGCGCGTGTAGGGGTGGCGCGGCGCCGTGAACAGGGTCTCGGTCGGACCGATCTCGACGATGCGGCCGAGATACATGATGGCGACGCGGTCGCACATCAGCCGCACCATCGAGAGGTCGTGCGAGATCAGGAGATAGGTCAGGCCGAGCCGGTCGCGCATGTCGTGGAAGAAGCGCAGCACGGTCGCCTGCACCGACAGGTCGAGGCCCGAGGTCGGCTCGTCGAAGATCACGATGCGGGGCGACAGCAGCAGGACGCGCGCGAGGGCGACGCGGCGCAGCTGGCCGCCCGAGAGCTCGTGCGGGTAGCGCTTGAGTATCGACGGGTCGAGGCCGACCGCGCCGATCACGCTGGCGACCGCGTCGCGGCGCGGCGACGGGGCGGCAGCGTCCTGGACGATCAGGCCCTCCTCGAGCGTGCGCCCGATGCTCCACCACGGATCGAGCGCCGCGCCGGGGTCCTGATGGACGTACTGGATCTCGCGCCGGGCGAGGCGCGCGGCGCGCGGCGCGAGCCCGCTCACCATCTTGCCGCGCAGCAGGATGTCGCCGTCGGTTTCGCGCTGCACGCCGAGCAAGGTGCGCCCGAGCGTGGTCTTGCCGCAGCCCGACTCGCCGACGATGCCGAGGATCTCGCCCGCGCGCACGGTGAGGTCGATACCGTCGACGGCGCGCACCGGCGGCTGCGCCGTGCGCAGCCAGCGCCGCTCGCCGCCCAGCCAGGTGGCGAGCCGCGCGGTCTCGAGGATGACCTCAGACGCCGCCATGGACCGCGGCTCCGGCGAACAGCACGCAGGCGGCGTCGTGGTCGGGCGCCAGCGCGACCGTGGGCGGCAGCGCGGCGCGGCACGCGGTCGCCGCCGACGGGCAGCGTGGATGGAAGCGGCAGCCCGGCGGTGGCCCGATCACCGAGGGCACCGAGCCCGGGATGCCGGCCAAGGTCGCCGCGCGGTCGGGATGGCAGTCGAGCAGCAGCCGCGTGTAGGGGTGCTGCGGCGCGTCGAGGATGACGACGCTGCGGCCGCGCTCGACGGTCTGGCCGGCGTACATCACGACCACGCGGTCGCACAGCTGCGCGACCACGCCGAAGTCGTGGGTGACGAACAGCATCGCGGTGCCGGTCTCGCGCGCCAGCGCGCCGAGCAGGGCGATGATCTGGCGCTGGGTGGTGACGTCGAGCGCCGTGGTCGGCTCGTCGGCGACGATCAGGTCGGGCCGGCACAAGAGCGCCGCGGCGATCAGCAGGCGCTGGCGTTGGCCGCCGCTGAACTGATGCGGATAGCGCGCCAACGCGCCCTCCGGATCGGGAATCTGCACGTGGCGCATCAGATCGATCAGGCGCGCGCGGTCGGCGGCCTTGTCGCCGGTGCCGTGCCAGCGCGCGACCTCGAGCAGCTGGGTGCCGACCCGGAACACCGGATTGAACGCGAGATAGGGGTCCTGCGGGATGAAGCCGATCCGCCGGCCCCGGATGTCGCGCGTCATCGTGCGCGCGTCGAGCGTCGTCAGCTCGACGCCGTCGAACCGGATCCCGCCCCCGGTGACGCGTGCGGCGGCGGGCAGCACGCCCAGGATGCTGCGCACCAGGGTCGACTTGCCGCAGCCCGACTCGCCGACCACGCCGACGATCTCGCCGCGCGCGACGTCGAGGCTCGCGCGGTCGAGCACCTCGGCGACACCGTGGTCGGTGCGGATCGCGACACTCAGGTCGCGCACCTCGAGGATCGCGGTCATCGCGAGCGCCGCAGGCGCGGGTCGACGACGTCGCGAAGGCCGTCGCCCAGCAGGTTGAAGGCGAACACGACGAGGAAGATCGCCAGGCCCGGGAAGGTCGCGAACCACCAGGCATCGGGCAGGAACTCGCGGCTCTCCGACACCATGAGGCCCCATTCGGGCTGCGGCGGCGGCGCGCCCATGCCGAGGAAGCCGAGCACCGCCGCGGTCAGGATCGCGTAGCCCATGCCGATGGTCGCGCGCACGATCACGGGCGAGGCGACGTTGGGCAGGATGTGGCGGAACAGGATGCGCGCGGGATGCGCGCCCAGGCCCTCGAGCGCCTCGACGAACACGGCGTGGCGCAGGCGCTGGGTCTCGGCGTAGACGATGCGGGTGAAGAACGGCCAGTAGGTCAGCGTGAGCGCCGCCATCGCGGACTCGATGCTCGGGCGCAGCAGCTGGGCGAGCGCGAGCGCCAGGATCAGCTGCGGCACGGCGAGGAACACGTCGGTGACGCGCATCACGAGCTCGCTGCGCCAGCCGCTGAAATAGCCGGCGACCAGGCCGAGCGGCACGCCGATCGCCATCGCCACGACGACCACGGACACCGCGATGCCGAGCGCGATGCGCGTGCCCAGGATGACGCGCGAGAGGATGTCGCGTCCGAGGCTGTCGGTGCCGAGCCAATGCGCGGCGCCGGGCGGCTGCAGGCGCTGCAACGGATCGGAGCTGAACGCGTCCTCCGGATGCGGCGCGATGTGGGGCGCGAACAGCGCCACCAGCATGACGAGCACGACGATGATGAGCCCGGTCAGCGCCGAACGGTCGCGCACCAGCTTGCGCCAGATGAGCCTCATCACATCTGCTCGGCGACGCGCGGGTCGATCCAGGCGTGTACCAGGTCGACCAGGATGTTGACGCCGGCATAGATCGCGCCGATCAGCAGGGTGACGCCGAGCAGCGGCTGGAAATCGGCGGTGAACACCGCCGCCGCCGCGTAGCCGCCGATGCCCGGCCAGTCGAACACCGCCTCGACCACGACCGCGCCGGCCATCAGGCCGCCGAACAGCAGCCCGATCTGGGTGACCGTGCTGACCAGCGAGTTGCGCAGCACGTATTTGGCGATGATGACGCGGCGCGGATAGCCGATCGCGGTCTCGAAGCTCACGAAGTCCTTCTGCAGGGTCTCGAGCACGCCCGAGCGCGCGAAGCGCACGATGGTGGCGAGCGAGCCGAACGCCAAGGTCGCGGCCGGCAGCACGATGTGCGCGAGCGCGTCCTCGAAGATGTCGAGCCGGCCGGCCAGCAGCGCGTCGATCAGGTAGGCGCCGGTGAGATCGGGCGGCGTGTCGCCCGTGATGCTGAGGCGGCCCCGCAGCGGCAGCAGGTCGAGGTTCATGCTGAACACCAGCTGGAGCATCAGGGCGAGCCAGAACGACGCGATCGCGATGCCGCCGACCGAGAAGATGCGCAGCGCCTGATCGAGCCAGCGATTGTGGTGGAGCGCCGCCAGCACGCCGAGCGGGATGCCGAACCCGACCGAGAGCAGGAGGGCGAAGAACGTCAGCTCGAGGGTGGCGGGCAGGCGCTCGGCGAGGTCGTCGATCACCGGGCGGCGGGTGAACACGCTCGAGCCGAGATCGCCGCGCGCGAGCTGGACCAGATAGGCGACGAACTGCTCGGGCAGCGGCCGGTCGAAGCCGAAGGCGTGGCGCAGCTCGGCGATCTGCTCGGGCGTCGCCTGGTCGCCCGCCAGCGCCGCCGCCGGATCGCTCGGCACCATGCGGGTCAGCACGAAGGTGAGCGTCACCAGCCCGAACAGCACCGGGACGACGAGCAGCAAGCGGCGCAGGAGGAAGAGGAGCACGGTCGATCCGGTGGCCAGAGGCGGAGAGCCGCCACCATACTGCAAGACAAGTGCCGGCCAGGTCGCGCAAAAGCGCCACGTCGGGCCTAGGTCAACAAGCCCACGACAAAATGAACCGTCATCCTCGGCCTTGTGCCCGAGCATGACGATTGGGGCTGCGCCCGAGCACGACGACTCATTTGGGCAAACCCTCGTGCAACACGCCTCACGCCGGCGCGTGGAGCTCCGCGGGGTGCCGCGTGACGGTGCGACGGCCGCGCTTGAAGACGGCGATCGGCTGGCGGATCTCGGCGATCGCGCGCTCGGGGCTCGGGCTGTCCAGTACGACGATGTCGGCGGGGTTGCCGACCTTGATGCCGTACTCCTCGGCGTTGATGACGCGCGCGGAGCGCTCGGTCAGCATGGCGAAGCACTCGCGCAGCTCCTCCGGCTGGCCGGTCTGCAGCACGTTGGCCTGCAGGTTGGCGATACGGATCAGCGAGCAGTCGCCGAAGGGCGTCGTCGGGTTCAGCACGTTGTTGCTCGACAGGGCGCAGTTGACGCCGTGCCGGATCAGGAAGTGGGCGTCCGCGACGCCGCGCCGCACGCCGTGGTCCTGGTCGCGACCCATCAGATAGAGGTCGGTCGCCGGCAAGGCGCTGACCGAGACGCCGGCGTTCGCCATCCGGCGCGCGATCTCGGCGAGCCGCGTCGGCGGCATGACGGAGAGCTTGGTCATGTGACCGGTCGTCACGCGGCCGCCGCGTTTGTATTGCTCGGTCAGCTCGCAGACCAGGATCACGTCGAGGTCGTCCGGCGTGTTGCCGAAATCGAGATGCAGGTCGACGTCGACGTCGAACGCGTGGGCGAGCTCGAAGATCCGGCGGATCTGGCCCGGGTGGTCGGTGTCGTAGCGCGGCGCGCCGCCGATCGCCTTGGCGCCCTTCTTCAGGGCCTGCACCAGCAGCGCGTCGGTGCCCGGATAGTTGGTCAAGCCTTCCTGCGGAAACACGCAGAGCTCGAGGTCGACCGCCCAGCGATAGTCCGCGATCAGCGACGCGACGCCGTCATAGCCGCGCAGCTCGATGCCGGGATCGACCTCGACGTGGCTGCGGATGCGCGTCGTGCCGTGGACCAGGCATTCGCGCAGCGTGCGCTCGGCGCGCGAGCGCACGTCGGCCTCGGTGATCTCGGGCTTGAAGGGCGCGACGTAATGCACCGGGCTGATGGTGCGGCCCTTCTCGGCCGGGTAGCGCTCGATCAGGCGCGCCTTGTCGAGATGGATGTGGGTCTCGATCAGCCCGCCGCAGGCGAGCCGGCCGCCGGCGTCGAACACCGCCGCGCCGGCGGGCAGGTCCGGCACGAGGGCCGCGATTCTGCCGCCCGTGACGCCGATGTCGAGCAGACGGCCGGGCGGTTGGTCGGCGAGCTGCACGTTTCTGACGATCAGATCCATCGGTCTCGGCTCCCGGCGTGCGGCGCGGCGCCGTCCCGCCAAGGGCCGGCCTTGTGGCCACGCTATCGGCTGACGATATCTTGCGCCACTGCATGATCATGGCGCGGACCACGCCCGGCGGGAGGATCGGCGACGGTCGGCGTTTTGCGCTATTCTGGGGGCCGATGAGCGAAATCCTCGACGACCCGATCTCGGAGCGCGTGCTCTTCGGCCCTTTTTCCGGCTGGAGGCTCCAGTCGGTGGTGGCCTGGATCCTCACCGAGGGGCGTCTGATCGCCCAGCCCACCCGGCTCCTCGAGGGGGTGATCGAGGCCCTGCGCGCGGCCGAGGCGCCGGTCGACCGCGTCGCGATCGCGATCGGCACGCTGCATCCGCAGATCAGCTCATGGAGTCTGTTCTGGCGGGCGCCGATGGATCACGTCACGCTGTCGCGGCGCGAAAGCGGCATCCTGATGAGCGAGAGCTACATCGGCAGCCCGGTCCAGCCGGTGCGCGAGCGTGGCGAGATCGTGCGACGCCGGTTGGACGACATCGGACCGCGGGATCATGCGACCTACCACGATCTGGTGGCCGCCGGCATGACGGACTACCTCGCGCTGCCGATGGTCTTCAGCGACGGCAGCCGCAACTTCGTCAGCTTCGCGACCACGCAGCCGGGCGGCTTCATCGAGGAGGACGTCGCCAAGCTGTCGACCTTGCCGATCTGGCTCGGGCCGATGTTCGAGGCGATCGAGCAGCGCAATCTCGCCGTCACCTTGCTCAACACCTATGTCGGCGCCCAGACCGGTCACCAGATCCTGCAGGGGCTGATCCGCCGCGGCGACGGCGAGACGATCCGCGCGGCGATCTGGTACTCCGACCTGCGCGACTTCACCGCGATCAACGAGCAGCTCGCGCCCGCCGAGGTGATCGCGATGCTGAACAGCTATTTCGAGCTGGTGGCGGCCGCCGTCACGGCGCGCGGCGGCGAGATCCTGCAGTTCATCGGCGACGCCATCCTGGTGATCTTCCGCGCGCCGCACGACGACGACGTCAGGGACGCCTGCGTCGCGGCGGTCGACTCGGCGATCGACGCGCTCGACAGCCTGGCGGTGGTCAACAATCGCCGCCAGCGCACCGGCGGCCCGCCGATCCGCTTCGGCGTCGGGCTGCATGTCGGCGCGGTCACCCACGGCAACGTCGGCTCGCCCGACCGGCTCGGCTTCAACGTCATCGGGCCGGCGGTCAACCGGACGGCGCGCATCGAGGACCTGACCAAGCAGGTCGGTCTGCCGCTCCTCTTGTCGCGCGATCTCGCCGAGGTGATCGGGAAGCCCGTGCGGTCGTGCGGCTTCTTCCCGATGAAAGGCGTGCCCGAGCCGCAGGAGGTGTTCGCGCTGATCGACGGCCCGCTCGATGCGGCGTCGGCGCGTCGGCGGGCGCCCCAAGCCAAGTCGCCGAAAGCCAAGAAGGAGAACCCATGAAGGCCTTCCGTCTGCTGTCGACCAGCGGCATCCTGGGTTACGGTTTCCCCGAGGAGTCGCTGCAGGCCGGCCTGGCGCGCGAGCCCGACATGCTGGGCGTCGACGGCGGCAGCACCGATCCCGGGCCGTACTATCTCGGCTCGGGCAAGTGCCTGAACTCGCGCCTGGCGATGAAGCGCGACCTTGCCCTGATGGTGCGCGGCGCGGTCGCCCACAAGATCCCGATGGTCGTCGGCAGCTGCGGCGGCGCCGGCGGCGAGCCGCATCTGCAGGCGGTCGTCGAGCTGGTGCGCGAGATCGCGCGCGAGGACGGGCTGCACTTCAAGATGGCGGTGATCCACTCGGAGCAGGACAAGGCGACGGTCAAGCGCGGACTCGCCGAGGGCCGCGTGCAGGCGCTGCGCAACGTGCCGGCGCTCGACGACGCCACGGTCGATCGCGCGAGCCGCATCGTCGGCATGATGGGACCCGAGCCGTTCATGCGCGCGCTCGACGAGGGCGCGCAGATCGTGCTCGCCGGGCGCTCGAGCGATCCGGCGCCGTGGGCCGGCTGCGCGATGCGGGCGCAGATGCCGCCGGCGCCGTCGTGGTACGCCGGCAAGATGCTCGAATGCGGCGCGACCGCGTCGCTGCCCAAGGGCCACGACTGCCTGCTCGCGACCGTGCGCGCCGACGGCATCGAGGTCGAGCCGCTCAACCCGATCCGGCGCTGCACGCCGCTGTCGGTCGCCAACCACAGCCTGCACGAGAATCCGAGCCCGTGCTTCCACATCGAGCCGGGCGGCATGCTCGACACCTCGGACTGCCGGTTCGACGCGGTGTCCGACCGCGCGGTGCGCGTCAGCGGCATGCGCTGGGAGCAGAAACCCTACACGGTCAAGCTCGAAGGGGCCGAGCTGGTCGGCTACCGCGCGATCACGGTGTGTGGTACGCGCGACCCGCTCTTGATCGCCGGCGTCGACGACTTCCTCGCCGCGGTGCGCCGCAACGTCGAGGACAAGGCGCGCGCCTTCGGCGTGCCGCCCGAGCAGTACAAGCTGGTGATCCGCACCTACGGCCGCGACGGCGTGATGGGCCCGGCGGAGCCGGTCGCCGAGATCCGCGGCCACGAGCTGGGCTTCGTGCTCGAGGCGATCGCGCCGACCCAGGAGATCGCCAACGCGGTGCTCGCGATCGCGCGCGTCAACATGCTGCACGTCGACTTCCCGGGGCGGCTGTGCAAGGAGGGCAACATGGCCTTCCCGTTCTCGCCGTCCGACACCGAGATGCCGCCGCTGTACCGCTTCAGCGTGTTCCACACGCTCGCGGTCGACGATCCGTGCGCGCCCTTCCCGATCGAGTACGAGACCGTCTGATGGCGCGCATCCGCGACATCGCCAAGGTGTGCAAGAGCAAGAACGCCGGACCGTTCGAGCTCACGATCGACGTCGTGTTCGACGACGCGGCGCTGTTCGAGCGCGTGCGGGCGACGCGCGTGCTCGGACCGGCTTTGTTCGCGCGACTCTATGACGTCGCACCCGACGACGTGCTGTTCACCGAGTATCCGGCGGGCTTCGCCTTCAAGGCGACCATCCCGCGCAAGATCGCCGCGGGCGACGTCGGCGACACGGATGTCTACGGCGCCCAGCAGCACGCCCCCCTGCTCGACGTCGACATTCCGGTCTAAGCAACCAGCGACGGCGTCATGGGTCGAGCTTGATGTGGCTCGCCTTGGCGACCTCGGTCCACCGTGCGATGTCGGTCGACACGATGTGGGCGAATGCGGCCGAGGTCGTGCCGGTCGGCTCGACCGCCAGGTTCTGCATGCGCGCGGCAATGTCGGGCAGATGGACGATGCGCATCACCTCGTCCTGCAGCGTCACGACGATCGCCGACGGCGTGCGCGCCGGCGCGAAGAAGCCGGTCCACAGCGAGACGATCATGCCGGGCACGCCGGCCTCGGCCATGGTGGGCACCTGGGGATAGTCGGCCATCCGCCGGCTCGCGGTGACGGCGAGCGCACGCACGTTGCCGGACAGGATCTGCGGCCCGACCGGCGCGGTGTCGACGATCGTCATCAGCGCCTCGCCCGAGACCACCGACAGGATCATCTCGTTGCCGCTCTTGTAGTTGACCATCTCCAGCGGCGCGCCGGTCTTCTGCTTGAACAGCTCGGTCGTCAGCTGGAAGGCGGTCGACGACGACGCGTAGTTGGCCTTGGCGGGATTGGCCTTGGCGTAGGCGACCAGCTCGCCGATCGATGCGATGGGCAGCTTGGGGCTGACCACCAGCATCAGGGGGAACTCGGCGATCTGCGACACCGGGATGAAGTCGCGCAGCGGCGCGTAGGGAAGCTTTGCGTATACTGCCGGGTTGACCGTCATGGCTCCGCTCGGGCCCATCAGCAGCGTGTAACCGTCGGGCGCGGCATGCGCGACGAACTCGGCGGCGATGATCGAGCTGGCGCCCGGCTTGTTGTCGATTACCACCGGCTGGCCGAGATGCTCGGACAGCTTCTGGCCGACCAGGCGCGCCAGGATGTCGTTGCCGCCGCCGGCCGCGAAGCCGACGACGATGTGGATCGGCTTGTTCGGATAGGCGGTGTCGGCCCGCGCGCCGGCGAGGCCGAGCAGGCCGAGCATCAGTCCGGCGATCGACGCCCGCGCGAGCCAGCGCATCGGATCCTCCCGCGTTCTCGTTGGCCAAGTCTGATGGCGGTTAACCGAAGCGCCGTCAAGCGGCGACGCGCCGCCGCGCGCGTTGACAGCGCGGTGCGCGCCTCGTCACACTCCGATCATGTCCGAGCGACCGAGCCGCCTCCTGAAGGCGAAGCTGGCCGAGCGCCGCGCGTTGCTGGTGCCCGGCGTCCCCAACGCGCTGACCGCGCTGATCGCCGCCGACCTCGGCTACGAGGCCGTCTACGTGACCGGCGCCGGGGTCACCAACATGAGCCTCGGCATGCCGGATCTCGGGCTCATCACCTTGAGCGAGCTCGCCGAGCACGTGCGCGCGATCCGCGAGATCACCGAGCTGCCCATCATCGTCGACGCCGACACCGGGTTCGGCAACGCGGTCAACGTCCACCGCACCGTCAAGGTGCTCGAGCACGCGGGCGCCAGCGCGATCCAGCTCGAGGATCAGGTGTTTCCCAAGAAGTGCGGCCACTTCGAGGGCAAGGAGGTCGTGCCGCTCGACGAGATGCTGCCCAAGATCCGCGCCGCGCTCGACGCGCGCACCGACCCGGATCTGCAGATCGTCGCGCGCACCGACGCGCGCGCCATCGTCGGCATCGACCAGGCGATCGAGCGCGCCGCCGCGTTCATCGAGGCGGGCGCCGACGTGACCTTCGTCGAGGCGCCGCAGACGATCGAGGAGATGCGCGCGATCACGAGCCGCCTGTCCGCCGTGCCGCAGCTCGCCAATCTGGTGGTCGGCGGCAAGACGCCGGTGCTGCCGCAGCCGGCGCTGCGCGAGATGGGGTTCGCGGTCGCGCTTTATGCCAACGTCGCGCTGCAGAGCGCCGTCAAGGCGATGCAGGGCGTGCTGTCGGCGCTGCTGCGCGACGGCTCGCTCGACGCGGTGCGCGATCAGGTGGCGTCGTTCACCGAGCGCCAGCGCCTGGTCCAGAAGCCGCGCTTCGACGCGCTCGAGCAGAAATACCGCAGCTAGCCCGTTAAGAATTGTCAGCCGCCGGGCGGCCGTCGCCGCGATCGTGCGCCGACCGGCGCAGCACAACATTGCTTTTCCTTAATGTTGCGGCGTCGTCGCCGCGCAACCGTGGCAAAATCGGGGCGATTACACGTCATTACGCGCGCGGCGGCCATGCGCGCCGCGCCGTAGCGGCGCCTGCCGAATTGGCGCATAAACGAGCGTCTGCTCCGCGGGTCGCCCGATGTCGCATTTCACGATGCCTACGCCGAGCCCCGAGGAGATCCGCCGCGGGATCTTCTACGCGATCGCCTCGGTGTTCATCTTTGCGGTCGCCAACGCGCTGGTGAAGTGGCTCACCGCGAGCTATCCGGTCAACCAGATCATCTTCTTCCGTTGCGCGTTCGCGCTCTTGCCGTGCGCCGTGCTGGTGGCGACCCATGGCGGCTGGACCGCCTGTCTGCGCACCCGCCGCGTGCGCGACCACGCGATGCGCGCGGTCTCCCAGTTCCTCTCCATGGCCAGCATCTTCATGGCGTTCCGCCTGATGCCGCTGGCCGACGCGGTGGCGATCCAGTTCGCCTCGCCGCTCTTCCTGACCGTGCTGTCGATCTTCCTGCTCGGCGAGCGCGTCGGCATCCACCGCTGGTCGGCGGTCGTCGTGGGCTTCGTCGGCGTGCTCGTCATGGTGCATCCGGGGCCGGGCATGCTGGAGAGCGGCGCCTTGTTCGCGCTGTTCAATGCGGTGATCAGCGCCTCGGTCACGATCGCGATGCGGCGCATGAGCCTGACCGAGTCGAGCACGACCCTGGTGCTCTACCAGGGTTTCTTCACGACGCTTCTGAGCCTGTGCCTGCTGCCGCTCGGCTGGGTGACGCCGAGCTGGGTCGATGCCGGCTTGCTGGCCGGCGTCGGCGTGCTGTCGGGAATCGGCCAGTTCTGCTGGACCCAGGCGTTCCGCTTCGCGCCCGCCGCGGTCGCGGCGCCGTTCAGCTATCTGTCGATGATCTGGGCGCTCGGCTTCGGCTTCGTGCTGTGGGGCGACGTGCCGACCGCGAGCCTGCTCGCCGGCGGCATCGTGGTGGCCGCGAGCGGCGGCTACATCCTCTATCGCGAGACGGTGCGGCGCCGCGCGCGGATCGCCGCCGTGATCCCCGCCGCGCCGGCGCCGGGTGGCATGCTCAAGGCGTCGTGACGGTCCCGTGACGACGGGGTGGCCGTAGGAACGCAAGCCCGACGCAATTCGTTTCAAGTCATCGCTGCATTTCCGGCAGCCATGGGTTTGAGGAGGATTGCATGAGGCGGTTTCTGACCACGGTCGCGTTCTCGGCGTTGGTCCTTGGCGTTGCCGCGCCGGGATGGGCCGCCGATCCGACATCGACTGCGCCGACGGCGGCGCCGCCGGCCAACGCCGGCTCGGCCAGCCCGACTACGTCCTCCAGCCAGATGGCGCCCTCGGCTCAGGCCAATCAACCTACGTCGTCCGACCAGGCGGCGTCGGGCGCGCAGAGCAGCAGCAAGCAGGCGACCAACGCGACGAGCGACCAGGCGGCGCCGAAGAAGAAGGTCATGCACCGGCACTTTGCAAGCGCCCGCAGCCGCTCCGATCACATGGCGAACGAGCTGAACCGGCAGGAGCTCGCGAAGATCACGGGCGCCGAGAGCACGAGCTATGGCTCGAGCGGCGTTGCGCCGACCACCGGCACGACTCGCTGATCGACCCGCGATCCGGCGTCTTCGCTGATGGGGCCCCGCTTCGGCGGGGCCCTTTGCTTTGGTGGGTTCGCCGTGTGGACTCGGTCGGCGAGATCCCGGATGCTCGTCCCAGCGGCAACGGAGTCGATGGGGCATGAAGGCGATCGTGGTGCGTCAGCCGGGCGGGGTCGAGGCGATGCGGATCGAGCAGGTGCCCGATCCGACGCCGGGTCCGAAGGACGTGATCATCCGGGTCGCGGCCTGCGGCGTGTGCTTCCACGACATCGTGACGCGCAACGGCACGCTCAAGGCGGGCGTCAAGATGCCGTGCATCCTCGGTCATGAGATCGCCGGCACGGTGGCGGCGGTCGGCGGCGACGTGCGCGGCTTCAAGCCAGGCGACCGGGTCGCCACCGCGCAGCGCTACCACATCTGCGGCGCCTGCCGCTATTGCCGATCGGGGCGCGAGACCCTGTGCCCCGACCGCAAGTTCCTCGGTGACTACGGGCTCGTCGGCGGCTACGGCGAATACGTCGCGGTCGAGGACGACAACGTGGCGCTGGTGCCCGACGGCGTGCCGCTCGACAAGGCGTCGATCGTCGCCTGCACGGTCGGCACGATCCTGAACGCGATCCGCGAGGTCGGCCACCTGCAGCCGGGCGAGCGCGCGCTGGTCACCGGCGCGGGCGGCGGGCTCGGCATGCACGCGATCCAGCTGGCGCGGCTTGCCGGCGCGCACGTCGTCGCGGTCACGACCTCGCCCGAGAAGGCGGCCGAGATTCGCGCGTTGGGCGCCCACGAGGTGATCGTCGCCGAGCGCGGCGGCGACTTCTCGGGCGCCGTCAAGGCGGCGACCGGCGGCGAGGGCGTCGACGTCGCGATCGACAATGTCGGCAGCCCGGTGTTCGAGCCGACGCGCCGTTCGATCGCGGTCGGCGGCCGATGGCTGCTGATCGGCCAGCTGACCGGCCAGTTCGTGCCCTTCAATCCGGCGCAGCTGTTCCTCAAGAACGTCTCGATGCTGAGCGCGACCTCGACGACGCGCCAGCAGCTGGTCGATTGCCTCCAGATGGTCGCGCGCGGCCAGATCGTGCCGATCGTCAGCCGCAGCCTGCCGCTCGAGCAGGCTGCCGAGGCGCATCGGCTGGTCGAGACCGGCAAGGCGGTCGGCCGCATCGTCCTCACCCCGACGGCCTGAGACGATGCTCGACATCCGCAACCAGGCGGCGATCGTCGGCATCGGCGTCAGCGAGTTCGGCCGCAACCTGCCGCAGAGCCAGCTCACGCTCGGCGCCGTCGCCTTCAAGGCGGCGCTCGAGGACGCCGGTTTGGCGCGCGACGCGGTCGACGGCCTGTCGATCCATCTCGGCTGGCCGCTCGGCGTCGACTACGACCGCGTCGCCGAGGCGTTCGGCCTCAACGTGCGCTATGTCAACCAGGCGTGGCTGCATGGCCGCTTCGTCACCCAGTCGCTGCAGCATGCGGCGCTCGCGGTCGCGGCCGGCATGGCCGACGTGGTCGCGTGCGTGACCGCGATCAGCTTCACGCGCGTGCGCGACATCCTGGGCGGACCGGGCGACCACGAGGGCACGCGCGAGGAGGGCGGCACCCACGGCGAGGCGCCGGTCTACGGCCTGACCGGCCCGGTCGCCGGCGCGGCCTTGTCGATGCAGCGCTACATGGCGTTCTACGGCGCGACCTCCGCGCAGCTCGCGGCGGTGCCGATCGCGATCCGCAAGCACGCGCTGCTCAATCCCGGCGCCATCATGAAGAAGCCGCTCTCCCTCGCCGAGCACCAGGCCTCGCGTTTCGTGGTCGAGCCGCTCCATCTGTTCGACTGCTGCCCGGTGACCGACGGCGCCGCGGTCGTGCTCGTGACGTCGATGGAGCGCGCGCGCGATCTCAAGCAGACGCCGGTCGCGATCGCGGGCATGCAGGGCATCCGCGCCGGCCGCGAGGAGTTCATCTTCGCGCCGCCCGGGCTCGGCATCCATCAGCAGCCGACCGCCAAGGTCACGCCGCGCGCGCTCGATCTCGAGGTGTTCGGGCGCGCGGGCATCGCGCCCAAGGACATCGACGGCTTCTACACCTACGACGCGTTCTCGCCCCTGGTGCTGTTCGCGCTCGAGCGCTTCGGCCATTGCGGCGCCGGCGAAGCCGCTTCGTGGGTGCAGGACGGCCGCATCGAGCTCGGCGGCGATCTGCCGGTCAACACCTCGGGCGGTCTCTTGTCCGAGGTCCACATCGCCGGCTGGAACTCGATCTGCGAGATCACGCGCCAGCTGCGCGGCCAGGCCGGCCCGCGCCAGATCGCCGACGCGCGTTTCCTCCAGTGGGGCACCTGCTGGGGCGACTCGGTCGTCTTCGGCAAGGGATGATGGGGATGAGCGACGCCAAGCCGCTGCCGCGGATCAGTCCCGACAACGCGCCGTTCTGGGAAGGCTGCAAGCGTCACGAGCTGGTGCTGCCGTTCTGCGCGGCGTGCGGCAAGCCGCATCTGCCGCCCGGTCCGGTATGCCCGTTCTGCCTCGGCGATCGGCTCGACTGGCGACGCGCCTCCGGCCGCGGCACGGTGTCGAGCTGGGTCGTCGTCCATCAGCCGTATTTCCCGGCGTTCAAGGCCGAGCTGCCCTACAACGTCGTGCAGGTCGAACTGGCCGAGGGGCCGCGGCTGACCGCCAACCTGATCGAGGCACCCAACAGCGTGCTCAAGGTCGGTCTGGCAGTCGAGATCGTGTTCGACGACGTGACGGCGGACGTCACCCTGCCGCGCTGGCGGCTGGTGCGTTAGAATGACCGATCTGGCGAGGCGAGGGATCATGGCCACGACTCTTGATCTGCGACCCAGCGGCAACGAGGTCGGCGCGGAGATCTACGGCCTCGATCTCGGGCAGCCGCTCGCCGACATGCAGTTCGCCGCGATCATGGCCGCATTCGATCGTCACGCCGTGCTGGCGTTTCGCGATCAGG
>DATJNS010000111.1:0-5354 GCA_035507915.1 Candidatus Sulfotelmatobacter sp.
CCGGCGCGATGGGCGGCGGCACCCAGGGCAACGCCGCGGCGACGCCGGGATCGCCGATCGGCGGCACGCCGGGCGGCGGCACCAGCGGCGAGATCCCGAGCGGCTCGGGCCCGGGCGCCGGCATCTCGGGCAACACGGGCAACTCCGGCAGCACGCTCAACTCGGGCTCGAGCGGCGTCGGCACGACCGGATCCGTCGGCACGGGCACCGGCTCGGGCACCAGCACGGGCACCGGTCACTGAGCGTCGGCGGCTGAGCCACCGCGCGCCAACCGCTCGCCGTCGGGCGGCGCGGTCCGGCGCGCCGAGCGAGGACACGAGATGAACCTCACGCGCGCGGTGGTCGGCGTGGTCCTCGGGCGGGTGCTGGCCAACCGCGAGGCGGCCGGACGCAAGATCGGCACCGTCGAGGCCGTGCCGGCGATGGGGCTCGATGCGGTCGCATCCTCGGCGTACGGCCCCGAGGCGGCGCTCACCATCCTGGCGCCGCTCGGCGCCGCCGGCCTGGTCCAGCTCGGCTGGATCACGGTGCCGATCCTCGTGCTGCTCGGCGTGCTCTACGCGTCCTATCGGCAGATCGTGCGCGCCTATCCGAGCAACGGCGGGGCGTACACGGTGTCGAAGGAGAACCTCGGTGCGCGCACGAGCCTGCTCGCCGCGACCGCGCTGATGATCGACTACGTGCTCAACGTCGCGGTCGGCATCTCGGCCGGCGTCGGCGCGCTGACCTCGGCGCTGCCGGCGCTGCACCCCTACACGCTCGCCTTGTGCCTGGCGATCCTCGCCGTGGTCACGCTCGCCAACCTGCGCGGCACGCCCGAGGCGGGCTGGCTGTTCGCGCTGCCGACCTATCTCTTCATCGCGAGCTTCGGCGTCGTGTTGGCGCTCGGCGTCGCCAAGACGCTGGCGGCGGGCGGGCATCCGGCGCCGCTCGTGCCGCCGCCCGCGCTGCCGGCGGCCACCGGCGCGGTCACCGCGTGGCTGCTGGTGCGCGCCTTCGCCAGCGGCTGCACCGCGATGACCGGCGTCGAGGCGGTCAGCAACGGCGTCGACGCGTTTCGCGAGCCGGTGGTGGCGCACGGCCATCGCACCTTGAGCGCGATCTGCGGCGTGCTCGGCCTGCTGCTCGCCGGCATCGCGGTCACCGTGATCGCCTATCGCGTCGGCGCCATGGATCAGACCCGCGCGGGCTACCAGAGCGTGCTGTCGCAGTTGACCGGCGCGGTGGTCGGCCGCGGCCCATTCTATTTCGTCGCGATCGGCAGCCTGCTGTGCGTGCTCGCGCTGTCGGCCAACACGAGCTTCGTGGGTTTTCCGCGCCTGTGCCGGCTGGTCGCCGAGGACGACTACCTGCCGCGGCCGTTCGCCGTGGTCGGGCGGCGGCTCGTCTTCTCGGTCGGCATCCTGTACCTGGCGGCGAGCGCCGGCGTGCTCCTGGTCGTGTTCGACGGCATCACGGACCGTTTGATCCCGCTGTTCGCGGTCGGCGCCTTCCTGGCCTTCACGCTGTCGCAGACCGGCATGGTGGTGCATTGGCGGCGCGCGCTGCGCGGGCGCGGCGCTGCGCGGCTCGACCGCGTGCGGCTGGTCATCAACGGGGTCGGCGCGGCGACCACGGGGGCCGCGCTGATCGTCATCGTGATCGCCAAGTTCGCCGAGGGCGCCTGGATCACGGTGCTCGTCGTGCCGTGCGTCATCCTGCTGCTGACGCGCGTGAAGCGCTACTACGCGCGGCTCGAGGCCCGGCTCGCGGGCGGCGGCGCGCTCGCGCTCGGCGCCATCGAGGCGCCGATCGTGCTGGTGACCGCCGAGGCCTGGAACCGCGCGGTGCGCCGCGCCGTGACCTTCGCGCTGCGCCTGTCGCGCGAGGTCTGGGTCGTGCATTGCTCGAATGCCGACGGTCCGGACGTGCCGGAGAAGCGCAGCCTGCGCCGCGACTGGCGGGAGAACGTCGAGCGGCCGGCCAAGGCGGCGGGGCTGCCGCCGCCGCGCCTCGTGCTGCTGCCCGCGCCGTATCGCCGCCTGCAGGGGCCGCTCCTCAAGCTGATCCAGGCGACCGAGCGGCGGCATCCGAGCCGCGTCATCGCGGTGCTGATCCCGGAGGTCATCAAGCGCAACTGGTGGGAGCACCTGCTGCACACGCGCCGCGCCGCCAGCCTGCGCCGCGCGCTGTTGCGCTACGGCGGCTCGCGCACCGTGGTGATCGATTTTCCGTGGTATCTCGAGGAGCCGAAGCGCGACGAAGCGCTCGACGACCAGGCGCCCGACGCCGCGCCGCGATCGTCGAAGCGCTCGACGGCGTGAGGTCGGCTACACTCGCGCGCATGAGCCGGTTCTGGTTCGTGCAGAAGCGCTACGGCTACGGCGCCACACCGACGACCTGGCAGGGCTGGGCCGCGACGCTGGCGTTCGTCGCGCTGTTCGTCGCCATCGTGCTGCTGGTTGGGGGCTGGCCGCGCTGGGTGCTCGGCGCTCTCGCCATCGCGGGGTTCGCGATCCTCGCCTGCGCCAAGACCGACGGCGGCTGCCGCTGGCGCTGGGGCTGAGCGTCGCGCCTCAGAGAACCGGCGCCAGCAAGCTCCAGAGGAAGCGCGCGGCGATCAGGAGCAGGAAGCCGCCGAAGGCAAGCTCGAGCCGGCGCTTCGGCAGCCGGTGCGCCAGGCGCGCGCCGACCGGCGCCACCCAGCTCGACAAGGGTGCGATCAGGACGACGCCGATCACCGACACGAAGCCGAGCGACAGGGGCGGCAGCTCGGCCTGGTGCGGCAGGCCGGCGAGCACGTAGCCGAGCGTGCCGGCGAGCGTGATCGGCACGCCGAGGCCGGCCGCGGTCGCCACGCCGTTGTGGATCGGCTTGCCGTAGAGCGTCAGGATCATGGTGACGAGCGAGCCGCCGGCGATGCCCATCAGCGACGAGCCGAGGCCGATCGCAAAGCCGTAGCCCGTCATCGCCGCGGCGCCCGGCAGCTCGGCGCCGAGCACCCAACGGTCGCCGCCGAACAGGAGCTTGGCTGCGATCAGGCAGGCGAGCAGCACGAACGCCCCCTTGAACACGTCGGGCGGCGCCAGCGCCGCCAACGCGGCGCCGACCGCGACCCCGGCCATCGACGGCAGCGCCCAGCGGCGCATCACGTCGGCGAGCACCAAGCCGCGCGTCTTGTGCGCGTTGTAGGAGCGCAGCGCCGTCGGCACGATGATGGCGAGCGAGGTGCCGATGCACAGCTGCATGCGCACGGCCTCGGGCACGCCGAGGAGGCGGAACACCTCGAACAGCACCGGCACGATCACGGCGCCGCCGCCGATGCCGAACAGCCCGGCGAGGATGCCGGTCACCACGCCGGCGACCATGACGCTCGCGGCCAGTCCTGCAAGCTCACCCGTCATCGTGCGGTCACTCAAACATGAACGAAAAGATAAGGGAACGTTCCGCGGCGGCCGCCGCGTAGAACTCACCACGGCGACATCGCCGGCGGATCAGGGGAGATAGCGACAATGCGTTCGATTTTTCCAGCGACGATCGGGTTCGTGGCGTTGCTCGCGGCCGGCGCCGCCTACGCCCAGGTGAGTCCGAGCCAGGTCGACCAGCGCTTCCAGAACCAGGACAACCGCGTCAACCAGGGCCTGCAGAGCGGCAAGCTGACGCCGGGCCAGGCGTCGTCGCTGCAGGCCGGCGACGCGCGCAAGGAAGCCGAGCTGCAGCGCATGGAGAACCGCGACGGCAACACCGGCACGATCACGAAAGCGCAGGACGCCCGTCTCAACCGCCAGCTCAACCGCGAGAGCGGCCGCATCTACGAGGAGAAGCACTGACGGCGGCGTCCGGTCGGCCGAGGCCGCGCGGCGGCCTCGACACCGGCCGGGCAAGCACCGGGCCGTCCAACTTGACTCAGATCAAGGCGGCGTGCGCCGGCGCCGACGACGATGGCACCGTCGAATTGGAGCGCGACGGACTGCCGAGATGCTGACCTATCAGGATTGCGCGGCGCTCTCCGGCCTGGCCGACGACGAGATCGATGCGTTGGCCGAGCACGAGCGTTGCCCCGAGATCATCGCCCTCGAGATGGGCAACTACCTGCTGCGCAGCCCGGACGGCGTGGCGCGCATCAGCGCCTGCATCCGCGACGACATCGCACAGGCGCGCGCGGTCGGCGATGTCGCCCACTCGGCCAAGCTGAAGCTCGTATTGAGGCACTTCCTCGAAACCCATCGTCCCCACGCCGCACACGGGAGCGCAGCATGATCACGGCAGTCGTCATCGGCCTCATGGCCGCGTTCACGCTCGCCATGCTGGCCGCGCGCCCGCAGCCGCGCCGCGTCGTGGCCCGCGCGTCGCGCCGCCGCAACCCGGACTGATTGCTCACTTCGGTGCGAAAGACTGGTCGCTGAAGGGCGAGGCGGTCGGGATCTTGATTGCGATGAAGCCGAGGCCCTGCGCCTGGTGGCAGGCGTTGCACGCGCCCGTGAGCGCGTTGAACGCCGTGGCGAACCGGGCGCTGTCTTTCGCCTTGATCGCGGCCTCGATGTCGGCCGCCGGTTTCGCCATCGGCGTCATGTCGGCGACCGGCAGGCCGGGATAGAACGTCATCGCGTCCTGGAAGCTGTCCTTGATCTGCCCCAGCTCGTAGCCCGCGAGGCCCCAGTTCTTCTCCTTGCCGGCGTACCACAGCTTCAGGTGCCGGAGCTGGGTCGCGCCCATGATGTCGCCCAGCCGCGGCCGGTTGGGCGGCCCGCCCGCGGCGTCCTCCGCCCGCGCCGGCGCCAAGATGGCCAGCAGCGTCGCAACCAGAATGCCGCAGTGTCTCATCGGCCGCCCCTCCGTCTGTCGATGACGCGGCGACGATGGCACGATTCCGCCGCGCGGCGAAACCCGCTCAGGGAGCGCCGCTCGGGGAGCGCCGCTCAGCGCACCACGGTGACGGGGCAGGGCGCGTGGCTGACGACCTTTTGGGCGACGCTGCCCAGCACCAGGCCGGCGAGGCGGCCGTGGCCGCGGCTGCCCATCACGACCAAGTCGGCCTTGCGGTCGCGCGCCTGGTCGATGATGCGGCCCGCCGGATCGCCCAGCTCCGCCTCGGTGACGATGCGCGTGGCCCCCTTCGCGACGGCGCGATCGCGCGCCCGGGTCAGGATGGCGTCGGCGGCGGCCAGCGGCAGCACGTTGCCCGGCGCGCGCAGGTGCTCGGCGCGCGCATAGGCCTCGAGACCCGCGTCGGGCACGTCCGGCGCCACCGCCAGCAGCACCAGCTCGGCGCCGTACTTGGCGGCCAGATCGGCGGCGAACTCCACCCCCCTGATCGAGGGGTCGGAGCCGTCCACCGCGGCAAGAACCCGCTGCATCGTCGACCTCTTCGGTTG
>DATJNS010000112.1:0-3630 GCA_035507915.1 Candidatus Sulfotelmatobacter sp.
GATCTCGCCGGCGTCGATCGCCTCGAGTCCGTTCAGGCAACGCAGCAATGTGCTCTTGCCGGAGCCGCTCGGGCCGCACAGCACGACGACTTCGCCCGCCGCGACCGTCAGGTTGACGCCGTCGAGCACCTTGTGGGCGCCGAACCGCTTCTCGAGGTTGCGCACCTCGATCGCCGGCGGCCGCAGGGTAACGGGTGAGTGCTCGAGCACCGTGTCGGCAACACCATCGTTGGTCGCCGCGGTGTCGCTGCGACGAAGCAGCATCGCAGTACCACGACGCCGCGGCAAGCCGCCGCGCCGCGACAGGTCGGCGCGGCGATGCGCGGCGCGCGTGCCGACGGTCGCAAGCTCGTGCGGTCGTGCGACTGTCTCGCGAATCTCCGCGACTTGTCGTGCAAAAATGGCACGGCGCTTTGGGATTGCGCGTCGGGGTGCCGGTTTGCCATAACGCTGCCGCATTCTCGCGACGAAAATTCGAGCGGAGGGGATGGGGGATTGAGCGTCATGACCTGTGCTTTCGCGCGCATCGCGCCTGCACTGCCTGCTGTGTCGCTCCTGGCGGCCTTGTTGGCCGGCTGCGGCCCGGACTACTCGCCCAACACCTATTCGGCGACCGCCGTGCAGCAGGCCAACAAGGTCGAGCAGGGCGTGATCGTCGGCGTGCGCCGGATCGACATCGCGGCGCCCGGCACCACCGGCGCGGTCGCGGGCGCCGGCGGCGGCGCGATTGTGGGCTCGCAGGCCTCCGAGGGCGTCGGCTCGGCGCTGACCGCGCTCGGCGGCGGCGTGGTCGGCGGGATCCTCGGCCAGCAGGTCGATCGTCAGATCAACGACACGTTTGGCTACGAGTACATCGTCCGCAAAGCCAAGAACGAGATGGTGTCGGTCACCCAGAAGGATGCGGTGCCGCTGGCGATCGGTACCCACGTGCTGGTGATCGCCGGCCCGCAGGCGCGCATCGTCGTCGACTACACCGTGCCGCTCGAGCCCGAGAAGCCCGCTACCGCGTCGGTCGAACCGGCGCCGCCGTCCAAGCCACCGGCCCCCGCATTGGTCGAACCGGCGCCGACAGCCAAGCCGCCGGCTCCCGCGCCCGCGCTGCTGCCGGCGCCGGAGCCGAGCGTCGCCGTCGCGCCGTCGCCGGCGGCGCCTCCGCCGGTCGTCACCGTGACGCCGCCGATCGAGGCATCGGTCGACGTGAAGCCGCTCACCGCGCCGCCTGCCGACGCGCCAACCGCGCCGACGGTCGCACCGATTGCGGCATCCACCGCCGCACCGACCGTGCCGGCGCCGGTGCCGGGTGGGTCGGCGCTGGGAGACCTGCCCACCGCCCCATCTCCCGCCGTCACGTCCGCCGGCGCACCGCCAGCCGACGCCAAGCCGGCCGAACAGGCGGCGGTCAAGGCGCCGCTCGAGATCGCGCCGCCGCCGCCGTCGTCCGCCGCGCCGCCGGCACCATCGCCCGATGCCGCGCCCGCCGCGCCGCCGGCCAAGGACGGCGGCGGCATGTGACGGTCCGGGGCGCGCCCTCGCGATCGCGCCCTCTGCTAGGCTGACGGCGTCAAGCCCGCGAGGAGACGCCCATGTCGAAGGACGCCACGAACGCCGTGATCGAGACGCCGGCGGCGCCGCCCGAGCTCGCGCAGGCGCACTTCGCGCGCCGCCTCAGCGTCGAGACCGACTGCTGGGATGTGCACGAGGCGATGGCCAGCGGCGATCCGGGTTTCGTCCTGCTGGACGTGCGCTCGCCCGAGCTGTTCGCGGCCGGTCACGTCGCCGGCGCCGTCAACCTGCCGCATCGTGCGATCACCGCGGCGACGCTCGCCGCTTATCCGCAGGATCGTCTGCTGGTGGTGTATTGCGCCGGGCCGCACTGCAACGGCGCCAACAAGGCGGCGTTGCGCATCGCCGCGCTGGGTCGCCCGGTCAAGGAGATGATCGGCGGCATCGCGGGTTGGCGGGACGAGGGCTTCGAGCTGGTGCGCGGCTGACGCGGGGCGTTCAGGGCGCCAGCGTGCGGGCGACGCGAAAGCCGACATTGGCATCGTGATCGCCGACCAGATTGGCGGTGCGGTTGGCGACGCGCAGCGCCGTGTCGGGGTCGTACCACGAGCCGCCGCGCACCATGCGGCTGCCGCAATCGCCGACCAGCCACGGGGCGCCGTCGCTCGGCGCGTCGCGGTAGTCGCGGTTGTCGCAGTCGGCGGTCCACTGCCAGGCGTTGCCCGCCATGTCGAACAGACCGAAGCGGTTGGCCGGATAGGTGCCGACCGGCGCGGTCTCGGCAAAGCCGTCGCTGACGCCGTCGAAATCGGCGTAGGCGGGCGCCATGCGGCGATCGTCGCCCCACCAGAACTGGCCGGTGCCGCCGGCGCGCGCGGCATATTCCCACTCCGCCTCGCTGGGCAGCCGGTAGGTCTGGTGGGTGCGCTGGCTCAGCCAGTAGACGTAGGCCTGCGCGTCGAGCCAGCTGATCTCGACGACAGGATCGCGCGCGGTCTGATCGAAGCCGGGGTTGAACCAGTCCGTGCCGCGATAGGCGGTGCTGCGCACGAAGCGCGCGAACTCGTCGCGCGTGATCGGGAAGCGTCCGAGCGCGAAGCGCTGGGCGATCGTCACGACGTGCTGCGGGTGCTCGTTGGCGTTGCCGGTGTCGGCGGGGCTCCCCATGGTGAATTGGCCCTCGGGGATCACGACCATCTCGGGGCAGTCGGCGCAGTCGCGGAACACGCTGCCGGGAGCCAGCAGCGCGGGATCGGTCGGCGGCGATGTCGGCGTCTGGTTCGGCGTCTGCGCCATCGCGACCGCGCCCGACAGCACCAGCGCGATCAGGATGCGGATCGACGAGCGCGTCACGCCGCGAGGCTTCGGACGCGTCAGAACCGCTTCATCAGGCGGTCGAGATAGTCGCGCTCGATCACCGGACGGTCGGGATCGGCGGCGCGCCGGCGCAGCTCGTCGTAGATCTCGCGCGCGCGGTCCATCTGGCTCTGGTCGGGGATCACGACGTCGCCGCTGTCGACGCCGGTCGCGTTGGGCATCGGGCGGCCGAACGGATCGCGCGACGGGCCCTGCTCGCGACTCGAGTCGGCGCGGCCGCGCGAGCGCTGGTCGCCTTCGCCGGAGCCCTGCTGCATCTGGTCGGCCAGGTTGCGCGCGCCCTCGCGCAGCTGGTCGAGCGCCTGGCCCTGGGGCCCGACCGCCTGGCCGGGCGCGTTGCGGTTGAGCGCGTCGAGCGCATCGCGCATGGCGCGTTCGGCGCGGCCGAGCGCCCCCGGAATGTCGCCCATCTGATCGCCGAGCTGGCGCATCATCTCGCCGAGCGCGCGACGCAACGCCTCCTGGTCGCCCGCGAGGTCGCCGTCGTCGCCGTCGCCTTGATCGCCCGGCTGGCCCTGTTGGCCCTGTTGACCTTGCTGGCCCTGGCCTTGTTGGCCGCGCTGGCCGCGATTGGCGCGCCGGAAGGAGCGGTCGAGCAGGTCGCGCTGTCGGCGCGCCAGGTCCTGCAGCCCCTGCATCGCCTGGCCCATCTCGGAGTCGGCGTCCATGTCGTTGGCGTCGTCCATGATGCCGGCGCGCATGTTCTCGAGCATCTGCTGGAGCTGGTTGAGCAGCGCCTGGGCCTGCTCG
>DATJNS010000113.1:0-3619 GCA_035507915.1 Candidatus Sulfotelmatobacter sp.
GTGCGCGAGCGTGGCCAACAGATCGTCGACGCCTTTGGCTTCGTCGAAGCCCTTGTAGAGCTCGAAGGCGCGCGCCCATTCCTGCTCCGTCCGGTCGGTCAGCTGGATGCCGGGCTGCTGGCGCCAGAACAGATCGGGGCAGACGACCAGGTAGCCCTGCTTGGCGAAACCGTCGGCGAGATCGCGCATCACCCGGTTGACGCCGAACACCTCCTGGATCAGCAGAATACCGGGCCCGGCGCCGCTCGACGGCGTGGCGAGATAGGCCGAGAAGTCGCCGCCGTCGCGGGCCTTGATGCGAATGTCGGCCAGGCGCTCCCCCCTCGAATTTGACGGCAGACCCGAACGATAGACAGCCGGGCGCGCCGGTGGCAACCGGTTCCCGGCCGGGCGGCCGGGCGCCCCGATCGGCCGATGTCTGGTGGCGTTTGTCTGGCGGCGTTTAGCCGCCGGCGCGCCGGCTCGTGGCGACGGCGGTGTGGGCCTCGATCTGGCGGGCCTTGCCGGCACGCGCGAGCTCGGCGAGCTGCTTGATCGACAATCCGGTGACCCGGCTGACCCACTGCAGCTTTTCCAGCGGGGTGATATTGGCCCAGCCGCTCCGCTGGGTCGCGGGATCGCGCGCGAAGTGCACCGCGGCGAGGCCGACCACGCTCGCCGGCATCAGCGTGAGCAGCTTCTGGTGCTCGGGATCGGGTGCAGCCGCGGGCGCGCGGGCCGGCGCGGGTGCGTCGATTTCGAGCTCGCTCGCCGCGAACTGCATTTCAACGCCGTTGCTCGCCTCGAGATAGACGGTCTGGCCGTCGACCTCCAGCACGCTGCCCTTCAGGGCCCGCGTCTTGTGCCGGACCCGTTGACCGATCTCAAAAATGTGCCATCTCCCACCGTCGCGCGCCGCGGGGCATGACATAGCAGAGAACGGTGCGGCGAACCACGTTGCGACGGCGAGCGCCGACGAGAAATTCTAGCGCACCTGGACGATCGCCTCGATCTCGACCGGGATGCCACCGGGCAACGAGCTCATGCCGACCGCCGAGCGCGCGTGCCGGCCGCGCTCGCCGAACACCGCGACGAACAGATCCGAGCAGCCGTTGATGACCTTCGGGTGGTCCTCGAAATCGGGCGCGGCGTTGACCATGCCGAGCAGCTTGACGATCTCGGCGACGCGCTCGAGATCGCCCAGCGCGTGCTTCATCGCGGCGATCAGCATCAGGCCGACCTCGCGCGCGCAGCGGTAGCCGTCGTCGATCGAGAGGCCGGCGCCGAGCTTGCCCTTGGGCACGCTGCCGTCGGGATTGCGCGGCCCCTTGCCCGACAGATAGAGGAGGTTGCCGACCTGCTTGGCCTGCACGTAGGTGCCGATCGGATCGCTGAGCGGGGGCAGGGTCAGCTTGAGTTCCTTCAGGCGTTGCTCGATGCTCATGGCGGCCTCCGGCGAGGGGACGGCTCGACCATAACGGGGCGGGCCGGCGGCGTCCCCCGTCATCCGCGGCGGCGCGGCACGCGTATCTCGGGTCGAAACCCAGGCCGGGTGGGCGGTACGATGACCGGATCCGGTACCTTCTTCGAGCGCCTGGCGTCGCTCACGACGCGCGCCGACAGCTTCGACGCGCAGCTCTACGCGCCGGCGCCCGACGACTGGCTGCTCGCCGTGACCGACGTCGAGAGCTCGACCCGGGCGGTCGAGCAGGGGCGCTACCAGCTCGTCAACCTGGCGGGGGCGGCCGGCATCGCGGCGGTCAAGAATGCCTGCCGGGGGACCGAGGTGCCGTTCCTGTTCGGCGGCGACGGCGCCGTCGTGCTGATCCCGCCGGAGCATGTCGCCGCGGCGCGCGCGGCGCTGGCGGCGACCTGCAGCTTCGTCGTCGCGGCCTACGGCATGAAGCTGCGCGCCGGTGCGATGACGGTCGGCGAGATCCGTCGCCACGGCTGCGACGTGCGGGTCGCGCGCTACGAGCCGAGCCCAGGCAATTGCTTCGGGCTGTTCCTGGGCGGCGGCGCCCAGCTGGTCGAGCGCGCGATCAAGGGCCGCGAGCCCGCGATCCCGATGGCGCACGTCGAGATCCCGGCCGACCCGGCCGCCGGCACGCCCGACCTGACCGGCCTGTCGTGCCGCTGGTCGCCGCTCAAGTCGGTGCGCGGCAAGATGGTCTCCATCATCGTCACCGGCGCGCGCGATCCCCGCGCGGTCTACGACCGCATCGTCGCGATCGCCGATCCCGAGGGCGCCGGGATCAACCCGGTGCGGCCCGAGACCCTGACGGCGAAGTGGCCGCCGCGCACCCTGGTGCTGGAGGCGCGCTCGCGCGGCGGCCGCCTGCCGCTGGCGCTGCGCGTCGCCCTGCTGGCGCTCGAGACCTTGCTGGTCTGGATCGTGATCAAGCGCAACCGCCCGGTCGGCCCGTTCGATCCGACGCGCTACAAGAACGAGATGGCGCGCAACCTCGATTTCTCGAAATACGACGACACGCTCGCCATGGTGATCGACTGCCAGGAAGACCGCATCGCGGCGATCCGCGCCTATCTCGACGAGCCATGCGCGCGCGGCGAGCTGAGCTACGGCATCCACCTGTCGGACAGCGCGCTGATGACCTGCCTGGTCGAATCGGCGACCGAGCATCGGCACGTGCATTTCATCGACGGCGACGCCGGCGGTTACACGCAGGCGGCCAAGGAGCTCAAGCAGCGGGTCGCCGCGCAGCCCGACGCGCGCCGCGAGGTCGCGCTCGCCGCCGCCGGCAGATGAGGCCAGCGCGTCGCTCGACAAGCGACGCGGCCGCCGCGCTAGAGTGGCGTGACGGTCCAGCATCGAGGAGGCTTGCGTGGCGGCGATCAAGCGCACCGGCAATTACGAGAACATCCTGCACGAGGTGGTCGAGCACAACGGCACGCTCTATCTCGCCGGCGTGGTCGCGGAGGACCTGTCGGCCGACATGGCGGGGCAGGCGCGCTCGGTGTTTCGTCAGATCGATCAGCTGTTGGCGGCGCACGGCTCCAACAAGACCCACCTGCTGACCGCGCTGATCTTCGTCACGAACATGAAGGACAAGCCGGCGATGAACCAGGTGTGGAAGGAATGGCTCGCGCCGATGCATCTGCCGACGCGCGCCACCATCGGGGTGAGCGACCTCGAGCCCAACGTGCGCATCGAGGTCGTCGTCACCGCCGCCAAGATGTAGGGCGGCAGGGAAAGGGTGCGCTGCAAAGCGATCCTGACGCCTCAGAACCGCGGCTGCAGCACGGTGCGGCCGATCAGCTTGCCGTGCTCGAGATCGAGCAGCGCGCTCTGCGCGTCCTCGAGGCCGCGGGTCGAGATCGGGATCGGCTCGATGCGCGTGCGATGCGCCAGCGCCATCAGCTCGCGCAGCTCCGCCAGATTGCCGACGTAGGAGCCCTGCACCGTGATGGCGCGCAGCGGCAAAGTCGGCAGGCCGAGCGTGATCTGGCCGCCGAACAGCCCGACGACGATCAGCTTGCCGCCCTTGACCAGGCTGTCGAGCGCGAGCTGCGCGGTCGCCGGCGCGCCGACGAAATCGATGGCGGCCCAGATCGCGCCGCCCGCCGCCGCTTGCAGCTGCTGGAGGGCATCGCGCGCCGCGCCGTCGATGGTGGCGAGCGC
>DATJNS010000114.1:0-24148 GCA_035507915.1 Candidatus Sulfotelmatobacter sp.
GACTCGGCGCCGCCCGAGACGTTGACGGCGTCACAGCCAAAGCCGAGCGAGACATTGTCATGGCCGGAGTTCAGCGTGACCGTGTCGTCACCGTTGCCGAGCATGACGGTGTCGAAACCGCCGATGCTGACGGTGACCGTATCGTCGCCCGGCAACGCCATCGCGTCATTGATGTAGTCGTGGCTGCCCGTCACGGTGACGGAGCTGCCTCCGGTTCCAAAATCGACGGTGTCGAAATTGCCCGAAACGCTGATCTGCTCCTGGCCGGCACCACTCAGCGAGACGAAATCGTGGGCTCCCGAAACCGCGACCGAGTCATCCCCACCACCGCCGTTGATCGTATCGTGACTCCCGGAGACGGCGATCGTGTCGTCCGCCGTGGCGCTGGTAAGAGAAATGCTATCGTCGTGCCCGTAGACGGCGAGATTGAGGGCGACGTTGTCGTCGACGGTGGCGCAATTGAAGCTGCCGTCGACCGTGTCCGTCGCGCTGCCGAAGTTGAGCGCGGTGAGGGTATCGTCGACGGTGATCGAGAGCTCATCGTCGTTACCCAACACCGTGACGGCGTCGCCGCTGCCGCCGGCGACCGTGAGCCCGAGGGTATCGTCGCTTCCGGTGAGCGCGATCGCGTTCCCGCCGCCCGTCACGGTGACGAAGTCGTAGATGCCCGTCAGATTGAAGTTGAATGAGTCGCCGCTGCCGGTCACCGAGATCGTGTCGTCGTAGCCGGTCACCGCGATGCTGTCGGCACTGCCCGTCGCATTGACGACGATGATGTCGTCGTCTCCGGTGGCGACGCTGATCGTATCGGCGCTGCCGGTCGCCGTGATGGTATCGTCGGAGAATCCGGCATCGTCGTTGATCGTGAGGACGTCGCCGCCGCCCGACAGCGTGATGGTGTCGTCGGAGTTCGAACCGTTGTCGTTGATCGTGAGGACGTCGCTACCGCCCGCGACCGAGAAGCTGAAGTGCGTGATGGTGTTCTCGACCGTCACGCTGAGCGTGCTGCCCGAGCCCGTCATCGTCACGTCGCCGGAGTCTATGCCGCCGCCAAAGGTTATGGCGTCCCCGTTGCCGCCGACCGAGACCGTGTCGGCGCCGTTGAGCGTGATCACATCGGCGCTGCCCGACAGCAGGACGGTCACGTCGTCGGCGCCATTGATGGTCACGGTCTGGTGGCTGCCGACGATGTTGACCATGTCGTCGTCGCCGGTCTGCGCGATCGTGAAGCTGTCGTCGGTCCCCGCCAGCGCGATCGTGTCGTCGCCGCCGTACAGGTAGATCGTGTCGCTCGACCCCGGGCTGGCGCCAATCGTGAACGTCTCGAAGTTGTTGAACACGAAGGCGGTATTGCCGGTTCCGGTCAGGTTGTAGGTGTCGCCGGCGCCCGTGGCCTCGAGCTCGAAGAAGTCGTCGGTCGCGTTCAGCGCGATCGTGTCGTTGCCGCCCGATACGGTGAAGTAGTCATCGTACGGGTTGCCGGTCGAGAGCCCGATCGTGAAAGACTCGCTACTGCCGGGCACCACGAACCCATCGTCGCCGCCGACGAACTGGAACGTGTCGCCGCTGCCGCTGGCCGATAGGTGGATCAAGTCGTCGACCGCGGCCACCACCATGACGTCGCTGCTGCCGCCGATCGCCAACGAGTCGGCGCCGAATTGGCCGTTGACGACGGCGGTCAGCACGTCGCTCGATCCGATCAGCGAGACGGTGTCGTCGCCGGTGCCGACCGCGACAGCGCCGGAAATTCCGGGGCCGGACAGCGCGTCGTCGATCGTCACGTTGATCGAGTCGTCACCGTTGCCGAGATTGACGACGAAACCGTTGGGTGCCGCGATCATCACGACGTCGGTCGTCGTCGCGTTGGGATTGACGAAGCTGACCTGATCGATGCCGTTGAGCGTGATGTCGTTGCTGGCCGTGCCGTTGAACTCGACCGTGTCCTGGCCGCCGCCGCCGATGATCGACACGGTGCTATCGGTCGTGATGAACAGGTCGTCGTGCGCCGAGCCGATCGCGCCGACGAAGCCGGAGAACACGTCGGTGCCGCCGTAGCCGTTGTCGGACGTAACGCCGACGCTGAAGTCGACCGTCACGCCGCTGGGCGAGTGGGCGTAGCTCACGAAGTCTGTGTTGGAGAACGACCCCGTCATCGTGTTGTTGCCGGCGCCACCCTCGACGGTGATCGAGATCAAGGAGCCGCCACCGATCGACGACACGTCGATGTTGTCGTTGAATGGCGTACCGATGAACCCGTCGAAGCCGGCGATCGTGTCGGTGACGCCGCCGTGCACGGCGGTTCCGGCCGCGTAGTCGAGCACCAGCGGCCCGGCGGCGTGGGCGTAGCTGAGCACGTCGCCATAGTTGAAGCCGGCGCCGGTCAGCGTGTTGCTGCCCTGGCCGGGCTCGATCGTGATGCCGGCGCCCTCCGATTGGGGCGCCGCGCTGATCGACATCGGGCTGGCCATCGCGTGGCCGTCGAAATCGACCCGGAGGTCGGTGATCGTCAGCGCGCCGCTGCCGCTCGCCGTGATCGTCGTCGTCCCGGCCGCGCCGCTCGTGATGCCGAGCGCGTCGATGTTGCCCGGCGCGTTGTCGAGCTTGAGGTCGATGTTCGGAACGTCGGTGACGACCAGGCTGCTGTTGATCGTGAACGGCGCGTTGAACTCGGCGCTCAGCGTGTCGGCGCCGCCGCCACCCACGACGTGGTCGCCCGACTGCAGCGAGTTGGGGACATGGGTGAAATCGAAGAAGTTCACCACCGGCGCCGGATGGCCGATGAAATTGTCGACCCCCAAGGTGCCGACGAAACCCCCGGTGGATGTCGGCGTCTCGTCAGACGGCGGCGGGTGCGGCGGTGGCGGTGGCGGCAGCGGCAAAGTCGTGTCGACCGCCGTGATCGTGACGTCGAAATTGAAGCTGAACAGCCCGCCCGCGCCGCCGCCGCCCGTCCCGACCGGCTGCTCCGCGAGCGTGACGTGGATGGTGGTCTCGGTCGTGCCACCCGGCGTCCCCGGGCCCTGAGGCGGCGCGCCGGCGCCGCCGGCCGGACCGCCCGACTCGGAGCCGCCCGGATTGACGGTCGAAGCGATGGTGGAGACCGTGAAGGACAGGTCGCCGGCCTCGCCTAGGGCGCCGGGCGTGATCGGCGTCGGCACGCCCGGCGCCGTGAAGAAGGTCAGCACCACCAGCATGTTGTTCTCGGTGATGACCTGGGTGCCGCCGGCGTTGGTGAACACGATGGTCGAGGGCGCGCCCGAGGGGTCGCGCACTGCCGCGATCCTGCTGCCGTGACCGTTCGGATCGATCGTGCCGGCGACCGCGGTGCCGCGGATGCCGATCGTGCCGACCGGCGTGCGCACCGTCATGGCGTCGGCCTGGGTGCCGGCGATGTCGCCGCTGACGAACGCGAAGGCGCCCTTCAGCATCGAGACCGCCATCGTGCCGCTATGGCCGGCCGGGTTGTAGACCAGCTCGTCGAGCCGGAGCTGGCCCGATTCACCGAGCGCAAACGTCGTCTTGTCGGCGAACACCAGCGCCACCTTGGCGCCCGCCTGGGTCGAGATCAGGTCCTTCTGGTAGACCGGGTCGCCCTGCGCCAGGGTCGCGACGCTGCCGTCGACATGCTGGGCCGTGACGCCGCCCGTGACGGTGTCGACCCGGCCGATCGGCTGGGCGGCGCCCGCGCCGGCAGCCTGCGCGATCTGGTGCGCGCGCGCCGGGTGCTCCTGATACGCCGACTGCTCGGTCAGGTCGCGTGGCACAGGGGCAAGCCTCTCGGTTTAATAACCAAGCCTAGGCCGCATCGGCGGGTTGGGCTGTGATCCATGTCAATGCACCGGGAGTATAGGCGAAATGGTTGACGAATTCGCGCGCTAATCGACTCACAAACCGCCTGTATTCCTTCGGTTTTTCCAGAAATTTTAGCAGTCGCAGCAAAGCGCGCGGCCGGGTGCCCGCACACCGCCGGTCGTCCCTACCGGAACACCGCCGGACTCAGCCCCAATAGCGCCCCGAGGCACCGATCGCGGCGGTGAGCAGCCCCAGCACGAGATTGATTTCGACGATGCGCCGGATCTGGCCGAGGTTGCGGCCGGCGGTCGGCCAGTCGGCGCGCGCCACCGCCGCCTGCAGACGCCGGTTGGGCGCGAAATAGAGGTGCCCGAACAGCAGCATCATGACGATCCCGAGCGCCATCATGATGTGGACGTGGTGCCCCCAAACCGCGAATCCTCCAGCCATCGTGATCTGGCCGAAGCCGGTCGCCAGCAGCACGGCGACCGCCAGCCACACCCAGAGGAAGAAGCGCCGCAGCGCGTCGGCCATGACGGCGAGACGCACCGGCGGCTCGCGCTCGGCGAGCGCCGGGCGCAGGCATTGGTGGGCGAAGAACATACCGCCGACCCAGACGATGGCGGCGAGCACGTGGAGCGCGACGGCGATGGCCATGGCGGGACCTCCCCTCGGACGTTCTGTCATGTCACCGCGCAGCGCGCCACGCAATCACCCTCGCGCGCCGGCAGCATTCTTGCTCAAATGGCGGCCGAGAGCATGGTCCGGTCAGTTTGCGTCACCCATCACCCCACTCGTCATGGCCGGCCTCCGTGCCGGCCATTCACGTCGAGCAAACGACGAGCGCTGGGCAGTCTACCTATCCGTCACGCGCCCGACCTTGCGCAGCGGCCCGACGTGGATCGCCGGCACGGAGGCCGGCCATGACGGGTCAGGGGGTTTCTGAGGCAGTCTCATCGAAACCGGCGCGACCAGGGACGAGCGGGGCGTCATGCGCGTGCGGTTGACGCGCGACACGATCCGGTCGGGCGCGATCCGCCGGATGATCGCGGCCCAGGATCCGTCGTTCGAGCTGCTCAGCGAGGCCGAGGTGCGCGCGTCGCTCGCCGCCATCCTGGCCGCGCCCGACGCGCCGCCGGAGGTCTGGGTGTTCGCCTACGGCTCGCTGATGTGGAACCCGGCGTTCCATTTCGTCGAGCAACGCGTCGGGATGGTGCGCGGCTTCCATCGCCGCTTCTGCCTGTGGGCGCATCTCGGCCGCGGCAGTCCGGACGCGCCCGGCCTGATGCTCGGGCTCGAGGCCGGCGGATCATGCCGCGGCGTGGTCTACCGGATCGCCGCCGATGCGGTCGCCTCCGAGCTCGAGATCGTGTGGCTGCGCGAGATGCTCAGCCGCGCCTACCGCCCGCGCTGGGTGTCGGCGCAGACGCCCGCCGGCGCGGTGCGCGCGATCGCCTTCACGATCAACCGCGCGCACGACCGCTACGCCGGTCGGCTGCCCGACGACATCGTGGCGGCGACCATCGCGGGCGCCTCGGGCAATCTCGGGCCGTGCGCCGACTATCTGTTCAACACGGTGGCGCATCTCGAGGCGCTGGGCATCCACGATCGCCGGCTCGCGCTGCTGCGTGATCGCGTCGCATCGCAGCGCGCGAATACCGCCGCGCCGACGGCGGCGAGCGATTCACGAAACCCTGCGAAGGTTCCCGCTCGAACACGAAAATAATCCGGTTGCAAAGCGACGCGGAGCCGCCCACTGTTTCGCCCCGTCACCTTCGTATGGGTCGGCGTGCCTCTCTTTCGCCCCGATCGGGCGGCTGACCCGTCACTCCCGGAACCCCCTACAAGGCCTGACACCGCCGTGTCGTGTGCACGCGGCGGTCCGAAACTTTCTATGGAGACCCACGATGGCGGTCGGCACGGTCAAATGGTTCAATGGTACCAAGGGTTATGGTTTCATCGCGCCGGATGACGGTACGAAGGACGTGTTCGTGCATATTTCGGCGGTCGAGCGGGCGGGCATGCGCTCGCTCAACGAGGGCCAACGCATCACCTTCGAGCTCGAGCGCAGTCAGCAGGGCCGCGTCGCCGCGGTCAACCTGCAGAACGCCTGACGATCGGTCGGCTCGCCGCGAGCGAGCGCGACTGAACCATCTGCTTTGAGCATTTGCCCGTGCGGCTCGCGAGAGCCGCACGGGCTTGTCATTTCTGCAACATGACATTTCGATGACGTGTCATGCGCGCGCCGCAGCGGCCGCGCTCGCGCGCAGACCGAGCGCCGCGCCGAGGTTCGCCACGCCGACCGCCAGCAGCACGCCGGGCACGCTCGCGCCGACCGCGAGCAGCACGATCGCGGCCAGCGCGCCCGCCACCATGAAGAGCGCGTTCACGATGTTCGCGCCGGCGATCACGCGCGAGCGCTCGGCCGCCGCGCTGCGCAGCTGGAGCACGGCGTAGAGCGGCACCGTGTAGAGGCCGCCGGCGACCGCGACCAGCAACAGATCGACCAACACCCGCCAGTCGGCCGGCGCCGCCAGGAACTCGCCGAGCGTCATCAGGCGACCGGCAGGCGCGCCGCTCGCGCCGCAGGCGAAGAACAGATCGATCGTGAACACCGAGATGCCGAGCGCGCCGACCGGCACCAGGCGCAGGCTGACCGCGCCCTTGAGCAGGCGGCTGCACAACAGCGAGCCCGCCCCGATGCCGATGCTGAATGCGGCCAGGAACAGGGTGACGACCTGTTCGTCGCCGCCGATCACGTTCTTGGTGAGCGCCGGCAGCTGCGCGAGGAAGGTCGCGCCGATCAACCAGAACCATGACAGGCCGAGCACCGGCGCGCGCAGCGCGCGGACCGCCATCACCCGGCTCACCAGCCGCCAGCTGTCGCGCGCGATGTTGAGGTCGAGCGCGAGCTCGGGCGCCGGCGGCGGCGCGGTCGGCACGAAACGGCTGGCGACGTAGCCGCCGACCGCGATCGCGATCAGGAGCGCCGACACGACGAGCGCGCCGTCCCCGCGCAGCACCAGCACCGCGCCCGCGATCGTGCCGAGGAGAATCGCGAGGAAGGTGCCGGCCTCGACCAGCGCATTGCCGGCGATCAGCTCGTGCGCCGCCAGGTGGACCGGCAGGATGCTGTATTTGAGCGGCCCGAAGAACGTCGAGTGGGCCCCCATCAGGAACAGGACCGCGAACAACAGCGCGATGTCGCCCGACGCGACGCCGAGGCTGCCGAGCAGCATGAAGCCGATCTCGCACGCCTTGATGATCGAGATCAGCCGGGCCTTCTCCATCCGGTCGGCGAGCCGGCCGGCCAGCGCGGACAACAGGAAGAACGGCAGGATGAAGAGGCCGCTCGCCGCGTTCGCCAGCATGCCGCCGCTCAGCCCGGCCGGCTCGGCCAACCGGTAGACGATCAGGATCACCATCGCGCTCTTGAAAAGATTGTCGTTGAGCGCGCCCAGGAACTGCGTCACGAACAGGGGGAGGAAACGTCGGCTCGCCAGAAGCATGAAGGCCATCTCGAACGCCCCGCACAGCGCGGCCGATCAGCCCCTCAAGGCGATCTTCCTGATGCTGACGGCCATCATGCTGTTCACGATGGTCGACGGGCTATCGAAATATCTGACGGCGGACTACGCGCCGATCCAGGTCGTGTGGGTGCGCTACCTCGCGATGCTGATCGTGCTGGCGCCGCTGGCGACGCGGCGACGCGCCGAGCGACCGTGGCGCACGCGCCGGCTGCGCTTCCAGGCCGCGCGCGGCGCCTGCGTCGCCCTCTCGGCGCTGCTCTTCGTGTCCGGCCTGGCGCACCTGCCGCTGGCCCAGGCGACCGCGACCGGCTACGTCACGCCGCTGTTCGTGACGGCGCTCTCGATCGCGCTGCTGGGCGAGCAGGTCGGCGTGCGCCGCTGGAGCGCCGTGATCGTCGGCTTCGCCGGCGTGCTCGTGATCGTGCGCCCGGGCACCGCGCATTTCGAGATCGCGGCGCTCTATCCGATCGCGTCGTCGCTGGCGTGGGCGCTCAACATGATCCTCACGCGCAAGATGGGCTTCGCCGATCCGGCGCTCACCACCCTCGTCTACACCGCGCTGTTCGGCGCCGCGCTCACCGGCGGGCCGGCGCTCGCGTCGTGGCATCCGGTGTCGCCGCTCGGCTGGGCGCTGCTCTTCGTCGGCGGCGCGCTCAATCTGCTCGGACAATATTTCTCGGTGCGCGCCTTCATGCACGGGCAGGTGTCGATGCTGGCGCCGTTCTCCTACAGCTCGATCGTCGGCGCGACCGCGATCGGCGTGGTCGTGTTCGGCAACTTCCCGGACCTGTGGACCTGGGTCGGCGCCGCGGTCGTGATCTCGAGCGGCATCTACACCTGGCATCGCGAGCGCATCCGCGGCCGGGTGCGGCCGGTCCTGCCGGTGCCCCGCCCGGCCAGCCCCTGACCCCGCGCCGCCGCGCCCGGGCGGCTGGCCCTCGAGCGCGCGTTTTGCCATGCTCGGCGCGGCATCCCAGCGCCGAGCAGCCACGCGAGCATGGAAGCGGTCTCCCCCGATCCCGCAACGATCGACGATCTGATCGAGCACGACGTCGAGCGCGCGCGCAACGTCATCGACGAGGCGCTGGCGCGCGATCCCGGATCGACCGCCATGGTCGATGCGCGCATCCGCATGCTGCTGCGCTATTCCGACATGCCGATGGTGGTGCGCGAGGCGCAGCGCGCCTTGTCCGAGCAGCCGACCGCGGACCGCTACAGCTATTTCGGCATCGCGTGCCTGCATCTCGGGCACAACCGCGAAGCCCTGACCGCGTTCCAGGCCGCCCTCAAGCTCACGAGCTCGGCGCGCATGATGGATCTGATCGGCCGCTGCCACCACCGCCTGGGCCAGCTCGACGCGGCGATCGCGGCGTTCCGCCTCGTCGTCTCGCAGCCGGAGGCGGCCGGCCGCTGGGCGTGGGTGACGCGGCGCGGCCTGATCTACGCGCTGCGCGACCGCGGGCTGTGGGAGGAAGCCGACCGCGAGGCCAACGCGCTGCTCGCCGAGTTCCGCGCCAAGCCGGTGCAGGTGTCGTCGGGCGTGCTCGAGCACGACATGCAGCACGTCTACCACCGCTGGTCCGTGCTGCTGAACAAGGCGCAGCTCGCGCGCACGCTCGACGCCTGGCACGCGCGCCACCCCGAGGCGACGCGCTTCTGGCCCGAAAGCTTCGTGCTGCCGTTCGACGCGGCGCGGCTCGCCGAGTTCCGCGCGCGCTGCCCGCCCGGGCAGATCTTCATCGTCAAGCCCGTCAACCTGTCGGGCGGCCAGGGCATGACGGTGACCCGGGAGCCGACCGTGGCGCCCGGCGTGACCGCGGTGGTGCAGCGCTACATCGACAATCCGCGGCTGATCGACGGCCGCAAGTTCCACCTGCGCATCTACGTCCTGATCACCTCGCTCGCGCCGCTGCGCGCCTACATCTACCGCCAGGGCATCGCGCGCATCACGCCCGAGCCCTACGCGACCGACGACGCCGCGCTCGCGCGGCCCGCGGTCCACGTGACCAACACGGCGCTGCATCGCAACCATCCCGCCCTGGTGATCAGCCAGGATCCCGCGCGCGAGGACGACGGCAACGTCTGGAGCCTGACCGCGGCGTTCTCGCGCATGGCGAGCGAAGGTCTGGAGCCGCAGGGCGTGTGGGCGCGCGTCGCGCAGCTCGCGCGCGGCGTGCTCGCGGTGGCGGCCGATGCCGGCATCTTCGAGCGCCAGCTGCGCGAGCACACGCGCTATTGCTTTCCGCCGCGGCTGTTCGGGCTGGACGTGCTGATCGACGCGACCGGGCGGCCCTGGCTGCTCGAGTATCAGCGCAACCCGGCCATGGGCGGCAACCCGCTGGTGATGCGGATCAACGGGCAGCTGTGCGCGACCATCTTCCAGATGTCGGTGTATCCTCTCATCGACGGCGACACGTCACCGGCGGCGCTCGCCGATCCGGCGGAGCGCAGCCGGATCGAGCGGGCACGCGAGCAGGCCGCGCAAGCCCTGTTCATGCCGATCGTCGGCTGATCTCCCCCACCGCAGAAAGGAACCCCGCGCATGGAGTACCGCAAGCTCGGCACCAGCGGCGTCAAGGTCTCGCGGCTCTGCCTGGGCGCGATGATGTTCGGCGGCCAGACCGACGAGGCGACCGCGCGGCGCATCATCGACAAGGCGCGCGACGCCGGCATCAACTTCATCGATACCGCGGACGGCTACAACGCCGGCGAGTCGGAGGCGGTGGTCGGCCGCGCGATCAAGGCCGGTCGCGATCACTGGGTGCTCGCGACCAAGCTCGGCAACCCGGCCGGCAAGGCGCCCAACCAGGGCGGGCTGTCGCGCAAGTGGGTCATGCAGGCGGCCGACGCCAGCCTCAAGCGCCTCGGCGCCGATTACATCGACGTCTACTATCTGCACAAGGAGGATCACGACACGCCGCTCGCCGAGACCGTGCACGCGCTCGGCGACCTGATCCGCCAGGGCAAGCTGCGCTATTTCGGCGTGTCGAACTATCGCGCCTGGCGCCTCGCCGAGATCTGCAACCTGTGCGACCGGCTGGGCATCGACCGGCCGGTCGTCAGCCAGCCCTACTACAACGCCATGAACCGCACGCCCGAGGTCGAGCACCTGCCGGCCTGCGGCCATTACGGACTCGGCGTCGTGCCCTACAGCCCGCTGGCGCGCGGCGTGCTCACCGGCAAGTACGACCCCGACAAGCCGCCGCCCGGCGACACCCGCGCGGGCCGCAACGACCGGCGCATGATGCAGAGCGAGTGGCGGCGCGAGAGCCTGGTGATCGCCCAGACGCTCAAGGCCCATGCCGAAAAGCGCGGCGTCACGGCGGGCCAGTTCGCGATCAACTGGGTGCTCAACAACCGCCTGATCACCGGCGCGATCGCGGGTCCGCGCACCGAGGCGCAGTGGGACGAGTATGTCGGCGCGCTCAAATACACGTTCACCGCCGAGGACGAGGCGCTGGTCGACGCGCTCGTGCCCGCCGGCCACCCCTCGACGCCCGGCTTCAACGACCCCGCCTACCCGCTCGAGGGCCGGCCGGCGTGGACAGCGGCGGCGTCCTGACGCCGTCCGCTATGGACCACGTCAACTCCCCGACCGCGCCGACGCAAGACGACGTCCGGGTCGGCGCGTGGGCGGAGGTCCGCGAGCCATTGGAACGGCAACTCGCGCCGCTTGGTCGGCGCGCACTGACCGCGCTCGCGCCGCGCCCGGGCGAGAGCGTCCTGGACATCGGCTGTGGTGGCGGCGAGACGACGCTGGACCTTGCCCGGGCCGTCGCGCCGGACGGCGCCGTCGTGGGAATCGATCTGTCGGCCGCGGTGCTGGCGTTCGCGCGGCGCACGGCCGAAGGCTGGGAGCGCGTGCGGTTCGTCCAGGCCGATGCCCAGCTCTTCCCGTTCGAGCCGGCCGCGTTCGACGCGGCCTTCTCGCGGTTCGGGGTGATGTTCTTCACCGACCCGATTGCGGCGTTCACCAACATCCGTCGGAGCCTCAGGCCGAAGGGGCGGCTCGCCTTCGTCTGCTGGCGCGCCCTGGAGGAGAACCCGCTCGACATCGTGCCGCTCAGGGCGGCGTCCGCGCTTTTGCCGCCGCAGCCCGTGCACGATCCGGACGCGCCCGGCCCGTTCGCGTTCGCCAAGCCCGACCGCGTGCGCGGCATTCTGGAACGAGCGGGTTTCATCGAGATCGACATCACCGCCCATGACGAGCCGGTCGGCAGCGGCGACCTCGATGCGATGCTGGCGGTTTGTTCGCGGGTCGGCGCTTTGGGCAAGATTCTCCGGGAAAATCCCGAGTTTCGGGCCGCGACGCTGCCGGCCGTGCGCGCCGCGCTTGCGGCATATGATGGACCTGACGGCGTCAGGCTGAATGCCGCGACCTGGGTCGTGACGGCGCGGGCTCCGGCCGGACCCTAGTTCTTCTCGAGCAGCCGGCGCGCGGCCAGGTTCTCCATCAGGGCGCGCACGCCGAAGCGCCAGGGCGCGATGCGGTCGCTGTGATCGACGCGGTTGACCAGCGCGCCGAGCTTGGGCGTCGAAATCATCACGACGTCGCCGACCTTGTGGGTGAAGCCCTGCCCGGGCGCGCCGCGATCGTCGGTCGGCGCGAACATGGTGCCCATGAACAGCACGAAGCCGTCGGGATACTGATGATGCGCGCCGATCGTCTGGCCGACCACGTCGAGCACGTCGCGGCTGATCATGCGCATCGAGCTGTGGCCGGTCATCACGAAGCCGTCGTCGCCCTCGACGCGCATGTCGAGATCGGCGCCGCGGATGTCGTCGAGCGTGAAGCTCGCGTCGAGGAGCCGCAGCAGCGGTCCGATCGCGCACGAGCCGTTGTTGTCCTTGGCCTTGCTGAGCAGCAGCGCGCTGCGTCCCTCGACGTCGCGCAGATTGACGTCGTTGCCCAAGGTCGCGCCGACCAGCGCGCCGCGCGAATTGACCGCGACGACGATCTCGGGCTCGGGATTGTTCCAGCTCGAGCCCGGGTGGATGCCGATGTCGGCGCCGAAGCCGACCGAGGCGAGCGGCTGACACTTGGTGAACACCTCGGCGTCGGGCCCGATGCCGACCTCCAGATATTGCGACCACAGGCCCCGCTTGATCAGCGACGCCTTCAGACGCTCGGCCGCGGGCGAGCCGGGGCGCACGGCGCCGAGGTCGCTGCCGATCTCCTCGACCAGCGCCCGGCGGGTCGCTTCGGCGCGCCCCGGATCGCCGCGCGCCTGCTCCTCGACGACGCGCTCGAGCAGGCTCGAGGCGAAGGTGACGCCGGCGGCCTTGACGGCCTGCAGATCGATCGGGGCCAGCAGCCACGGGCGCGTCGGGTCGCGCGTCGCCGCGACGCTGTTGGCGAACAGCTCCGCCACGCTGCCGAGGCGCACGCCGCGCACCGCCGTGCGGACCGCGATGGCCGGATCGGGCTCGTCGAGCAGGCGCGCCACCGTCGGGAAGCTGCGCGACAGGTCGAACACGCCGTCGCCGGTCACCAGCGCGACGGCGGGACCCGCCTCGGCCGGCACCCAGACGCGCGCGACCAGGGTTCCGGCGCAACCGTCTTCCGGCAGATAGCGGGAAACGTCCTCGGTCATCGCAGCGTCCTCGACGTCGTGGGTGCGATCATGGCTTCACGGCGTGGGCTGGCTCGAGCTGGCCCAACACCCGGGGCATGCCGTCGAGGAATGCCGTGACCTTGGCGTCGATGATCGGATCGATCGCGTCGGGGATCGGCAGTCCGTAGATCCACTTGCGAATGCCCATGTAGAAAATGCTCGCGTGCAGGCCCCAGACCAGCTCGTACTCGATCTCGGTGAGCGGCCACTCGGGCGGCATCGGCAGCTTCCGGTCGAAGCGGATCTCGCGGATCACCCGGGTGAAGATGCGCTCGCGCACCATGTCGAGGAAGCGCGCGTTGAGGACGCCGCCCTTGAGGCCGGCGAACAGGAAGATCCGGATCCAGGCGGGATCCAGCACGGTGCGCGCGTAGTCGCGATAGTAGGCGATCAGGCGCTGCTCGAGCGGCTGGCTGCGATCCTCGACCAGGGTCTCCCAGCTCGGCTTCCAGCGATTGACGTAGACCTCGTTGTAGACCCGGTCGATCAGGGCCTCCTTGCTCGGAAAATAGCGATAGAGCAGCGGCTGGGTGATGTTGAGGCGGCGCGCCAGGTCGCGCGTATGACCTTCGAACCCGACCTCGGAGAAGAAGCGAACCGCCTCGGCGACGATCAAGCGCTCGCGCTCGTCGGGCCGCAGGCGCCGACGCGCCGACGGCACGCGCTTGGTCGCCGCGCGCCGCTTATGTCCCTCCCCGCCCTGCCCGTCCCCGGCCGTCACGCGGCGCCACCCACCGGGCACCGACCGCTTCCGGCCGGACCGCCGGAGCGGCGTGGCTCCGGCGCGGTATTATTGTCCATCGGCGCAGAATCGCACCAATCGCGACGCTTGGAAATGGGCCGTGGGTCGGTTCCATGAAGGTGCAATTAAAACCGCGTGACAAACGTGTGATCGCGTCGTCGGTAACCATAACGGGTAACCATGACGGCTAACCAAATCGAAAGGCTCATCGGCTACTCGATCGTTCGGCGCATTGCGCGGCGCACGCCCCTGTCGCTAAGGTCTCCGGATGCCGAAACTCGAGCCGATGGTACCTGTCGTACCGCCGATCTACGTCGAAGCGGCGCGCTCGGCGAGCGCGCTCGCCGGCACCGACTTCTCGAGTGTGCTCTCGCAAGTCTCGCAGGAGAGCACGTTCAACGCGGACGCGAAGAACCGCACGAGCTCCGCGGTCGGACCCGCGCAGTTCCTCGAGTCGACCTGGCTCGACATGGTGCGACGCCACGGCGCCGCCTACGGTCTCGGCGATCTCGCGAGCCACATCCAGGTCAAGGGCGGCAAGCCGTTCGTCGCCAACGCCAAGCTGCGTCATCAGATCCTGGAGCTGCGCAAGGACCCGCATCTGTCGGCCGGCATGGCGGCGCGCTATCTGGAGGAGGTGAGCACTCACCTCGCCCGTTCGCTCGGCCGTCCGGTCACCGCGGTCGAAGGGCGCATGGCGTATCTTTTCGGCCCTTACGGCGCGGCGAAGCTGCTCAAGACCGCGGTAGCGAAGCCGTCCGTCAAGGCCGCCGACGTCCTGCCGAATGCCGCGCGCGCCAACCCGCACCTGTTCAAGGATGCTTCCGGCGCCGCCCTGCCGGCGGGCACGATGGTGGCGCGGCTCAAGCAGCAGATCGGCATCGATCTGGAGCGCTACGCCGCGCTCGAGCAGGAATTCCCGAAGGGCGAGGTCAATGACGGCGTGGCCGGCGGCCCCTCGGCCGCCTAGCACGACGGCCTAGCACGACGGGCGAGCGGCGCTAGGCGCGGTCGGCGGGATAGGCGCCGGCCAGCAGGCGATCGACGGTACGACCATCCGTGGAGAACGGCAGGATCAGCTTCTCGAGCGGCGTCGGCTGCTCGCGGATCCGGCGCGTGTGGATGACCAGCAAGGGCCGCGCGGTGCGCCACACCGTGGCGTACTCCCGGCACACCACGGCGCGCACGTCCGACCGCAGCATCGCGGTCGTCTTGCCGGTCAGATCGCGGCCGTGATATTCGGCCAATCCGGTGCCATACACGCGGTAGCGGAATTGCCCGCCATCGACCGCCTCGATCAGCATCAGATGGCCGAGCCATTCCCACAACGCGAGCGGATCGAGCGCCTCGCGCGCCGGCATGGTGCGGTCGCCGCGCCGGGCTTCCCAGAACGCCAGCAGATTGCGCAAACGCGGGTGCGAAACATCCGGCAGGGGGTTTTCCAAGCCGCCTCCTCGCCGGCAGGTTGGACGCGCGCTTTATAGCAGAAGGCGGCGGGCGTTGTCCGGGAATCCGCACGCGGCTAAGATCGGCCCCGCGACAAGGCCGAGGAATCAAGACGATGATCACGGAAACCGTCAGCGTCGAGGACGCGCCCGAGCTGCGCACGGAGAACGTGATCCGCGTCGAGGTCGGCGACCGCGAGCGCGTGGTCGCCTGGTGCCGCGAGAACCTGAAAGGCCCGTGGCAGCTGATCAAACGGGCCTTCGCGGGCGAGGATCAGGAGGCCGTCAAAACCGCGGCGCAGCGCGAACGGGTGCGTGAGATTCGCTATCTCAAGGGCACCGAACCCCAGGTCTACCGCTTCGAAGTCTGGGAGCTCCGGATCGACGACGCCCAGGAAGCCGCCAGCGCCCGCCTGACCCTCGTCTAGCGCGGCAGGGGCGAAGCCCCGCGAGCGCCAAACAAAATCGGCACGGCCGATCACGACCCCGCGCTCGGAGTCTCGTCGCGCTCGCGGGGGCTTGCGCCGCTGTCGCGCTAGGCCGGCTGACCGATCAGCGTCTGCGCCTTCTCGGCGAGGCGGTCGACCAGGGCGTCGGCGCCGTCGCGGCTCAAGATCGAGGTGAACTCCGAGCGACGGCGCGCCAGCTCGCTGATCGTTCCGTTCGCGAGGACGTCGATCACCTGCCAGACGCCGTTGGTCTCGCGCATCACGTAGTCGAGCTTGACCGGCGACCTGTCGTGAGGAATCAGGCGCGCCGCCACGATCACGCCCCCGGCGACCGGGCGCGGGTCGGGGCTCGCCTCGAAGCGCTGGCCGGCGTAGCTGTCGAAATTGCTGGCGTAGGTCGCGATGGTGAAGCGGCGGAACGCATCGATCAACTTCGCGCGCTGCTCGGCGGACAGCTGCGACCAGCGCGCCCCGACGGCGACCTGCGCCATGAGCGGCAGGTCGAGGACCTGATCGATCACCGGCGCGAGCGCCCGGTAGCGCCCGGCACCGCCGAGCTGCGGGCCGCGCCGCATGACGTCGAGCAGCGCGGCATGCAGGCGATCGACCGCGGCAACCGCCGCCTGCGGTTGATCCGCCTGGATGTTGGCGACGGCGACCTGGCTCGCCGCCATGGCGGTGCCCGAGCCGCTCGCCATCGCGGCCGCCATCCCCACCAAGAGGCCGGCGGCCGCCAACCTGGAAACCCGTGACATCGCATACCCCTCGCGAGCGCCGGCGACGCGCGCCGTGGCTCAATTTTCCAAAATGTCGCAGGCCGGAGACCGAATGGTCCCGGCTGCCTGACCTCTTGGCCGCATCTTGGTCCGATCGAGGCGAATTCCAGGGGTTGACATCGGGCCGCCGAAAGCAGGGTCGGCGCCGCGCGCCCGGGTTGCCCCGCCCGTTTTCGACGTTTTTGGCCTGTGCGGCTCATGGCAGCCCGGCCACTATGGAGCCTCCGCGATTCGCCCGAGGTTCCGCCATGACGACGCGCCCGCCCGCCGAGATCGGCATGACGCTGGAGGAGGTCGATACCCCCGCCCTCGTGGTCGAGCTCGACGCCTTCGAGCGCAATCTGCGCCGGCTGCCCGAGCGGATCGCGGGACGTCCCGTGCGGCTGCGGCCGCACGCCAAGACCCACAAATGCCCGATGATCGCGCTGCAGCAGATCGCGCTCGGCGCCGTCGGGGTGTGTTGCCAGAAGGTCAGCGAGGCCGAGGCGATGGTGCAGGGCGGCGTGCGCGACGTCCTGATCTCGAACGAAATCGTCGGCGCGCCGAAGCTGCGCCGCATGGCGGCGCTGGCGCGCTCCGCCAAGATCGCCACCTGCGTCGACGACGAGGGCCAGATCGACCAGCTCGACGCGGCGGCCCGCGCGTTCGACGTCACGCTCGCGGTGCTGGTCGAGGTCAACATGGGCGGCGACCGCTGCGGCGTCGAGCCCGGCGCGCCGGCGCTGCGCCTCGCCGAGGCGATCGGGCGCGCCAAGGCGCTGCGCTTCGCCGGGCTGCAGGCCTATCACGGCTCGGCGCAGCATCTGCGCAGCCTCGCGGAGCGCCGCGCCGCGATCGCGCAGGCGGTCGAGCGCGCAGGCAGCACGCGCGCGCTGCTCGCCGCGCATGGCATCGACTGCCCGGTGGTGACCGGCGCGGGCACCGGCACCTTCGAGCTCGAGGCGGCGAGCGGCGTGTACGACGAGCTGCAGTGCGGCTCCTACGTGTTCATGGACGCCGACTACGGCCGCAACCTCGATGCGGACGGCGCGCCGATCCGCGATTTCGCGCACAGCCTGTTCGTCTGGACGACGGTGATGAGCCGGCCGAACGACGAGCGCGCGATCGTCGACGCCGGCCTCAAGGCGCTCAGCGTCGACTCGGGCATGCCGACGCTGCCCGGCTTCGACGAGGCCGAATACGCGCGCGCGTCCGACGAGCACGGCAAGCTCGTGCTCAAGCGCGCGACCAATCGGCTCAGGGTCGGCGACAAGATCAAGCTGATCCCGGGCCACTGCGACCCGACGGTCAACCTCTACGACTGGTATGTCGGCGTGCGCAACGGCCGGGTCGAGGCGCTCTGGCCGATCACGGCACGCGGCGCGCTGGTCTGACCACACGGAACAGGATCGCGATCATGGACTATCGACGCATGGGCCGCAGCGGCCTCAAGGTCTCCGAGATCTGCCTCGGCACGATGACGTTCGGTCACGGCACCGACGCGGCCGAGGCGGAGCGCATCGTCGGCGCCGCGTTCGATGCCGGCGTGATGTTCTTCGACACCGCGAACGGCTACAGCGACGGCGAGTCGGAGATCATGCTGGGTCGCGCGCTGGGAAAGCGCCGGCGCGAGGCCGTGATCGCCAGCAAGGTGTTCAACCCGATGGGCCCCGGGCCCAACGACTCCGGCATGTCGCGCCGGCACGTCATGCAGGCGCTCGAGGACAGCCTGCGCCGGCTCGGCACCGACTATCTCGACCTCTATTACATCCACCACGTCGACATCCAGACGCCGCTCGAGGAGATGCTGCGCGCCTTCGACGATCTCGTGCGCCAGGGCAAGGTGCGCTACGTCGGCTGCAGCAACTACGAGGCCTGGCGCCTGATGGAGGCGGTTTGGCTCAGCGACAGCAAGGGCCTCGCGCGCTTCGAGGCCTACCAGCCGCAATACAGCCTGGTGGTGCGCGACATCGAGGAGGAGCTGGTGCCGGCCTGCGCGCTCAAGGGCATCGGCATCGTCGCCTGGGCGCCGCTCGCCGGCGGCTACCTGTCGGGCAAGTATCAGCCGGGCCAGCAGAGCGTCGCGGGCGCGCGCTCGGCGGAGAACTGGGCGTTCCCGACGCGCTTCTTCCATGCCGACCACGCCGCGATCCTGGGCGAGCAGCTCGCGGTCGCGCGCGAGCTCGGGCGCAACCCGGCACAGGTCGCGGTGCGCTGGGTGCTCGATCAGCCGCAGGTCGCGAGCGCGATCGTCGGCGCACGCACCGCGACGCAGCTCGCCGACACGCTGGGCGCCGCCGGCTGGCGGCTGCCTGCAGCAGCGCTGGCGCGCCTCGACAAGGTCTCGAGCTTGCCGCCCCGCTATCCGCGCGCCATGGAGGAGACCATGGCCGAGCGGCGCGACCGCGCCATCAAGGCGCCGCGCGGGGCCGCTTAGCGGCGGCGCCTCAACGCACCTCGATGCTGGCGATGCGCGCCACGTTGCGGCCGCCGTCCTTGTCGGCGGGCAGGATCAGCCGCGCGACGCCGCTCGGGCCCAGCGGCTTGCCGTCCTGCGCGTAGGCGATCAGCGCCTGGGCGGCGCCGTACGCGGGATCGAGCTCGCCCAGCGACAACGCCACGCTGTAGCCGTCGGCAGCGGTCACGACGACGGTGCGGCGCAGTCTGGCGTTCTTGACCGCCGGATCGTCCGCGACGTCGGCCGCGTTCAGCAACGTCCACAGCAGGACGCCCGTGAAGCGCGCCGACACGGTGCCGCGGCCGGTGACGTAGAACACCGTTTGCGTGGTCGCGGCCTCTTTCTGCAGATCCGGCAACGCCAGGGTTCGCGGATGCTGCACCGCTCCGCCGATCGTGAAGCTCGGGCTCGGCGCGATGGCCGGACGCGCCGCGTGATCGGCGGACGGTTGCTGGGCGCGCGCCGCGGCGCCGGCCAGCAGCAGCGCCGCGACCGCGGCGCACGCGATCGCCCGCCGGCTCACTTGCCCACCATGACGTCCGACGCCTTGATGACCGCCCAGGCCTCGTCGCCCACCTTGAGGCCGAGATCGTCGACCGCCTCGTTGGTGATCGACGCCATGATCGCAACGCCACTGCCGATCTCGATGCGCACGTGCGCGGTGGTCTGGCCCTTGCGAACCTCGACGATCTTGCCTTTGAGCTGATTGCGGGCGCTGAGCTTCATCATCGCGCGTCTCCTGAGCGGGGGTGGATCGGTCCGAGCGGGCTCACGGCACGCGGGCACGCACGGCCCAGGCGGTCGCCGCCAATGAGCGCGGCCCGTCGACCGCGCCCGACAGGTAGGCCGCCCGCACCGCCGTCTCGATGCGGGCGCGCAGCGCCGGCGCGAGCGTGACCACGTAGCTGCCGACGGGCCCCTGCCCGCCGAGCAGCGGCCGCCAGTAGTCCTCGAAGTCGGCGTAGTCCATGCGGATGGTCAGCGATCCGCGCGCGATCTCGGCCATGTCGGCGCGCTCGAACAGCGCCGGCAGCCCGTCCGGCAGCGCCAGCGCGCCCGAGAACAGCCGGTCGCGCGCGACAGCGGCGCCCGGATCGATGCCGGCGGCGGTATCCCAGAACAGCCGCTGGAACACCAGGCCGCCGCGGAAGTCCCACACCGCTGCCGTCACGATGCCGCCGCGCTGCACGACCCGGCGCATCTCGCGCAACGCCGCCAGCGGATCGCCGACGAAATTGAGCACCAGCTGCGCCGCCGCGCCGGCAAACCGCGCGTCCGCGTAGGGCAGCGCGCAGGCGTCGCCGACGTCGAACAGCGGCGCGGGCGCCGCCGCGCGCGCTCGGGCGTAGGCAATGTAGGGCTCGGCGATGTCGATGCCGACGATCCGCCGCTCGGGCCATCGGCGCGCCATCGCGAGCGCCAGGCTGCCGGTGCCGCAGCCGACCTCGAGCAGGTCGCCGGCGCGCGGGAAGTCGGCGAACGCGATCAGCGCCTCGGCGAGCCGCGTCGTCCAACGGCCGAGGAACACCTCGTAGGCCGCGCCGTCGCTGGCATGATAGGCGGATGCGGGCGCCGGCTGCGTCATCGCTCCCCTTTACGGCGAGATATTCCAACGAATATAACGTTATCCGATCCCTGGCAAAGAGGAAACCGATGACTCGCGTCACGCTCCTTCGCCCCCTGGCGAGCGTTGCACGGCTGCTGCTCGTGTCGCTGGTCCTGCTCGGTCTGCATGGCGGCGCGCCCGCGTCGGCGCAGCAGCCGAATATCGTCGTGTTCGCCGCCGCCAGCCTGAAGAACGCGCTCGACGAGATCAACGGGCTCTACCAGATCCAAAAGGGCGTCGTCGCCAAGACCTCGTACGCGGCGAGCTCGACCTTGGCCAAGCAGATCGAGGCCGCCGCGCCGGCCGACGTGTTCATCTCGGCCGATCTCGACTGGATGGACTACCTGGCGAAGCGCGATCTCATCAAGCCGGAGACGCGCGCGAACCTGCTGAGCAACGCGATCGTGCTGATCGGACCGGCGGCCGGCGCGCCCCAGCTCACCATCGCGCCGCATTTCCCGCTGGCCCAGGCGCTCGGCGACCGGCGCTTGGCGATGGCCGACCCCGCCAGCGTGCCGGCCGGCAAGTACGGCAAGGCCGCGCTCGAGGCGCTCGGCGTTTGGACGTCGGTCGCCGGCAAGGTCGCGCCGGCCGAGAACGTGCGCGCAGCGCTGCTGCTGGTGTCGCGCGGCGAGACGCCGCTCGGCATCGTCTACGCGACCGATGCCGCCGCCGATCCCGGCGTGCGCATCGTCGGCACCTTCCCGGCCAACACGCACCCGCCGATCGTCTATCCGGTCGCGGTGACGCGCCATGCGCCCCATGCGGGCGCCGCGGCCGACTACGTGGCCTTCCTCAAATCGCCGGCCGCGCGGCCGGCCTTCGAGAAACAGGGCTTCACGCTGATCGAGTAGCGCTCGCTGCCTCGAGCGTTACTTGCTCGTCCGCACCGTCAGCCCGAGCTTGGGCGGGCTGCGCAGCGTCTGGTAGACGACGCAGTAGCGTTCGGTGAGCTTGACCAGGCTGTCGAGCTTGTCCTGCGGCGCATCGGTGTCGAGGTCGAAGGCGAGGCGGACGTCGCGGAAGCCGACCGGCGCCTCCTTGCTGACGCCGAGCGTGCCGCGGAAGTCGAGATCGCCCTCGGCGGTCACCGTGCCGCCGCGCAAATCGATCTCGAGCGCGGTGGCGACCGCGCGCAGGGTGACGCCGGCGCACGCCACCAGCGCCTCGAGCAGCATGTCGCCCGAGCAGGCACCGAGCCCGTCGCCGCCGGTCGCCGGATGCAGACCGGCCTCGACCAGGGCGCGCCCGGTCTCGACCTTGCACGTCAGACTGTCGTCGCCCAGCCGGCCGTGCGCGCGCAACGTCACCAGCGCGGCGCCCGGCTCGGCGCGATAGCGCTCCTTGAGCGGCGCCTGCATCTCCCTCAGCTCTGCGGATTTCACGGCACTCTCTCCTCGCGGATGGTCGCGCCGCACCCTAATCGAGCGAGCCTTCGTGTCAATGCCGCACGGCCGCGCGGCCGGCGCCCGACCGGACCGATCAGGCGGCCGCGTCGGCGGCGCCGAGCGTCAACCGCGCCGTCACCAGGCTGGCGTCGTCGGGGTCGGCGCCGATCGTGAAGCCGAGCTCGCGCGCCATGTCGATCATCGCGGCATTCTCGTTGAGGATGGTGCCGAAGACCTCGCCGATGCCGCGCGCGCGCGCGTAGTCGACGATCTCCTGCATCAGCACATAGCCGAGGCCGTGGCCCTTCCAATCGCTGCGCACGACGATCGCGTATTCCGCGCGCACATTGTCGGGATCGGCGCTCAGCCGCGCGACGCCGAGCAGATCGGTCGTGCCCGGCACCATGGCGACGAGCGCCATCTCGCGGTCGTAGTCGATCTGGGTCAGACGCGCCAACAGGCTCGGCGGCAACGCCTTCATGGCGACGAAGAAGCGCGAACGCACGTCCTGCGGGGTGAGATGCGCGAACAGCTCGGTGATCGCATGGGCATCCTCGGGCCGGATCGGCCGCACGAACAGCTCGGTGCCGTCGCGCAGCGCGATGCGATGCTCGAGCCGGTTCGGATAGCACAGCACCGCCATCGGCACGGCCGAGGCCGGATCGCGCACGCGCACGCGCGCGTCGAGCGCGATCACACCGTGCTCGTCGGCCAGCAGCGGGTTGATGTCGAGCTCGGCGACGGCCGGCTGGTCGGCGATCAGCTGCGCCAGGCGGATCAGGGTGCGCGCGATCGCCTCGATGTCGGCCGGCGGCCGGTTGCGATAGCCGCGCAGCTGCGCGGCGACGCGCGTGCGCTCGATCAGGTCGTGCGCCAGCATCGTGTTGAGCGGCGGCAGCGCGAGCGCCTTGTCCTTGATGACCTCGACGCCGACGCCGCCCTGACCGAACAGCACCACCGGTCCGAAGGTCGGATCGACCATCAGGCCGGCGATCAGCTCGAACGCGCCGGGCCGGCGGATCATCTGCTGCACCGTGAAGCCGTCGATGCGCGCGTCGGGCTGGGCCCGCTTGATGCGCGCCAGCATCTCGGCCGCGGCTTTCGCGGCGGCATCCGGGCCGACGAGATTGAGGGCGACGCCGCCGACGTCGGACTTGTGGACGATGTCGGGCGACAGGATCTTGACCGCGACCACGCCGCCCAGCCGTTCGGTCGCCGACGCGACCGCATCGATGGTGGCGGCCGTCTCGGTCATCACGGTCGGAATGCCGTAGGCGCCGAGCAGCGCGCGCGCGTCGGTCTCGTCGAGCCATTCGCGGCGCGCCGCGACGGCGCCGCCGAGCACGGCCTCCGCGGCGGCGCGGTCGGGCGTGAACTCCTGGGGCTCGGCCGCCGGAACCTGCAGCAGAAGCTCCTGGTTGCGCCGGAAGCGCGCCATGTCCATGAAGCCGGCGATCGCCTCGCCGGGCGTCGCGTAGCTCGGCACGCCCGCCTGGGCGAAGCGGCGACGCGCCTCGACCGCGGCGAAGTCGCCGAGCCAGGAGGTGAGCACGTTGCGCGATTGCGGATGATCGCGCAGGGTCGCGATCACGGCGTCGGCGGCCTCGATCGGCGCGCCGATCGCGGTCGGGCAGTTGAGCACCAGGACGGCGTCGGTGCCGCGGTCCTCCAGCAGGCACGACAGCGCGGTCGCGTAGCGTTCGGGCGGCGCGTCGCCGATGATGTCGATCGGATTGCCGTGCGACCAGGTGCGCGGCAGCGCCTTGTCGAGCGCGGCGCGCGTCTCGGGCGTGAGCTCCGCGAGGCGGCCGCCGGCATCGAGCAGATCGTCGGTCGCCAGCACGCCGAGCCCGCCGCCGTTGGTCAGGATCGCCAGGCGGTCGCCGCGGATCGGCTGCAGGCGCGCCAGGGTCTCGACCGCGGCGAACAATTCGTCGAGATTGCGCACGCGCAGCATGCCGGCGCGCCGGAACGCCGCGTCGTAGACGTCGTCGGCGCCTGCCAGCGCCCCGGTATGCGAGGTCGCGGCCTTGGCCGCCGCGGCATGCCGCCCGGCCTTGATGACGATCACGGGCTTGTTGCGCGCCGCCGCGCGCGCCGCCGACATGAATTTGCGCGCGTGGGTGACCGCCTCGACATAGAGCAGGATCGAGTGGGTCTCGGACCGGTTGGCGAGATAATCCAGCATGTCGCCGAAATCGACGTCGCTCATGTCGCCGAGCGACACCAGGTGGCTGAAGCCGATGCCGCGCGCGGTCGCCCAGTCGATCAGCGTGCCGATGACCGAGGCCGACTGGCTGACGCAGGCGACATCGCCCGGCAAGGGGGCGGCATGGGCGGAATGGGCCTGCAGCCCGATGCCCGGCAC
>DATJNS010000115.1:0-3854 GCA_035507915.1 Candidatus Sulfotelmatobacter sp.
TGTCCGTCGGGCGCGGCGGCCTTGAGCTCGTCGAGCCACGCCTGGTTGCGGTCGACCGCGGCGACGTCGATGCCGGCGCCGAGCAGCCCGAGGGTCATCGCGCGCCCGAGGCCGCTCGCCGCGCCCGTCACGATCGCGACCTGCCGCTCCGCCATCAATCCCTCCGTGCTGGTGCGTCGGGCCGGAGTCTTTCACCCGGCCCGCCGGCGCACAATGCAATTTAGCCGTTGCGTCGGCGCGCGCGATGACGCGCAATCCGGCGACATTCCGAGGGAGGCAGGCGGCCATGGCGAATTTTCTGTTGCTTCACGGAGCCTATCAGGGAGGCTGGATCTGGGGACCGGTGGCGACGCGGTTGCGCGCCGCCGGCCATCGCGTCTACGCGCCCACGCTCGACGGCTGCGCCGAGCGCCGCCATCAGCTGCGCCCCGGCATCACGCTCGAGAGCCAGGCGACCGAGATCGCCGACCTGATGTTCTACGAGGACCTGAGCGACGTCGTGATGGTCGGCACGAGCAACGGCGGCATGGTGATGTGCCAGACCGCCGAGCTGGCGCGCGCGCGCATCAGCCGCCTAGTGTTCGTCGACGCCCTTGCGCTGCTCGACGGCGAGCGCGTCGGCGAGATCGTCAAGCGCGGCGTCGCCCGCGAGACCACCGCGCTCGCCACCGGACCGACGCGCGAGGATGTCGAGACGCGGTTGTTCAAGGATCTCGACCCGGCGCTGCGCGCCTGGGCGGTCGCGCGCTACACCCTGCAGCCGATCGACACGCTGGAAGCACCCGTCAAGCTCCCACGCTTCTGGTCCGAGACGTGGTCGGCTCGCGTGATCTACTGCCGGCGCAGCACAAATCCGCCCGAGCCGCACCAGCGCCGCACCGCCGAGCGCCTCAAGGCGAGCTGGCACGAGCTCGACACCGGCCACTACCCGATGCTGAGCATGCCCGAGGAACTCGCGCGGCTCATCCAGTGAGCGGCTCGGCGGGCGCCGGCGCCACCGCGTCCGGACCGACCGAGGCGATCAGCCAGTCGCGGAACAGTTTGATCTTGGGCTGATCGGCGGTCTCCTCGGGCGCCACCACGTAGAAGCCCGCCTGCGCCGGCAACACGACGTCGAACGGCGCCACGAGCCGACCGGCCGCGACGTCGGCCTCGACGAAGCGCGTGCGGCCGAGCGCGACACCAAGCCCGTCAATCGCCGCCTGGATCGCCATGAAGCTCTGATCGAAGCTGAGGCCGCGCCGGGTCGCGAGCGCGGCCGGCAGGCCGGCGGCGGTCAGCCACAGCTGCCAATCCTCGCGCGACACGGTCGCGTGCAGCAGCGTGTGGTGCGCGAGATCCTCGGGCCGGCGCAGCGGATGCTCGCCGGCGAGCAGCGCCGGGCTGCACACCGGGAAGATGTGCTCGGCCATCAACCAGTCGGCGCGCAGACCCGGCCAGCTGCCGTGACCGTAGCGCACGCCCATGTCGATGGCCTCGCGCGCGAAATCGACCAGGTGCGACGACGTCGACATGCGTACCTCGATGCCGGGATGCGCCTCCTGGAACGCGGCGACGCGCGACACCAGCCACTTCGCGGCGAGCGACGCCATCGTGCTGACCACGAGCAGCCCGTCGCGCTCCGGCCGCCGCAGGCGCGCCGTCGCCTGGCGCAGATCCTCGAACGCGGCGCGCACCGCCGGCAGGTAGTCCTGCGCGGCACGCGTCAGCGCGAGCACGCGGTTGCGCCGCTCGAACAGGCGCAGCCCGAGCTGCTCCTCGAGCCGGCGGATCTGATGGCTGATCGCCGCCTGGGTCACGTTCAGCTCGGCGGCCGCCTGCGTGAAGCTGAGATGGCGCGCCGCCGCCTCGAACGCACGCAGCCCGTTGAGCGACGGCAAGGGCGTCGTCATGACCCGATCATATCATTAGTTTTTGTCATGTAAAGCCTGACAAAGTGTCGTTTGTCAGAGCCCCCTGGGACCGTCACTTTGCAGTCAATCTCACATGTTTCAGGAGGGTCCCGTGGTTTCCTTGGTCAATGAAGTCCTGAGAAATTCTCAGTGGGCGCGAGGCCGCACGAAGCGCGCGGCGCTGTACGATCTCGGGGCCGCGGCGGTCGCCACGGTCGCCCTGTGGCGCCAGCGCGACCGCGAGCGGAGCGAGCTGGCACGGCTCGACTGGCGCGAGCTCAAGGACATCGGCCTGACCAGCGCCGACGTCCACCAGCTGCTCGACAAGCCGTTCTGGCGCGCCTGAGCGCGCCCCCCGACCCTTCCCCCTCCCCTCCCATCAGGAGATCCCGATGCTCGACGTCTCCACGACCGGCCTCAGCACCATCGAGGCGACGCTCAACTATCTGGCGCCCGGCGCCGACAAGCCGTTCGCCTATGCCTACGACCCGCCACCGGGCCTGCCGGCGCACACCGAGCGCTACGAACCGCATCGCGTGACCGTCCGCAACGGTCGGCCGCTGATCCGCCGCTTCTCGCTCGATCGCGAAGGGTTCGAGCTGCGCCGCCACGATACCGAGGTCGCGGACTTCCACGACGAGGGCGAAGTCCTGCAGCTCTATTACCCGGAGATGGACGAGCTGCTGCGCGCCGCCACCGGCGCGGAAAAGATCGTGATCTTCGACCACACGCTGCGCAACACCGCCAAGGGCAAGCGCGGCGAGCGGATTCGCGAAGCCGGCGCCAGCGTGCACAACGACTACACGGTCGCCTCGGCCGCCAAGCGCGTGCGCGACCTGCTCGATCCGGCCGAAGCGGAGGCGCGTCTGCAGCGGCGCTACGTCGAGGTCAATGTGTGGCGCCCGATCGCCGAGCCGGTGCAGTCCTGGCCGCTCGCCCTGTGCGACGCCCAGAGCCTGGACTGGGACGACCTGGTGGTCGCCGAGCGGCGCTACGCCGATCGCGTCGGCGAGACCTACCGGGTGCGCTTCAACCCGAAGCACAGCTGGTACTACTTCCCGCACATGCGGCGCGACGAGGTGCTGCTGATCAAGTGCTTCGACTCCGAGACCGACGGTCGCGCACGGCTCTCCGTGCACTCGGCTTTCGAGGATCCGACCACGCCGGCCGGCGCACCGCCGCGCCGGAGCATCGAGATCCGCGCTTTCGCCTTCTTCTGATCGCCGACCGCCAAGCGGAGCAGACATCATGTTGCCGTCGCCCTATTGGATCGATCGCTCGTGGTACCAGGAGTACTGGCTCGCCGAGCGCCCACCGCTGCGGCCGGCTTTGACCGCCGCGCCGCAGCACATCGGCCGTGTCTTGACCGGCTCGCACGCCGCGCCGCATCGTGAGGCGGATGCCCCGGTGCTCGCATGTCAAACCCAGCCGGACTCGCTGCCGCTGCCGCCGATCTAGACCTCGCCAGCCTCGCGCGCTGGATGGCGGAGAACGTCGTCGGCTTCGAGGGACCGCTCGAGGCCGAGCGGTTCGCAGGCGGCCAGTCCAACCCGACCTTCCGCCTCACGACGCCCGGCGAGCGCTACGTGCTGCGCCGCAAGCCGATGGGTGCGCTGCTCAAGTCGGCGCACGCGGTCGATCGGGAATATCGCGTGATGCACGCGCTGCACGGCACCGGCTTTCCGGTGCCGCGCATGCGCGCCTTGTGTCTCGACGACGCCGTGATCGGCTCGGCGTTCTACGTCATGGACCATGTCGAGGGTCGGTTGTTCTGGGATCCCACGCTGCCCGAGCTGCCGCGCGGCGAGCGCGCGCAGATTTACGACACCATGAATGCCGTCATCGCGCGCCTGCACCTGGTCGATCCGGGCGCGATCGGGCTCGCCGATTTCGGCCGGCCCGGCAACTATTTCGCGCGCCAGATCGACCGCTGGACCAAGCAGTATCGCGCGTCGGAGACCG
>DATJNS010000116.1:0-16845 GCA_035507915.1 Candidatus Sulfotelmatobacter sp.
CGGCAACAACCATGCGTTGACCGAGCTCATCAAGGTCGAGCTCGGTCCGCTCCTGGTCGGCCAGGATCCGCGCGACATCACCCGCATCGCCGCCGAGATCTACAACGGCTGCCGCGCGCACTACGCGCTCGCGCACGGCCACGTGTTCCCGACCCTGGGCCGCCGCGGGCTGCTGGTCTCCGCGATGAGTGGCATCGACATCGCGCTGTGGGACATCCTGGGCAAGAGCCTCGACGCGCCGGTGTGGCGGCTGCTCGGCGGGCGGCGCGTCGCGCGCATGCCGGCCTACGCGTCTGGCGGCTGGGCCGACGCCGCCGGCATCGGCCGGCAGCTGATGGGCTACGTCGAGCAGGGCGGTTTCAAGGCGGTCAAGATGCGGGTCGGCGTGATCGACGGCGCCGTGCACAACTCCGCCAGGCGCGTGCAGGCGGCGCGCGCCGCGCTCGGGCCCGACATCGGCCTCGCCTGCGACGCCCACGGCACCTACACGGTGGCCGACGCCAAGCGGTTCTGCCGCATGGTCGCGGACTGCAACCTGATGTGGTTCGAGGAGCCGGTCACCGCCGACGACGCGCGCGGCTGCGCCGAGGTGCGCGCGACCACCGACATCCCGATCTCGGCCGGCGAGAGCGTGTTCAACCGCTTCGACTTCCGCGAGCTGTGCGAGCTCAAGGCGGTCGACATCCTGCAGCCGGACCTGGCGATCTGCGGCGGCATCACCGAGGCGATGCGCATCGCCGCGCTGGCGAGCGCGTACAATCTGCGCCTGGCGCCGCATCTGTGGACCGGCGCCACCGCGTTCGCCGCCGGCCTGCACGTCGCCGCTTCGTCGCCCGCCGGCTTCATCCTGGAATATTCGCTGGGCGCCAATCCGCTGCTCCAGGAGCTCGCCGAGGAGGGCTTCCCGCTCACCGACGGCACGGTCGAGATCCCCGACCGCCCGGGCCTCGGCCTGACGATCAACCAGGACTTCGTCGCGCGCTATCGGGTGCGTTGAGTCCGCGGTCCGACTAGACTGCGCCGCGATCGTTTCGGGAAGCGTGCCGTCGCATGGGTTTCGGCCTCGGGAGCCTGCTGTACTACGCCGCGCTGTGCCGGCGCCACGACATCGGCGGCCGCTGCCTGGTGCTCGGGCGCCAGGACGTCCACATGACCTTCGACGAGATGTGCACCCTCATGGTGCGCGCCCGCTATTTCGCCAAAATCGGCGACGTCGTGCGCGCGCCGCCGGCGCTGACCGCGCTGCGCGATGCGGGCGATCATCTCAGCCAGAAGGCGTGGATGCGCGAGCGCGGCTACCTGTCGGACAAGGCGATGCTCGCCGCGCTCGGCTTCCTCGGCTGCGACAGCGTCGACGTCAGCGCCTATGAGCAGGCCGACTTCATCCACGACCTCAATCTGCCGGGCCTGGCTGCGGCCGTCGGCCGTCGCTACGACACCGTGCTCGACCCCGGCACGCTCGAGCACGTCTTCGACCTGGCGAGCGCGCTCGCGAACCTGTTCGACGTGCTCGAGCCGGGCGGGATCGTCATCCACAACCTGGCCTTCGGCAACCACATCGACCACGGCTTCTATCAGTTCTCGCCGGATTTCATGCTCGACTATTACGAGGCGAACGGCTTCGAGATCCTGGGCGCGTCGGTCAGCCGGTCGTTCACGAACCCCAACGCGCTCGGCATGGTGTCGCTCGACTATTTCCGCGGCGCGCTCGACGCCAAGAGCGACGGCGGCATGGATTCCGGCCTCTACTATGCCGACCTGATCGCCCGCAAGACCGCCCAGTCGACCAAGGGCCGCTACCGGGTGCCCGACACGCTCGCCGGCCCGGCGGCGCAGCCGTTTCCGATGAGCGCGCTGATCCAGCTGTGCGACATGCGCGCGCGCTTCGGCTTGAGCGGGCGCTGCCTCGTGCTGGGCGCCCATCCGAACTTTATCGATGCGGCGAACCTGCGGCGCATCCTGCCGGATGCGGTCGGGGACGGTACCTTGCCGGAGCGCGTCGTGCTGCGCGCGCTCGGCTTCGATGACGTGACCGTGCTCGACACCAGGGCCGGGCCGGGCGTCGACCTGGTCGCCGACCTCAACCAGGTCGATCCGGCGCTCGCCGCCCGCGGCCCGTTCGACTTCGTGCTCGACTGGGGCGCCGCGTCGCGGCTGTTCCGGTTCGTCGACTATTTCCGCAACCTGCTCGCCGTGACGAGCGTCGACGGCGCGGTGTGGCACATCGCGCCCAGCGACAATCTGTTCGCGCGTGGGCCGTGCATGTTCTCGCCGACCCTGCTGCACGATTTCTACACGACCAACAGCTGGGACATTCTGGAGATGCACTGGGTGCACGTACAGTCCTGGCACGACGACAACTGGTTCAAGGCGCCCTACACCGCGGGCGCGCTCGACTGGATGTGCTTCGGCAGCGCCTCGCCGGGCGCGCACCTGGTATCCGCGCTGGTGCGCCGCCGCACCGACAGCACGGCCGATCGGGTTCCCCAGCAGTCCTGGTTCGTCCGCCGCACCGACTTCGCCGAGCACCTGGGGGAGCCGTAGCGCGGCAGCGGCGCAGCCGCGCGAGCGCCAGACCTTCAGCCCTCGGCGCGGCAGCGGCGCAGCCGCGCGAGCGCCAGACCTTCAGCCCTTGAAACCCTGCAGCGCGAACAGCGCGTAGCGGCGCGCGACGCCGGGATAGAGCGGGATCGTGATGCGCGCCACCGGGTCGGCCTCGCGGAAGCGCGCGAGCACGTCGCGCGGATCGAGGTTCTCGGTCAAATAGAGGATCGGGCGGTCGCCGACCGCCGCGATGTCGGTGGTCAGCTCGTACTGGTCGGTCGGGTGGTCCTGCCAGTTCCACGCCACCTGGGTCGGTCGCGGGCGGACGTAGAACGCCATCTCGGCGAACAGCATGCGGTCGTCGGTCATCAGCACGAAGCCGGGATGCTGCGCGAGCTGCGCGGAGACCGCGCTGCCGAGGAAGTTCCAGCCGCGCAGCCGGTGGAACGGATCGGTGGCGCGCGTGAGCTCGACGCCGGCGAGCCGCGCGAGGTCGTGATAGTCGACCATCACGGCGAGCGCCGCCACGTGCAGTCCGAGCGAGACCGGCAGCACGAGCCACAGGCGTCGTCGCGCGCGGCACCAGGCGACCACCAGCACGGTCGCGGTCACGTAGGCGGTCGCGGCCCAGTTGGCGTGCGCGCGCGACAGCAGCGCCTCGATCGCGATCAAGAGGAGCTGCGGCAGCGCGAACGCGGCGAGCAGCCAGCTGCGCGGATCGCGCTGCAGCCGGCCGAGGCGCGCCACCAGGAGGAACAGCAGCACGGCGAACAAGAGCGGTCCGAACACGCCGAACTGGCTGCCGACGAACTCGCCGAGCTTCGCCGGATGGAACAGGTCGCCGCCGAGATGGGCGTTGGCGCCCGTGTGCAGGTAGGTGAGGCCGCCATGCGCGACGTTCCAGATCAGGTTGGGCGCGTAGATCGCGAGCCCGAGCGCCAGCGCCATCCACGGCCAGCGCGTGCGCAGCACCGCGCGGTGCTCGGGCGCGAGCGCGAGGTAGAGCCCCGCCGAGGGCACGAACATCGCCATCGCGTATTTGCTCAACAGGCCGAGTCCGAGCGCCACGCCGACGCCGATCCACCAGCGCTGGCCGCCCGGATCGAGCGCGCGCTTGAGAAACAGCACGCCCATCGTCCAGAACAGCATCAGGGGCACGTCGGTCGAGATCAGCATCGCGGAGACGCTGACCGCCGGCAGCGACGCGTAGAGCACGCCCGACCATGCGCCGGTGCGGGCGTCGTAGAGCCGCCGGCCGAGCTCTGCGATCATCAGCGCGGTGACGGCGTGGCAGATCGGCGAGGCGACCCGCACGCCGAACTCGTTGTCGCCGACCAGCGACGTCGTGATGCCGATCAGCCAGGCGATCAGCGGCGGCTTCGAGACGTAGCCCCAGTCGAGCGCCTGCGCCCACGTCCAGTATTGCGCCTCGTCGCCATAGAGCGGGTAGGGCGCGCGCGCCAGCCACATCAGGCGGAACACCGTCAGCGCCAGGATGAACATGGCGGCGCGCGACGCCTGCCGCGCCTCGGCCGTGACCGCGCCCGGCGCGGCGCGCGAAGGGCTGGGCAAACCGGTCACGCCCCGTGTAAACCCATGCGCATGTTGCGTCCCAAGCTGTGGCTGCGGCTGGTCCTGGTCGCGGCGCTCGCCGCCGGCCTCGCCTATGTCGCGCTCAACCGCGGCACGGTCAACCCCCAGGAGATCGAGCGCGAGCTCGACGCGCTCGGCTGGGCGCTGCCGCTCGCGTTCATCGCCTATCACGTGGTGGCGACCTTGTGCTTCGTGCCCCGCTTCGTGATGGGCGCGGTCGCCGGCGCGCTGTTCGGCTTCTGGTGGGGCGCCCTGTGGTCGATGGCCGGCGCCATGGCGGGCGCCACCGTCGGCTTCCTGATCGCGCGCTACATCAACAGCGGTCTCCTGGTGCCGGAGGAGATTCCGCGCATCGGCGGCTGGCTCGAGCGCGCCGAGCGCGGCGGCTGGAAGGCGGTCGCGGTGCTGCGCCTGGTGCCGCTGCCGCACCCGATCACCAACTACGCGCTCGGGCTCACGCGGCTCAGCCTCGGCGCGTATCTGTGGGGCTCGCTGCTCGGGCTGGTGCCGTCGACCTTCGCCTTCGTCGATCTCGGGCTCGGCGGCCGCAACGCCGCCTTCGGCGTCGGCAGCTGGATCGCGCCGCTGCTGTGGGGCGTCGCGCTCCTCGTGCTCTCCGCGCTCCTGTCGCGATTGTTCCGCCGGCGGCTGGGTTAGTCCTCGGTCGCGCGCGGGATGTGGGCGCGGCGCTGCAGCCACATGACGCCGGCGAGGTCGCTGATGCCGACCCACAGGCGGTCCCAGAAGCCGTATTTCGACGCGCCCTTGAGGCGCGGGCGGTGGTTGACCGGCACCGACAGCACCTCGGCGCCCTGGCGGATCATCAGCGCGCCGAGGAAGCGGTGCATGTGGTCGAAATAGGGCAGCTCGAGGAACAGCGCGCGCGGAAACAGCTTGAGGCCGCAACCCGTGTCGCGCGTGTGGTCGTGCAGCAGCGACGCGCGGATGCGGTTGGCCCAGCGCGACGACAGCCGCTTCGACCACGAATCGCGGCGCTTGGTGCGCTCGCCCGCGATCATGACGGCGCCGCCGTCGCGGCGCAGCGTCCACAGGCTCGGGATGTCGGCCGGGTCGTTCTGGCCGTCGCCGTCGAGCGTGGCGATCCACGGCGCGCGCGCCGCCGCGACCCCGGTGCGGATCGCCGCGCTCTGACCGCAGCGCGCCTGATGCCGCACGACGCGCAGCCGCGGCCGCGTAGCCTTGAGAGCGAGCAGCGCCGCCACCGTGCCGTCGACGCTGCCGTCGTCGACATAGACGATCTCGTAGTCGAGCCGGCCGTCGAGCGCGGCGGCGATCTCGGCGATCAGAGGCGCGACGTTGTCGGCCTCGTTGTGGACCGGGACGACGACCGAAAGCTCCATGGTAGGGTGCTGGCGCCTCCGGCTGCCGCGCTGCGGGCTTTGCCATAGCCGATCGCTCCCGGCGCGCCAACTGCTTTCGGAGCAGTCCCTTTGAGACCGGGCGGTCGCGGCTTACCATGGCGCGAGGCTTGCAGCGAAGCTTGCGAAACGGAGGTCGACGATGGCGGTCAGCACGCGCGACACGCTCAGGATCGAGGAGGTCCACCCGCGTCCGGACCAGGCGCAGCACATGCCCTATGCGCCGGCGATCCACGTCGAGGGGCCGGCCGACATCCTGTTCATCTCCGGCTCGACGCCGTCGCCGCTCTATCACCAGCACCCGCACGTGCCCGAGGAGCACGTCCACCCGTGCGACATCGAGGAGCAGACGCGTCGCGCGATGGACAACATCAAGCTCGTGCTCGACTGCAAGGGCCTGGGCTGGCGGCACGTCGTCAAGGTCACCAAGTACCTGACCGACATGCGCGACTTCGACGGGCTGCACCGCGTGATGAACGGCTACATGGGCGATTGGCGCCCGGCCAGCACGACGATCTGCGTCAACGCGCTGAGCTCGCCCGGCGCGCGCGTCGAGATCGACATGATCGCGGTCGCGCCGCGCTCGTGATGCACGCCGTCCGCGCGCTCGCCGCCGCCCTCGTCGCGGCTTGGCTGCTATCCGCTCCGGCGGCCCGGGCCGACCAGAACGACGCGCGCTTGCCCGCCTTGTTCGAGCAGCTGAAGACGACGCGCTCGGCCGCCGATGCCGCGGCGGTCCAGGCGACGATCTGGGCGGTCTGGATGGAGAGCGCCGATGCCGAGGTCAACCTCCTGATGCTCGAGGGCGTCGACGCGATGAAACAGGGCGAGCTGCCGCGCGCCCTCGAGGTATTCGACAAGATGGTCGGGCAGGCGCCCAAATTCGCCGAGGGCTGGAACAAGCGCGCGACCGTCGAGTTCCTGATGGACGACTACAAGGCCTCGGTCGCCGACATCGAGAAGACGCTCGCGCTCGAGCCGCACCACTGGGGCGCGCTGTCGGGCCTCGGTCAGATCTACCTCGCGCTGGACGACGACGAGGCGGCGCTGCGCGCCTTCAAGAAGGCGCTCGAGATCAACCCGCACCTCGACCAGGTCAAAGCCGCGGTCCAGGAGCTCGAAGCCAAGCTCGAGAAGCATCGGATCTAGGTTCGCTTCCGCAACCCGTCGTGGCCGAATTCGGCGCGGATCTCCGATCTCGCGGCATCCCTAATCGTCATGCTCGGGCTCGTCCCAAGCATCCACGTCTCTTGTCTTAACCGCGCTCACAGCCGCCACGCCAACCCTGCTCGCGCGGCTGGGTTGGCGGGCGGTAGACGCGCGAGCAGAAAAAAGGCGTGGATCCTCGGCACGAGGCCGAGGATGACGGCTCTAGAAGGCCGGGCATGACGTCGAAGAATGGCGAGGCGGGGCCGTGCCTGCCGGCGCCAAACCTGCTAAATCTCGCGCCATGTCCGAACCTCTTTTGCAGCCCGGCGATCCCGATCCGGTGCGCGTCGTCAATCCGGACGGGCGCGCGCCGCTGCTCCTGGTGTGCGACCATGCGAGCGACGCGATTCCGCGCTGCCTTGGCGGCCTGGGCGTCGGTCCGCGCGAGCTCGTGACCCACATCGCCTACGACATCGGCGCCGCCGCGGTCGCCGAGGGCCTGTCGGCCGCCTTCGACGCGCCGCTCGTGACGGCGGGCTTCTCGCGCCTGGTGATCGACTGCAACCGCGTGCTCGACGCGCCGACCTCGATCCCGCCGGTCAGCGACGCGGTGCCGATCCCCGGCAACCGCGACCTCGCGCCGGCGGCCCGCACCCAGCGCGTCGCGGCGCTGTTCACGCCGTATCATCGCGCGATCGACGCGCGGCTCGACGCGATGGCGGCGCGCGGCGCCTCGCCCTGCTTCCTCGCGGTGCATTCCTGCACCCCGGTGTTCTCGGGGTTCCGCCGGCCCTGGCATTTCGGCGTGCTGTGGAACCGCGATGGCAGGCTCGCCGAGCCGCTGATCGCCGAGCTGGCGCGCGACGGCATGGTGTGCGTCGGCGACAACCAGCCCTATTCGGGGCGCGACGGCCACGGCTACACCTTGCCGACCCACGCCGAGGCGCGCGGCCTGCCGCACGCCACCGTCGAGATCCGCCAGGATCTGATCGGCGACGCGGCGGGCGTGGCGCGCTGGACGCGGCGACTCGCCGAGGCGCTGGCGCCGGTGGTCGCGGCGCTGACCGGCTGGCGCGCGGCATGACGACGGAGCCCGGCTTCACGATCGGGATCGAGGAGGAGTACCACCTGGTCGACCGGGCGACCCGCGACCTCGCGAGCGACCCGCCGCCAGGCCTGATGGACGAATGCAAGGCCGAGCTCGAGGCGCAGGTCAGCCCCGAGTTCCTGCGCACCCAGATCGAGGTCGGCACGCGCGTGTGCACGAATCTCGCCGAGGCGCGCGCCGACCTCGCGCGGCTGCGCGCCACGGTGGCGCGCGTCGCCGGCCGTCACGGTCTCGCGCCGATCGCCGCCGCGACCCACCCGTTCGCCGACTGGGACGCCCAGAAGCCGACCGACGCCGCGCGCTACAACACGATCGCGCGCGACCTCCAGATGGTCGGGCGCCGCCTGGTGATCTGCGGCATGCACGTGCATGTCGGCGTCGAGGACGAGGAGCTGCGCATCGACCTGATGAACCAGGTCGCCTATTTCCTGCCGCACCTCTTGGCGTTGTCGACCTCCTCGCCGTTCTGGCGCGGCGAGGACACCGGGCTAAAGTCGTACCGCGTGTCGGTGTTCAACGGCCTGCCGCGCACCGGGCTGCCCGAGATGTTCGCCTCGTGGGGCGAGTACCAGCGCCACATCAACATGCTGACGGCCGCCGGCCTGATCGACGACGCCAGCAAGCTGTGGTGGGACGTGCGCCCGTCGGCGCGCTTCCCGACGCTGGAGATGCGCATCACCGACATCTGCACGCGGCTCGACGACACGATCGCGATCGCCGCGCTCTATCGCTGCTTGATCCGCATGCTGTGGCGGCTCCGTCGCAACAACCAGCGCTGGCGGCTCTACGCCCGCATGCTGGTCGAGGAGAACCGCTGGCGCGCCCAGCGCTACGGCATCGACGACGGGCTGGTCGATTTCGGCAAGGGCGCGATCGTGCCCTACGCCGTGCTGCTCGACGAGATCATCGAGCTCGTCCAGGACGACGCGCGGCATTTCGGCTGCACGGCAGAGGTCGTCTCGGCGCGCGACATCCTGGCGCGCGGCACCAGCGCCGACCGCCAGCGCCGCGTCTTCCGCGCCGCCCGCGACGCCGGGGTCGCGCGCAAGGCCGCGCTCGACCGGGTGGTCGACCACCTGATCGCCGAGACCCTGGAGGGTCTCTGAGCGCGGCAGGGGCGCAGCCCCGCGAGCGCCAAACCAGGGCGCGCGGCAGGGGCGCAGCCCCGCGAGCGCCCGCCACCTTCCAGCGTGGCAGGGCGCCGGCCCCCTTTGATTGGGCGGCCATCGGGCGCACATTGGAGGGACCCAATCGCGAGGGAGCAGCCGGATGGACGACAAGACGCGAACCGAGCTCGAGGCCGCGGCGTTTCGCCGCCTGGTCGAGCATCTGCGCGAGCGCACCGACGTGCAGAACCTCGATCTCATGAACCTGGCGGGTTTCTGCCGCAACTGCCTCTCGAAATGGTACCGGGCGGCTGCCGACGAGAAGGGTGTCGCGCTCAGCGATCCCGAGGCGCGCGAGGTCGTCTACGGCATGCCCTACGACGAATGGAAGAAGCGCTACCAGAAGGAAGCGCCGCCCGAGAAGCTCAAGGATTTCGACAAGAAGCACGCCGGCCACTGAGTCGCCCGCTCCGGTTAACCATCGAGCAAAGATTTGACCGCATTCTCGCGGATGCGGCGCGCTGATCGCGCGCTGCGTCATCCGGAGGAGGCGGCATGGAGCGCGCGCCACGGGCGCGGTGGGGAGCGGTCGTGTGCGCGCTGGTCGGGCTGGCGGCGCTCGTGCCGTTCGCCGGCGCCCGAGCCGACGCGTACGCCGACACGCAATTCGTCCTGCATGCCGCCTATCCGCACACGAAGGCCTTGGGGCCGGGCCACGCGCTCGGCGCCGTCATCTGGAATCACGGCAAGCCGCCGTTCCGCGGCGCCGACGGCGACATGCTGCCGTTCTATCTCGACCGGCTGCGCGACGCCGGCTGGGACGTCTTCCGCCTCGACCGCGACTGGGCGAGCGACAACCTCGTCCTGAGCCCGGCGGCGCTGCGCGATCAGGTGCGCGCGCTGCACGCGCGCGGCTATCACGACGTCGTGCTCGCCGGCCAGTCGTACGGCGCGTGGATCTCGCTGATGGTCGCGGCCTGGGGGCCGCCGGTGCGGGCCGTGATCGCGACCGCGCCGGCGGCGTACGGGCGCAGCCCCGAGAGCCCGGTCTATCGCAACAACGCGACCGCGCTCTATCCGATTCTCGAGCGCATCCGCGACACGCGCGTGATGCTGTTCCTGTTCCAGGGCGATCCCTACGACCCCGGCGACCGCGCCGCGCCGGCGCGCCGGATCCTCAGCGACGACGGCGTCGACCACGCCGTGGTCGCCTATCAGCCGGGCTGGTTGGGCCACGGCGCGGCCAACTGGACCGGCTTCGCGACGCGGTTCGCGCCCTGCATCCTGCGCTTCATCGATCCGCGGCAGCCGTCCGGCGAGAATCGCTGCGGCCGCGATCCGGTGACGCGCGCGAGCCTTGGCATGACGTTGCCCGACTCGCTGCTGCGCGCGCAGCCCGTCTCGACCGCGGCCTCGGCCGGCGCGCCGATGGGCGGCCTGTGGTACGGCGTCTACGCCAACGGCCGTCAGGCCCTGCTGTCGCTCGGCGCGGTCGAGGACGGCACGGTCGACGCGGTCTACGCCTGGGGCGTGCAGCAGCGCGGTGAGGCTGACGCGCCCGGCTACGAGCGGCGCGTCGGCCGCATCGAAGGCGACCGGCTGCTGTTCGCCGAGCCCGATCATCCGACGCTCGACGTGCGCGCGCTCGGGCCCGATCGCCTGAGCCTGACCTGGACGTCGAGCGACGGCACGCGCAGCGACACCGCCGAGCTGCATCCGCTGCGTTGACGCCCGTTGCGTCGAATGCCGCGCCGCCCGATTCGGGCGGTTGCGCGCCGCGACACGTCACACGGTGCCGCGCAAAACCCGGACTTCCGTTGCGAATCTCGCGTGCGCTTGATGGGCTATCGGGCCGCCGATATCGTCGCGCCTCCGACGCACAATGCGAGGCCCGAGATGGTTGACGTGACTGGCGCGACGCACGAATCGAAGCGGACGACGACATCGAAAGCCGCCGACGTCGGCGGCATCGCGGCGCCGCAGCTGCGCGCGTTCGTCGAGCGAATCGAGCGCCTCGAGGAAGAGAAGAAGGCGCTCGCCGCCGACATCAAGGAGGTCTACGCCGAAGCCAAGGGCAACGGCTTCGACACCAAGATCCTCCGCAAGGTGATCTCGATCCGCAAGCTGGAGGACGCCGAGCGTCAGGAGCAGGAATCGCTGCTCGATCTCTACATGACCGCGCTCGGCATGGTGCCGCCGGCCGCCGAATAACGCGGGCGGCCGCGCCGCCCGCCGATGACGACGCGTTCCAACCTGCGCCGTCGCGGCGAGGCGGTGCGCCGCCAGCTGTTCGGCGCCGTCCCCGGCGCGGATGCGGCGGCGGCGACCGCCGGTTTCGATACGCTGATGACCGAGCTGGTCTACGGCAGCCTGTGGACGCGGCCGGGACTCGCGATCGGCGATCGCATGCTCGCGACCCTGTCGGCCCTGTGCGTCACCCGACAGATGGCGCCGTTGCGCCGGCACGTCGCGGCCGCGCTCAGCGCCGACGTCGCGCCGGCCGCGATCGTCGAGACGCTGATCCAGTGCGGCATCTACGCCGGCTTCTCGGTGTCGGAGGAGGCCTTGGCGCTGGCGCGCGCGGTGTTCGCCGAGCGCGGGCTGCCGATGCCGGCCGCGGCGCCGCGCGACGACGCGCTCGAGGTCCTGACGCAGCGCGGCCAGGCGCTCATGGAGGCGCTGCACGAGGCGCGCCGCCACGACGCCCACGCGGCGCCCGACAATCCGGTGACCGCGAGCCTCTACCCGCTGGTCATCCAATATTGCTACGGCGAGATCTGGGACCGGCCGGGGCTCGACCGGCGAACCCGCGCGCTGGTCGCCGTCGCCGGCTTCGCGGCGCTCGGCCACGACGGGCTGCTGCGCAAGTTCGCGCGCTCGGCCCTCAATGTCGGCGCGACCGAGAGCGAGGTCGTCGAGACGATCATCCAGATCGGGCCCTATGCCGGCTTCGCGTTCGCGCTGAAGGCGCTGACGATCGCCAGCGAGGCGTTCGGCCGCGCGCCGGCACGTGATCCCGCTTCCCAAGCTTGATCCACATCAAGGCTGCGCGCTCCCGGCCCGCGTAAGAACGCTTCCTGTGCCGCCGTGCGGCGCCGGGAGCCGCCCATGAAGCTGTTCGTGATCGAGGGCTACGACGGGACCGACGACGCCGTCGCCCATTTCCGCGTCCATGCCGACACGCGCGCCCAGGCCATGACCCTCGTGCGCGCCCGGACGCTCGGGCATTACTGCGGCTGGTTCGAGGTGGTCGACGAGCTCGACAAGTTCGAGGTCGACGAGCCGGGCGTGGTCGACGAGGGCACGGGGCCCGACATCAGCACGTCGTAGCATCGTCCGGGACGCCGGGAGGCGGTCCAGCGACACGAGCACAGGCTGCTCATGTCACGAAAATTCTGTGACACCGATCCTCATGATGCGGCACGACCATGCTCATGAAGACATGGACGGGGGACCCCTGCGCCGGGCGAGGGCTCTTCGGGAGAGGAGGGCGTGCATCCTGCGTGAAAAAGCAGGAGGTTCGCCGTCGCCGGTCTCAGAACGTCGTGGTGTGGCCGCCGTCGACCACCAGCACGTGGCCGTTGACGTAGGAGGCTTCGTCGGAGGCGAGGAACACCGCTGCGCCGGCGATCTCGTGCGGCGCCGCCCAGCGCCGGAGCGGGATGCGCTGCTCGACATGGGCCTGCACCTTCGGGTCCCTGACGAGGTACTCGTTGGTCGGCGTGGCGAAGTAGCCGGGCGCGATCGCGTTGACCGTGATGCCGCGCGGACCGAACTCGGCGGCGAACGCGCGGGTCAGCGCCTCGAGCCCGCCCTTGGCGGCGATGTAGACGGCGTCGCCGATGCGCGCCCGCGGGCCGGCGATCGAGGTCACCAGGATGATGCGGCCGCGGCCGGTCGGCGCCATCAGGGCGGCGGCGCGCTTGCCCATGTCGAACGACGCCGTGAGGTTGACGGCGAGCATCGCCGTCATGTCGTCGCGCGTGAGGTCGTCGATCGGGCCGCGCTTGCGCGTGCCGACGTTGCTGACCAGCACGTCGAGCCGCCCGTGCTCGCGCGCGATCGTCTCGAACGCGCGCGCGATGGCGTCGGGGTCGCCGACGTCGAAGGCGAGCGGCGTCGCGCGGCCGCCGGCCGCCGCGATGCGCGCCACCGTGCCGGCGAGGTTGGCCGCGTCGCGGCCATTGACCAGCACGTGCGCGCCGGCCTGCGCCAGGCCGAGCGCCATCTCGGCGCCGAGGCCGCGGCCGGCGCCGGTGACCAGGGCGACGCGATCGGTGAGCGCGAACAACGTCAGGCCGACTCGTGGACCTTGGGCACGAACGGCCTGCTGGTGAAGTCCTCGGCGCCCGAGGCGAACTTCAGTCCGGCTTCCTTGATCGCGCTGTCCGGTACCGTCTCGAGCGGCACGTAGTAGCGGCCGTGGTCGCGGACCACCGTATCGTTGTCGACCCGGTTGTAGCAGGCGAGGAAGGTCCAGCGCCGGTTGGGCGAGCGGTTCTGCGCCGACTGGTGCAGCGTGTTGCAATGGAAGATCACGGCGTCGCCCGGCTCGAGCTCGGCATGGACGATGTCGAGCGCCTTGGTCAGGTGCGCCATGCGCGCGGGGTCGGCGACCACCTGGTCCTTGCTGCCGGGTATCGGCACGTGGTCGATGCGGCCGAGCAAGTGCGAGCGGCGCACCAGCTGCAGGCAGCCGTTGTCGCGCGTGGTGCGGTCGAGCGCGACCATCATGCTGGCGAGGTGCGGGAACAGGCAGCCATTGTGGTACCAGTAGCCGTAGTCCTGGTGCCACTCCCAGGCGCCGCCGACGAACGGGTCCTTGGCGGTCAGCTTGGACTGGAAGTGGTAGACCGGCCCGCCGAGCAGCGCCGCCATGGTGTCGACCACGCGGGCCGAGCGCGCCGCCAGGCCGTAGACCGAGTCGCCGGCGCGGTTCCACAGCGAGATGCGCGTCGCCGCGCCGTTGGCGTCGAGCCGGTCGAGGATGTGATCGCGCACCTGCGGATCCTCCTCCATGGCGCGGCGCAGCAGCGCGGTCTCCTCGGCGTCGAACAGCCCGCGCGCGAAGACCAGGCCGTCCTCACGGAATTGCGCAATCTGCTCCGAGGTCAGGACTGAAGGCATTCGACTTGCTTCCTTTCACCCATGACCCCCCGGAAGGGGGCACGTCACGGCTTGCCCGGCGCGTCGGCCAGCGCGACGCCGATCATGCTGTCGCGCGTGGCCAGCGTGGCGAGCGCGGCCTCGTCGAGCCCCTCGGTGCCGGCCGGGCGCCGCGGCAGCACCAGATAGCGCATGTCGGCAGTCGAATCGTGCACGCGCACCTCGACGTCGTCGGGGATCACGGTGCCGAACTCGCGCAGCACGGCGCGTGGCTCGTTGACCGCACGGCTGCGGTAGTTGCGGCTCTTGTACCAGTCCGGCGGCAGGCCCAGCAGGTTGCGCGGATAGCACGAGCACAAGGTGCACACGATCATGTTGTGCAGCCGCTCGGTGTTCTCGACCACCACCAGCTTGAGGAGCCCGACGTCGATGCCGAGCTCGGCCGCCGCGGCGCTGCCGTCGGCCAGCATGCGCCGCTTGTACGCCGGGTCGACCCAGGCGCGCGCCACCATCTTGGCGCCGTATTCGGGGTTGCGGCCGTCCATGAACTCGACGGCGCGGCGCACGCCGTCGGGCGTGATGATGCCCTTCTCGATCAGGAGCTCGCGCACGGCGATCTCCATCGCCCGGTAGTGCGTGATCGTGTCGTCCTGGTCCGGGCGCATGGTGCGCGCGTGCGCGTCTGCATGATCGTGCCCATGATCGTGATCGTGGTGGTGGCCGCTCATCGCGCCTCTCCCGCTGGCTCGAGCCAGTGCTGATAGATCTCGATGTCGATGGTGTCGTGGGTCGGGCCGGCGTAATCGGGCCAGACGTCCGTCTGGCGGAACTGCACGCGGTAGAGCGGCTGTGCCGGCAGGCCGTTGCGCGCGTAGGCGAGCTCCTCGGGGTTCGGAAAGGCGCCGCAATAGCGCTCGATTTTGCCGACATGGCCGCGGATGTACCACGGCGTGCGCACGTGGCCCGGCACGTCGACCTTGCGGACGCGCACCGCGTCGCCGGTCTTGAAGCGCGGCGCATGCGCCGAGTTGACCGGCTCGGGCTTGTTGGTCGCCTTGGTCACGGCTTCAGGCCGCCCTCGCGCGCCTGGACCTCTGCCATCTTGCGCGCGAGCTCGTCGATCGTGATCACGCCGCGCTGGATCAGGGTGTTGGTGATGGCCGCGCACCAGCGCTCGTAATAGGTCAGCTTCTCGTAGACGTCGGCGCCGAGCGACTCGATGTTGCGGCGCATCTCGTCGGTGGTCAGCAGCTGCTTGTCCTTGAGCAGCATCTGCATGGCGTCGACGCGCTTCTCCCACAGCGCGTAGTCGTGCTCGCTCGGCACTACGGTGCCGGCCGGCAGCCCGCCCATGTCGTGGTAGTTGCGCATTGAAGCCTCTGTTTTCAGCCGCGCTCGCAGCCGCCACGCCAACCCTGCTCGCGCGGCTGGGTTGGCCGGCGGCAGCCGCGCGAGCGGACACCCGAATGATGGCGCGAAGCGGATCGCGCGTCACCCCCCTCCCGAGGGAGGAGGGGTGTCGCCGACCCTAGCCCGGCCCGACCATGTCCTCCGGGCGCACCCAGCGGTCGAACTCCTCGGCGGTCACGAAGCCGGACGCGACCGCGGCGGCGCGCAGGGTGGTGCCCTCGGCGTGGGCCTGCTTGGCGATCTTGGCGGCCTTGTCGTAGCCGATATGCGGGTTGAGCGCGGTCACCAGCATCAGGGACTGCGCGAGCAGCTCGGCGATGCGCGCGCGCACCGGCTCGATGCCCTCGACGCAATGCTCGGCGAAGCTCGTCGTCGCGTCGGCCAGCAGGCGGATCGAGCGCAGCACGTTGGCGACGATCACGGGCTTGAAGACGTTGAGCTCGAGATGGCCCGACGCGCCGGCGACCGTCACGGCGACGTGGTTGCCCATCACCTGCGCCGCCACCATGGTGAGGGCCTCGGCCTGGGTCGGGTTGACCTTGCCGGGCATGATCGACGAGCCGGGCTCGTTGGCCGGCAGCGCGATCTCGCCGAAGCCGCTGCGCGGGCCGGACGCCAGCAGGCGCACGTCGTTGGCGATCTTCATGCAGCTCGCCGCCACGGTGTTGAGCGCGCCCGAGCATTCGACCAGCGCGTCGTGCGCGGCGAGCGCCTCGAACTTGTTGGCGGCCGATCGGAATGGCTGGCCGGTCAGCTCGGCGAGCGAAGCGGCGAAGCGAACGGCGAATTCGGGATGGGCGTTGAGGCCGGTGCCGACCGCGGTGCCGCCCTGGGCGACCTCGGTGAGGTCGGGCAGGCAGCGCCTGACGCGCGCGATGCCGAGCTCGATCTGCCGCGCGTAGCCGGAAAACTCCTGGCCGAGCGTCATCGGCACGGCGTCCTGCAGGTGGGTGCGGCCGATCTTGACGATGTCGGCGAACGCCTCGGCCTTGGCGTCGAGCGCGCGGTGCAGGCGTTGCAGCGCCGGCAGCAGCGCCGCTTCGAGCTCGCCGACCACCGCGATGTGCATCGCGGTCGGGAAGCTGTCGTTCGACGACTGGCCCATGTTCACGTGATCGTTCGGGTGCACCGGCGACTTGGCGCCCAGCTTGGCGCCGAACGTCTGGTTGGCCACGTTGGCGATCACCTCGTTGGCGTTCATGTTGCTCTGGGTGCCCGAGCCGGTCTGCCAGACCACCAGCGGGAACTGCGCGTCGAGCTCGCCCCGGATCACCCGGTCGGCCGCCGCCACGATCGCCTCGCTCAGCTTCCGATCGAGCCCGCCGAGCGCCAGGTTGGCGAGCGCCGCGGCCTTCTTCTGGACGCCGAGCGCGCGGATCACCGGCGTCGGCATGCGCTCGTCGCCGATCCGGAAGAAACGGCGCGAGCGTTCGGTCTGGGCGCCCCACAG
>DATJNS010000117.1:0-5151 GCA_035507915.1 Candidatus Sulfotelmatobacter sp.
GGCAACGCCTACGTCGCCGAGGCCAAGCGCCAGCTGTTCGGCAAGGTCGGCATCGATCTGTTCGCCGGGCCAACCGAGATCCTGGTGGTCGCCGACGACACCGCCGACGTCGAGATGGTGGCGACCGATCTTCTGGGCCAGGCCGAGCACGGCCCGACCTCGCCCGCCGTGCTGATCTCCCTGTCGCGCACGCTGGCCGAGGCGCTGCCCGCCGAGATCGCGCGCCAATTGACGCTGCTGCCGACCGCCGAGGTCGCCGGCCAGGCGTGGCGCGACTACGGCGAGATCATCCTCGCCGACAGCCGCGAGGAGGCCGCGCGCGAGGCCGACCGGCTGGCCTTCGAGCACGTCGAGATCCTGACGGCCGAGCCGCGCTGGTTCCTCGAGCGCATGCGCAACTACGGCGCCATGTTCATCGGTCCGGAGACCAACGTGTCATACGGCGACAAGGTGATCGGCACCAACCATACGCTGCCGACCAAGGGCGCGGCGCGCTACACCGGCGGGCTGTGGGTGGGAAAATTCCTCAAGACGTGCACCTACCAGGAGATCACGCCCGCGGCGTCGGTCACGATCGGCGACTACTGCTCGCGCCTGTGCGCGATCGAGCGTTTCTGGGGCCACAAGGAACAGGCCGACCTGAGATTGCGCCGCTACGGCAAGCGCAATGTCGGCCTCGGCAGCAGCGCCGCCGAATGAGCGCTCCATGAGCGTCGACGATCCGCTCGCCGCGATGCGGCTCGACGGCCGCGTCGCGCTGGTGACCGGCGCCGGGCGCGGCATCGGCGCCGCGGCGGCGCGCGCACTCGCCGGCGCCGGCGCCGAGCTCGTGCTGATGAGCCGCACTGCGGGCGAGATCGACGCCATCGCGGCCGACATCGCGCGCGCCGGCGGGCGGGCGCAGACGGTCGTGTGCGACGTCTGCGACACGGACGCGCTGCGCGCCGCGATCGGCCGCCTCGCGCGACTCGACATCCTGGTCAACAACGCGGGCAGCAACATCCCGGAGCCGTTCGTCGAGGTCAGCGAGGCGCATCTCGACAGCCTGCTCGCGCTCAACGTGCGCGCCGCGTTCCTGGCGGCGCAGTTCGCCGTGCAGAAGATGCTGGAGGCGCCCGACCGGCGCGCGCGCGGCGGCGCGGTGATCCACATCTCCTCGCAGATGGGTCACGTCGGCTCGCCGCGCCGCACCGTCTACTGCATGACCAAGCACGCGCTCGAAGGCCTCAACAAGGCGATGGCGGTCGAGCTCGCGCCGCACAACATCCGGGTCAACGCGGTCGGCCCGACCTTCGTCGAGACGCCGCTGACCCAAACCTTCTTCCAGAACACGCAGTTCCGCGACTGGGTGGTCGAGCGCATCCCGCTCGGCCGCATCGGCGGCATGGACGAGGTGGTCGGCGCGATCGTGTTCCTCGCCTCGCCGGCCGCCTCGCTGATCACCGGCGCGAGCCTCGTGGTCGACGGCGGCTGGACGGCGCAGTAGCGCGCCGGCCGGCGCGCCGCCCGGACGCCACGGCGATGAGCGCCGCGGCTCCGGTCAGTCAGTGGTGCTCCTCGTCCTTCTTCTCTTCGTGCGCCGCCGGCGCCGGATGCGGCGGGGGCGCGGGATGGGCGGCCGGCGGCGGGGGTGCCGGGTGCGGCGGCGGTGGCAGCGGCGCGTGCGCCTCGACCGGCGGATGCGGCGGTGGCGGAGCCGGGTGCGGCGGCGGCGCGGGGTGCGGCGGCGCCTCCTGATGCGCCTCGACCGGCGGCGGCGGCGCGGGGTGCGCGACCGCCGGCTCGGCCGGATGCGGCGGCGGCTCGCGATGCGCTTCGACGGCCGGAGCGGCGGGGTGCGGCGCCGGCACGGCAGCCGGTGGTCCGGCGGGATGCGGCGGCGCTTCGCGATGCGCCTCGACGGCGGGCGCCGGCGGATGCGGCTCGGCCGCGGGCGGCGCGCCGTGCGCCACCGGCGCCGCTTCATGCGGCAGGGTCGGCGGCGCGCCGTGCGGCGTAATCGGCGGGCCAGGCGCAGCGCCCGGCGCCGGACGGTGCTCGGCCGGCGTGGCCGCAGCATTGGGCGGCATTTCGTGTGAGGCCATGATGTGCGGCGGCGTCGGACGCGGACCCGGCGCGGGCGGCTGCACGTGGCTCAACGCCACCGCGGTCGCCGGACGACCGGGCGCGGCGAGCGGGCCGGGCGCCGCGCGAGCGGCGGGCGCCGCCGCGACCGTGCCGCCGGCGGCGCGCACGGCGGCCGGCGACGCGCCGGCGGTCGCCATGGTCGGACGCACCGCGGGCGGCGCGAAAGCGACCGGACGCGTCGCCAGCTGGGCCGGCGGCACATGCATCGCGGCGTGCGCGATCGGCTGCGAGCCCGTCATTGCGGCGGCCGGCACGACGGTGGCGGCCGAGGCGTTGGCGAACTTGTTGACCGTCACGCTCTTGTTGACGGTGATGTTCCTGACGTCGGTCACGTTGGCGACGTTGACGTTGCGGATGTAGGCCGGGCTGTGGCGGTACGGGGGGTCGTAGACCTCGTGCGGCCCGAGCGGAATCCAGGCGACCGCCGCGGCGACGCCGCCGATCGCGAGCCCGATGCTGACGCCGGGCGCCGGCGGACCGCCGACGAACGCGACCAGCGCGGGCGCATAGACCGGACGCTCGACCAGCGCGCCCGGGTACCACGCCCAGTGGTCGTGCCAGCGCGCCCAGCGTCCGTAGTGGAACGGCGCGAAGCCCCACGGCGCGTCGTCGATCCAGGTCCAGCCCCACGGCGCCACATAGGCCCAGTGGCCGTCGCGGTAGGGCGCCCAGTCGGCCGCCACGCCGCTCGGAATCCAGACCGGCCCGGCGTCCGGCGACTGCTGCCAGGCGCCGTAGCCGTCGAGATCCTGATAGCCGGTCATCTCGGGCGACACGTAGCGCGGCGCCTCGTCCATGCGCTGGCGCGCATCGGCGCCGTCGGCCCAGTGATCGAGCGCGTCGAGCTGCGCCGCGGCCACATCGTAGGTCACCGGGTCCTGGCCCGAGATCTGCGCGCTCTCGCCGGCACGCACCGTCAGATTGGCGCCGTTGGCGACGAACTGCGCGGCGCCGTCGATCACGACGACGCGGGTCGGCGTCGAATCGGTGCCGCCGTCGATGTGATAGCGACCGGGCGCGGTGATCTGAACCGTGCCCCGCGCGGTCACGACCTGATAATTGTCGCCGGGCGTCAGCGCGTAGAGCCGGACGTGGATCTCGCCCTGGCCGATCTGGCCCTGGAAATTGTGGTCGTCGAGCGCCACCACGTCGAACTCGGTCTGGCTGCCCAGATGAACCACCGCCGGCCCCAGCTCGAGCGCGGCGCGCGCGCTGGGCTCGGTCCAGAACGACGTGCCGGCGCTGACCGGATAGTTCAGCAGCGCGGGCGACCACTGGTCCTGGTCGCTGGTATGGAACGACACGACGCCGTCGATCGCGCTCAGGCGCCCGACGCGCGCCGGCGGATCGCCCCCCGTATCGACCTGGGCGAGCGCGCTGCCGCACGCCAACAGACCGCCCAGCAACGCCCCGATGCAAGCACGCCAGGACCGTCGCATCATGGTTCAGCTCCGTTCGTTGGGCCGGAGACCGACCGCAGGGGCGGCCGTCCGCGGGTCATCAACGCTTATGCTGGCGGTACGGGTGCACCACGCGCGCCCATAGTCACGTGACGAATATTTAAGGCGACCCTCGATCCGGCTCCGGCGCGCCGCGCCCGGCGTGCCGAAGCGCTGCCGATCGGATTATGCGCAATTTGTGTGATCGACATCACTGCCTTGATCGAAATGCGGGTTTAAGCGTTTATTCACCGTAACGGCTCGCTGAGCGTCGAGGCGCAAACGATGGGAGCGGGGGAAACCAAGACGGGTGATCTGATCCGGGCGGCACTCGCGTCCGGTCTTCTGCTCGCCCTGTTCGGCGCCGAGATCATCACCCCGATCGGCGGCATCGCGTTCCAGCTCTGGCCGGTGGCCCTGTTGCCGCTCTACGGCACCCGCACGACGGGCGTCATCGAGGGCTGTTGGGGCGTGGCCGTCGTGCTGATCGCCCTGGCCACCTGGCTGACGCCGCTGCCCGACGGCAGCTTCGCGATCGCGCCGGCGGCGGCGGCGGTCGCGGTCGCCACGATCACGGCCGTCGTCGTGCAGGTGCTGTCGAAGCGCGAGCACCAGCTCCAGCTGCTGGCCTATGTCGACCCGCTGAGCGGCGTGCTGAACCGCCGCTCCTTCCTCGACCTGTCGGGCAAGGAGGAGTCGCGCGGCCGCCGGCGCAACTATCACATCGCCGTCCTGATGGTCGACATCGACCATTTCAAGCAGGTCAACGACACCTACGGCCACGCTTCGGGCGACGCGGTGATCCGCGGCCTCGCCGAGATTTGCGCGCGTGCCTTGCGGCCGAGCGACCTGGTCGCGCGCTACGGCGGCGAGGAGTTCGTCATCAGCCTGCCGGAGACCGGGATGGACCAGGCGCGCCTGGTCGCCGAGCGCCTGTGCGCCGCGGTCGCCGACGCGACCATCCCGACCGGGACCGGCGGCGTACGCTTCACGGTCAGCATCGGCGTGGCGATCTGCTCGCGCCGCAGCTCGCTCGCGGACGCGATGCGGCGCGCCGACGAGGCGCTCTACGCCGCCAAGCGCAACGGCCGCAACCGCGTCGAGGTGGCCGAGACGCCGATCGAAATCAAGGTCGTCGAGGCGCTGGCGACCGCGTCGGCGCGCACGCCGGGCGCCGTCGACCTGCCCCCACCGCGCGGCATCGAGCGCCCGCACGGCCGCACGATCCTGATCGTCGACGACGAGGCGGACATCCGCGGGCTGATCGCCGACTGGCTCGCCGGCCACGGCTTCACGGTGCGCGTCGCGTCGTGCGCCGCCGACGCGCTGCGCCTGATCGAGGACGACGAATCGATCGAGCTCCTGTGCACCGACATCGTGATGCCGGGCGATCTCAACGGCTTCGACCTGGCACGCCGCGCCGAGCAGATCCGGCCCAGCATGAAGCTGCTCTACATGAGCGCCTACTCGGTCGCCGAGACCGTGCGCGCCGAGCGCGACGTCGGCTCGCGCCTGGTGCAGAAGCCGTTCCGGCTCGACTACCTGCTCGAGACCATCCAGGGCGCGCTGACGCACTGAAGCGCCG
>DATJNS010000118.1:0-4812 GCA_035507915.1 Candidatus Sulfotelmatobacter sp.
GTGGCGAACAGCTGGCCGACGTCGGCATACACGTTCTTGACGCCGTATTGCGCCGGGATGTCGGCGAGGTCGCTGGTCCAGGCGATGCGCCCGGTGCGCTCGAACTCGGCGAGCGCGTAGGCGGGATCGCCGCCGACGTGGCGATAGGCGCCGTGGTAGATCACGAAGTTCAGCTGCGGCCAATCCTTGGCGGCCTGGCCGACGTCCGACGCGTCGACGTAGCCGCGCAGGTTCGGGAACTGCTTCTCGAGCGACGGCGGGAACAGGCCCTTGTGGACGCAGACGTTCTTGATGCCGGCCTTGACCATCTTCTCGTAGCCCTTGTAGGCGACCTTCTCGTCGTCCATGCGCCAGGGATACTTGCTGGTGTCCTTGTGGGTGTTGTCGCCGATCGTGTAGCCCTTGCACGAGTCGGGATTGAGCGCGAGCGCGGCGTCGAGATCGTCGAGCCAGCCGGGCTGGCCGGGCGTGAAGATCGCGTGCGCGAACAGGCGCTTGTAGCCGGCCTTCTCGTTCACCTTGGCGCGCGCGTCGGCCATCTGCTGGTTGGTCAGGAACCAGTCCTGCGCGATGTCCGACGGCGCCGACGAGATCAGCGAGATCTTGGTGTCGCTGTCGAGATACATCTCCTTCACGTAGTTCGGGAACTTGAGGTCGTCGATCGTCTGGGTCTTGCCGGCGAGCTCCTTGTTCCAACCCGCCTTGCCGACCGCGGTCCGCATGGCGACGAAGGCCATGATGCGGGTGTCGTCGCGCAGGAAGTGGGTGTGCATGTCCATGATGAACTGGCCCTTGAGCGCGTCGGCGCGCGCGTCGGCCAGCTCGGGCGTCGCGGCCTCGGCGCGCGACGCCGAGAAGATCGGGCCGTAGACCTCGTTCATGGCGACGAACGACGCCGCCATGCCGGCGGCGCTGCGGAAGAAGCCGCGGCGGTCGAGCCCCTGCTTGCCGCCGAGATCGTCGGCCATGTCGAGCAGGCGCGCCTCGACCTCGCGCTGCGGGGCGGTCTGCGCGTCGGGATAGAACTCGTCGCTCGACACGACCTGGGTCGGGATCGGCGTCTCGTGCGGCAGATCCTCCGCCGGCATCAGGTCGGCGAGTTCGCTTTCGCTCAGGAAACCCGTCATGGTCCGACTCCTCCTCGCGATGGGGCGCTTCTGCGGGCGCGTCCGCGCCGAGCCTAGATCAGCGTCGAGCCAAATGAAATCGCGGCGCGCCTCACACGCGCCCACGCCTCAGCGCTTGGGCGGGTCGCGCGAGAGGCCGCGCTCGGCGAGCGCCGCCTCGTAGGCGGCCCAGCGGGTCGCCTGCTCCTGGCCGAGCTCGTAGAGGTACTGCCAGGAGTAGATGCCGGTGTCGTGCAGGTCGTCGAAGCGGATGCGCACCGCGTAGTTGCCGACCGGCTCGAGCGCCAGGATGCCGACGTGGCGCCGCCCGGCGACCAGCGTCTTCTGGCCCGGGCCGTGGCCCTGGACCTCGGCCGACGGGCTCTCGACGCGCAGATACTCGGCCGGCAGGACGAAGCGGCTGCCGTCGTCGAAGTCGACCTCCAGGCGCTTCTCGGCCTGCTTGAGGCGCAGCTCGGTCGGCCAGTGGCGCGTGCTGAAGGCGTCGGCGGTTGCCATCAAATGACGATCGTCATTTCTTGGCGGCCTCGTCGAGGCGGCGCGCCTCGTCGACCAGCATGATCGGGATGCCGTCGCGGATCGGATAGGCGAGACCCGCCTGGTCGCTGATCAGCTCGCCGGCCTCGGCGTCGTAGCGCAGCGGCCCCTTGGTCAGCGGGCACACCAGGATCTCGAGAAGCTTGGGATCGACGCCGCTCGGGCGTCCGGCGCTGTCCGCCATGGCTTGCCGTCTCCCCGCGTCAGTGGCGCGCCGGCTCGCCGCCCTTGTCGGCGAGCAGCGCCATCTCGATCAAGGTCGTCATCAGCTGGGCGCACCCCTGGAGGTCGGCCGCCTCGAGCAGCGCCTGCTTCTCGCTCGGCTCGAACGGGCAGATCATCGCCAGCGACGTCACCAGCCGCTCGTCGGGCGCCTGCTCGATCGCCTCCCAGTTGGCCGAGATGCCGTGGGCGCGGAAATACTCCTTGAGCCCGCCCAAGAGCCGCGCCCGGTCGAGCTCGACCTCGGTCGGATCGTCGAAGTCGCGCGCGAAGCCGTCCCAGCGCGGCGCCACGCGCCGGTAACCCTTGACCGACGGCAGCTCCTCGCCGACCGCGAAGCGGCACACGCCGGTGAGCGTGACGAGGAAGCGGCCGTCGTCGGTCTCGCTGAACGAGGTGATGCGCCCGGCGCAGCCAACCTTGTAGACCGGCGGGTTGTTGGTCGCCTGGGTGGTTTCCTTCTCGGTCGGCTGGATCATGCCGATCAGGCGCTGCGCCGCGCCCAGCGCGTCGCGCGTCATGGCGAGGTAGCGCTTCTCGAAGATCTGCAGGGGCAGGCGTCCGCGCGGCAGCAGCAACACGCCGGACAACGGGAAGATCGGCAGCTCGGACGGCAGGTCGTCGTACGTCGTCTCGAGCGGGCTGCGCGTCATGAGAACAGCAGGGTCGACAACCGGCGCCGGCTCGCCACCGTGAAGGGATCGGTCGGGCCGAAGGCTTCGAAGAACTTGAGCAGCTGCTTGCGCGCGGCCTCCTCGTTCCACTGGCGGTCGCGCTTGATCAGCTCGAGCAGCTGGTCGACCGCGCCCTCGCGCTGGCCGTGCGCGAACAGCGCCATCGCCAGGTTGAAGCGCGCCTCGTGGTCGGCCGGGTTCTGCGCGACGCGCGCCTCGAGCTCGGTCGGCGAGCCGGCCTTGTCGGCCTGCTCGGCGAGCTCCAGGCTCGAGCGCAGCGCGACGACGTCGGCGTGGCTGGCGGCATCGGCCGGCACGCGATCGAGCAACGCGCGCGCCTTCTTGGCGTCGCCCGACTGCAGCAGGCAGCGCCCGAGCCCGGCGAGCGCGTCGACGTTGTCGGGCTCACGCTGCAGGATGTGGCTGTAGAACGTGCTCGCGGTGCCGACGTCGCCCTCGGCGAGCGCCGCCTTGGCCTGCGCCAGCGCGTCGGCGACCGGCGAGGCCGCCGGGCCGCCCAGGCCCATCACCTTCTTGACGAACGCCTTGATCTGGCTTTCCGGCAGCGCGCCGACGAAGCCGTCGACCGGCCGGCCGTCCTTGAACGCGTAGACCGCCGGGATCGACTGGATGCGCATCTGCGCGGCGAGCTGCTGGTTCTCGTCGACGTTGATCTTGACCATGCGGACCTGGCCCTTGGCCTCGCGCACGGCCTTCTCGAGCTGCGGCCCGAGGGTCTTGCACGGCCCGCACCAGGGCGCCCAGAAGTCGACGACCACCGGCACGTCGTGCGAGGCGTCGACCACGTCGGCCATGAAGGTCGCCGTGCTGCTTTCCTTGACGATGCCGGCGTCGGCGGCGGCGGGAGCGTTGAAAATCGGTTGCATGACGGTTATCGCGCTGCCGTGGGAAGGAATTTGGTTAAAGGGCCAGCCCTATGTGGCGCCCAGCGGTCCGGGAGGCAAGGTATCCGCCCTTTCGGGCCGGTTTGACAAGCCCCTGAGCGGCCCCCGGCGCGCCCAGGGTGCGCTTGCAATGGCCCTGCCTTTGGCTATGATCCCGCCCCTGTCGGCGACCCCGACGGATGCGGGAGTAGCTCAGGGGTAGAGCATCACGTTGCCAACGTGAGGGTCGAGGGTTCGAATCCCTTCTCCCGCTCCAGTCTTTCGGTCGCCTTTCCGCCCCGCCGGGCCGTCTGGGTTGCTTCGTCGCTGACGCTCCTCGCATTCGCAATGACGGGGAGACGAGGAGGCAACGCGATGTCCGAAAAGCTTCTGCCGACGACGGTGGTGGGCAGCTATCCGCAGCCCGACTGGCTGATCGACCGCGGCAATCTGAAGGGCCGCCTGCCGCCGCGCGTGCGCGCGCGCGAGATCTGGCGCGTCGCGCCCGAGTTCCTCGAGCAGGCGCAGAACGACGCCACCCTGATCGCGATCCGCGACATGGAGCGCGCCGGCATCGACATCATCACGGACGGCGAGATGCGCCGCGAAAGCTACTCGAACCGCTTCGCGACCGCGCTCGACGGCGTCGACATCGACCAGCCGGGCTCGGCGCTCGACCGCACCGGCCACGCCAACCCGGTGCCGCGTGTGGTCGGGCCGATCCGGCGCACGCGGCCGGTCGAGGTCGACGACGTGCGCTTCCTGCGCGCCAACACCGACCGGCGCATCAAGATCACGATGCCGGGGCCGTTCACCATGGCGCAGCAGGCGCAGAACGATTTCTACAAGACCGAGGAGGAGCTCGCGTTCGCCTACGCCGACGCGGTCAACGCCGAGGCGCGCGCGCTCAAGGCCGCCGGCGCCGACGTGATCCAGCTCGACGAGCCCTACCTGCAGGCGCGCCCCGACAAGGCCAAGCGCTACGGCGTGGCGGCGATCAACCGCGCGCTCGACGGCGTCCCCGGGCCGACCGCGATCCACCTGTGCTTCGGCTACGCCCACGTCGTGCACGCGCGGCCGAGCGGCTACTCGTTCCTGCCCGAGCTCGCGGCGACGATCGCCGACCAGATCTCGATCGAGGCGGCGCAGCCCGACCTCGATCCCGGCGCCGTGCGCGAACTCGCCGGCAAGACCGTGATCCTCGGCGTGATCAGCCTCGGCGATCCCCAGGTCGAGAGCGCCGAGACGGTGGCGGCGCGCATCCGGCGCATGCTCGGCGTGCTGGCGCCCGAGCGCGTGATCCCGGCGCCCGATTGCGGCATGAAGTACATCGACCGCGCGACCGCGTTCGCCAAGCTCACGGCGCTC
>DATJNS010000119.1:0-3080 GCA_035507915.1 Candidatus Sulfotelmatobacter sp.
TCCCCGGCGTGGTGCGCGACCTGATTGCCGAGCTGCTCGATCTGCCGGGCCACGACATCCGCGTGGTGGCACCCGACGTCGGCGGCGGCTTCGGCGGCAAGGGCTCACTCTACATGGAGGAGCTGCTGGTCGCCGCGCTGACCCGCAAGCTGGGCCGGCCGGTGCGCTGGACCAGCGACCGGCTCGAGGACCTGCTGACCACCAGCCAGGCCTTCGACGAGATCGTCGACGCCGAGCTCGGGCTCGATGCCGACGGCCGCCTGCTGGCGCTCGTCGCCGACGTGATCGGCGACGTCGGCGCCTACTCGATCTATCCGTGGACCGCCGCGCTCGAGCCCGTGCAGGTGATCAGCTTCCTGCCCGGCCCTTACCGCCTCGCCGCCTATCGCGGCCGCGTGCGCGCGGTCGCGACCGCGAAGGCGCCGCTCGGCCCCTATCGCGGCGTCGGCCGGCCGGTCTCGACCTTCGTGATGGAGCGGCTGATCGACATGGCGGCGCGGCGGCTCGCGCTCGATCCGGTCGAACTGCGCCGCCGCAATCTCGTGCGGCCGGACGAGCTGCCCTACAAGGCGGCGTCCGGCATCGTGTGGGACAGTCCGAGCTTCGGCGCGACGCTCGACGCCGCCTGCCGCGCCGTCGAGTATCCGGCGCTGCGCGCCGAGCAAGCGAAGGCGCGCGCCGAGGGGCGCTGGGTCGGCATCGGCATCGCGTGCTATGCCGAGCTCACCGGCATCGGTTCGCGCATCTCGGCGGCACCCGGCATGCCGATCAACACCGGCACCGAGCTGGCGACCATCAAGCTCGACTCGACGGGCGCCGTGACGGCGATGGTCGGCATCGCCTCGCACGGCCAGGGGCTCGAGACCACGCTCGCCCAGGTGATCGCCGACGAGCTCGGCGCCCGCCTGGAGGACATCCGGATCCTGCAGGGCGACAGCGCGCTGGTCGCGCATTCGACCGGCACCTACGCGAGCCGCAGCGCCGTGCTTGCCGGCGGCGCCGCCACCTTGGCGTCGCGCGGCCTCAAGGAGAAGCTGGTGCGCGTCGCGGCGCATCTCTTGGAGGCGGCCGAGGCGGACCTCGAGGTGCGCGACGGCGCCGTCACGGTCGCGGGCACCGACCGCGCGATATCGTTCCGCGCGCTGGCCAAGGCCGCCTATTCGGAGATGGGGCGCCTGCCGCCCGAGATGCGCGAGCCGCTCGAGGACACCAAGAGCTACGACCCGGTGTTCGGCACGACGACGACGGCGACCCACGTCGTGCGCGCCGAGATCGACCCGAAGACTTATAAGGTGACGCTGGACCGCTACGTGGTCGCCGAGGATTGCGGGCGCATCATCAACCCCATGATCGTCGACGGGCAGATCCACGGCGCGGTCGCGCAAGGCATCGGCGCCGCCCTGTTCGAGGAGGTCGTGTACGACGCGGACGGCCAGCTCCTGACCGCGACCCTGGCCGACTACGTGATCCCGGCGGCCGGCGAGGTGCCCGAGATCGCGACCGTCCACATCGAGAGCGCCGCCAAAACCGTCGGGGGCTTCCGCGGCATGGGCGAAGGCGGCACGATCGGCGCGCCGGCCGCGGTCGCCAACGCGCTCGCCGATGCGCTGGCGCCGCTCGGACTCGAGATCACCGAGCTGCCGATGACGCCGGAGCGCCTGTTCCGCCTGGTCGAGACCGCGAAGACGAAACGAGGAGGATGATTTGGACTGTCAGCTCACAGGCAGGGTCGCGCTGGTGACCGGTGGCGCCAACGGCGTCGGCCGCGCGATCGCGCTGGCGCTCGCCGCCGAAGGCGCGGCGGTGGCGGTCAACTACCGCAGCTCGGCCGACCAGGCGCATGCCGTCGTGGCCGAGATCACGGGCGCGGGCGGCCGCGCGATCGCCTGCGGCGCCGACGTCTCCGACCTCGATGCGGTCAACCGGATGACGGCGACCGTGGTCGGCGAATTGGGCGGGCTCGACATCCTGGTCAACAACGCCGGCGTGGCGCTGCGCCAGCGTTTCACGGAGACCACGCCGGAGGACTGGCGGCGCCAGATCGACGCCTGCCTCTACGGCGCGATCCATTGCTGCTACGCCGCCGCGCCGCACTTGGAAAAGAGCGGTCACGGCCGGATCGTCGCGCTGATCGGCGACTCCTCGCGCGTCGGCGAGGCGGGCCTGTCGATCGTCGCGGCGGCGCGCGCCGGCGTGATCGGCCTGGTGAAGTCGCTGGCGCGCGAGTTCGGCCGCTTCGGCACGACCGCCAACGTGATCTCGCTCGGCCTGGTCGAAACCCCGCACGACAAGGCCTGGGTCGACGCCAACCGCGACAAGCTCGTCCGCCTCTACCCGACGCGCCGCCTCGGCCAGCCCGAGGATGTGGCGCCGATGGTCGCCCTGCTGGCCTCCGACCATGCCGGCTGGATCACCGGCCAGGTGCTGAGCGTCAGCGGCGGCTACTCGATGGTGGGCTAGCCATGCGCCCGGTCATCGCCGGCTTCGTTGCCGGCGCCATCGGGGTCGCGATCGGCCATCAATTCGGATGGCTGGTCCTGCACGAGCTCGGCCTCGCGCCGTTCGGCTTCTATCAAATGAAAGCGATCCCGCCGTGGGGCGTGCCGCAGATCGTCTCGCAGTGCTTCTGGGGCGGCATCTGGGGCATCGTGCTGGCCTATGCGCTGCCATACCGCGGCCGCATCAACTATTGGGTGTTTGCCGCGCTGTTCGGCCTGGTCGCCCCGAGCTTGGTCGGCTGGCTCGTGGTGCCGCTGATCAAGGGCACGCCGCTGATGGGCGGACCGCCGTGGCTGCTGCAGGCCGTACGGCCCCTGCCCAACGCAGCCTTCACCGTGGTCGCTGCCATGATCCTACTGATACCGCCCTTGCGATCGCACGCCTAGCTGCGCCGCGAGAATATCGACGCAGCGCTCGGGCTGCTCGAACATCATCATGTGGCCGGCGCCGGCCAACGTGACCAAGCGCGCACCGCGCATGCGCGCGGCGATGGTCGCGCTCGCGGCCGTGATCCAGTCGCGGTCGGGCATGGACGGATCGCCACGGACGAGGACCAGCGGCCGCGTCACCGTGTCGAGGCG
>DATJNS010000120.1:0-2602 GCA_035507915.1 Candidatus Sulfotelmatobacter sp.
TCGGCCGCGGCGGGCGTCTTCGCGTCGTCGACCAGGCGTTGCGCCCGTTCGGGCGATGGCACGCGCGCGCTGCCGAAGACCACCACGGTCGAGCGGATGCCGTGATCCCGGAGCTCGAGCTCGGCCTTGCTGTACTCGAGCGCGAAACGCATGCCGCGCATTTCGTCGCGCAGCAGGAAGTCGAGATCCGCGACGGGGAGGCGGTAGCTCGGCGAGTTGATGAGGGCGTCGGTCGGGGACATGGCGATCTCGTCGGTCGGTTGGACCGCGCGAGCATGACAGCCCCGACGCCGCCCGGCCATGGGCCTCGGCCGGGACGCGGACGCTTGTTGCTACACGGGACCGGCGCCGTCGGCGCCGTCAGACCGCGGGGAGCGCGGGCACGCTGACCAGGTGATCCTCGACGCCGCGCGCGCCCGGGACATTCTCCGCCGCGATGCGCAAGGCGGAGCGCTGTTCGGGAGACTGCACGGTACCCCAGAGATGGATCATCCCGTCGCTGACGATGACGTTCAGGCCCGTCGCGGTCACCCATGCCTGACCCTTCAGTTCGGCCAGCAGGGCCTCCCGCATCGCGCGGTCCCCTTTGAGGTCGCGCGCCTCGAAGCGCGCCCCGACCAGCAACGCCTGGACCAGGTTGGCGCGGCTGACGATGCCGATGACGGCGCCGTCATGCACGATCGGCACGCGCTTGATGCGCCGCGACTCCATCAGGTCGACGATGTCGCGCACCGGGGTCTCCGCCGACGCGGTGATGACGTCGCGCGTCATGATGTCGGCGGCCTTGCGGGCGTGCGACTTCACGTAGTCGGCGGCAAGCTCGGCGTTGGTGCTGACGACCTCGAGCCAGCGCGAGGGTCGTCGCTCCGTGCCCATCTCGGCGCGCCGCAGCAGATCGCCTTCAGTGATCAGTCCGATCAGCCGCCCCGTGCGGTCGACCACCGTGACCGAGCTGATGCCGCGATCCAGCATCAGCTTCGCGATATCGGGCACCGTCGTGTCCGCCGCCACGGAGATGACGACCTTGGTCATGATGTCGGCGGCTTGCATGGCTCGGTCCTCACCTCGGTCGCTTGGATGCGACCATCACGCTTGCGGATGTGTTGCGCGATCCGTCGATGTCAAGGCTTCTCGCAGGCGCCGCGCAGCACTGCGCGCTTCGATTCCGCATCGGTCAGCTGCTGGTAGGCGCCGTTGGTGACCAGCGAGTACTCGACGCGCCGGAGCAACGCGACCAGATAGCCGTGCTCCTTGGTCACCTGAAAGTGAAAGATCGAGCGCGAGCGCAGCACCGCCGAAACCGTGAAGGTGTCGTCCTTGAGCCGTGCGATCTCGATCTCGTTGGGCTGATGGCGGTCGCCCGGATTCCAGTAGCGCAGGCAGCTGATGAACGCATCGACCGTCTGCCCGGCCTCCGGCTTGTCGTCCTCCATCTGGATCATGGCGACCCGCAGGTCGTTCTCGCTGTAGCGGGTCGCCGCGGCGGCGAAGCCCGTCGACATCGCCAAGATCACGGCAGCCAGCGCAATTCGGAACGTCATCGTCGTCTCCTGCTCCTGCTTGGCGCCGGTTCGGCGCTCCCCTCGACCACAATGAGCGGATCGAAGCACGGCACAACGGATTTTTGCTTGATGTGCATCAAGTCCCGGCAGGGCGTCGCGCCATACGTAGAAGTCCCTACTGCGGCCGAGAGCCGGGCGAGGAAAAGTCGGGAAATCTGCGGTTTCTCGCCGTGTGGCGGAGCAGTTGAGACCGTATCCGCGATCCCAGTAGGTATAATTCCGAACTAATCAGCCGCCAGCCGTCTCTTTACCGTCGCTTACATCGAACCGGTGGAGGACGACATGACGGCACTGGCACAGACGGGCACGCGGACGACCAAGCGCTTCGCGTTCGTTCCCGGGGTCCATGGCAAGGCCGCGGTGGCGGTGGCGCCGGCGGCGGCCAAGCCGGCCGAGACCGACATCGGGCCGCTGGCGGCGATCGCCACAGCGGTGTCGTTCGAGCCCGGCGCGCCGATCCTGCGCGAGGGCGACCCGGCCGATCATTTGTTCCGCATCGCGAGCGGTGTCGTGAAGGTCTACCGCACCCTGCCCGACGGCCGCTGCCAGATCACCGGCTTCCTGTTCGCCGGCGACTTCCTCGGCATGGTGCCGGAGGACGTCTACCTGTCGGGCGCGGTCGCGATCGGCCCGGTCACGGTCAGCCGCTTCCCGCGCAAGCAGGTCGAGCAGCTGGTCGCGGTGTCGCCGCTGGTCGCGCGCCTGCTGCTGCGGCGCGCCTGCAGCGAGCTGATCGCCGCGCAGGACCAGATGCTGCTGCTCGGGCGCAAGAGCGCGACCGAGAAGGTCGCCTCGTTCCTGGTCATGATCGCGCGGCGCGGGCTCGGCGACGTGCTCGACCTGCCGGTCACGCGCGCCGACATGGCCGACTATCTCGGGCTGACCATCGAGACGGTCAGCCGCACCCTGACCCAGCTGCGCGAGGATGGCGTGATCGGCGTCCAGCGCGCGCACATCAGCATCGTCCGGCGCGGCGCGCTCGAGGATCTGGCGGACGCCGCCTGAGCCATCACTTCAGATCGAGGAGACCCGACATGCGT